>NZ_JAJNIE010000001.1:0-440357 GCF_022387115.1 Mammaliicoccus sp. F-M27 | reverse complement strand
CTTTATCTGTCGCTTTAGCTGTTACGTTACCTTCTGGTATTGGACTCGTTGGTGTAATATGAGCAACACCATCATTACCAGCCTCTGCTTCACCTAACTTATTACCGTCTTTATCGAACAGTTCTACTTTAGTCCCCGGCTCTGCATTCACGTCAACTGGGTCAGTTGTACCAGCTTTACCAGTTAAATCTGTAGAAATTACAGGTTTAGTTGGTGGTGTTGTGTCAGTCGCTTTAATCGGATCAGATGCATCAGATGTATTAGGTGTTTCTGCTTTATCTGTCGCTTTAGCTGTTACGTTACCTTCTGGTATTGGACTCGTTGGTGTAATATGAGCAACACCATCATTACCAGCCTCTGCTTCTCCTAACTTATTACCGTCTTTATCGAACAGTTCAACTTTAGATCCTGGCTCTGCATTCACATCTACAGGGTCTGTTGTACCAGCTTTACCAGCTAAATGATGTGGTTGTCTTTATCATAAAGATTAACCATACTACCTGGTTGACTTCTAACTTCTATCGGATCTTGAACACCCGGTTTAGCAGCTTTTTGAGTTAAATCAGTGACGATTTCAGGTTGGTTCGGAATAACTTTATAGAATAAAGTACCGAGTTCAAGTGGTTCACTCGTATTCCCAGCTTCATCAGTGACGAATGCTTTCACTTTATAATTTGTGTTCTTTGGTATGTTATCTTCGTCAAGCAGAATTTCATTATCATTTTCGTCATATACTTTGAGCTCTTTTGTTAAATGCGCGTTTGTAGAAAAATTATCTTTCCCAACAATTTTAGCAGCTCCATCAGCTAAAAATCTATCTAGTGCCTCTTTAGAACTAATGACTGATGGTACTGATATCGCTGAACGTGTTTCATTTGGAAGTACAGCTGGTTTTGTCACATCAACTGGCACAACAAATAAGTTCATCACGTTAGTTTCAGTTTCTGGGTTTAAATTAGATAAGTAGGCAAGTTGTTTATATGAAGCGTAAATTTGAAACTTATTGATTGCTCTCGTTTTACCTTCATAGTTATTATTGCCTCTGACTCCAGCTGAATTATCTTTGGCAATATCATTCGTACCGGCTGCTCCTCTAATAATTCTTGGATCACTGAATGAAGCGTCACCGCCGCCATTGTTATTTGCAGCATCTATTTCAAATCCAGAAACGACACGGTTATATTTGTCTTTATTGATGACACCATCTTGTCCTTCGCCAGAACCTTCTATATTAATAACGCGACCACCTAGTAAGTAGTTTCCGTTACTTCCACCTACTGGCTGAATAATATCGAGTACTGGAATATTATATCTAGAAGTAGTGTGATCGCGTGGATTTAGTTTAGTGAGGATGTATTGACCTTCGTCATTGGTAGCAGCTGTTCCTAAACTATAACCATTTTCACCACGTTCTGCTTTTTTCTTTACAGTTCCATATAAAACATTACTAGCATTGTCTTTTGCCGTCGCTTTTAATAGTGACAACAATTCGTCGGTATTGATATTTTGATCTGGTTTATGACCGATCGCATATTTATAAATGAGTGTCTTTCCATCTGGAGATAACTCAAAACCAGGGTCTAACGGTCTATTAGCCAAGTGTCGCTCTGTCCAACCGATGTTGTAATGTTCTCTCAGTCCTAGAGGTTTATTTTTATCATTAATGTTACTATTGTTTGAATTTGGATTATATTGGTTTTGTATAAACCTTACTCTGTTGTTTTCTCTAAGACTATTTCTTGTTGCAACACCTACAGCAACGTAGAACTTGTTGCCATGTTGCTTTAACCATTCTTTACTTACAGATGCAGTCATATAGGCTCTATAAGAATTACCGCTGTAGTCAATACCTTCAGAGAGCATATAGTAATTGTTTTCATCTGTAATATTCGTTAATCCTCTATAGTAATTAATCTCATCTCGTGACATTGCTTGATAAACCATAGCATTTAGTTTAGATCCTACTGTTCTAGCATTTCTTTCCCAATGCTGTTCTCCACCTCTACCTGATAAATGTTCTACACCACCAGCCGTTAACTGAACACCATCTTGCGCGTAAAAATAAAATCGGCCACGAACATCTCTTCCATGCGAGGGGTTATACTGAATCGTATATGTGTAATCAACGAAATTACCGCGCTCTGTCGTCGTTATGTTTTCGACCAACACAGCTCTCGAAACTGTTGCGTCTGACACGTTTCTACCAAATCCTTTATTGAACGTACCTGTTTCACCAATTCTTAAACCAGTTCTATGTTCTAAAGATTCGGCTTGAAATACAGTAATATAAGCCGGTAGCCTATATGTTTTGCCGTTGTTATTAACGATAACAGAACCGTCTTCTCCGACAGTAATCATACTTTCCGATAATGATTTGTTTGTGCTAATAACAGCCTTTTTAACACGTGTTTTCTCTTGCTCAGTAAGTTGATGAACATTTACAACTGGAATTTGATGAGAAGGCATTGCTAATTCATCGTCTTTATTTTGATCGATATTTTCTGCATTGTCGTTATTGTCGTTGTCTTCGGCATTGTCGTTATCTTCTGATTCAACGCTATCGTTATCAGCTTCTATGTCTTGAGAACTTTCATGTTCATTTCGTTTATTATCAGATGTTTCAACATTTTTCCCGGTTTGTTGTTTAACAGCGTCCTTGTTTTCAAGATCTTGATGATCTTGCGGCGCTGTAGATTCATCTGATTGGTTATTTTCCTCATGATTTACTTTTGCATTTTGTTCTGCTAATGTTTCATGATTCTCTTCTGCATGTGCTTCTTTAGCTGTTGCCTCTGATGAATGTTCCTCACTTGGAGCCTCTACTTCCGCATGATTTCTTGTTCTGTCGATTCTGATAAATGATCGTCATTTGTTGTCTCTACTTCAGACGTTTCAACATTATTAGGGACTGAATCGCTAGATAAATCTGATGCTTTATCTTTATTAGCTGAATCACTGTTGTTTGTATTGTCTTCTACAACGTCCTTGCCTTTATCATTTAATGAATCTTCATGTTTCAATATATTTGCGTCATTCTCAGAAGCAAATGCATCATGAGTTGGTACACCTAAAAATATGAGCGTACCGATTAATATCGAGCAAGTACCTACCGTGTACTTACGGATACTAAACTTTTGTAATCGCCGTTGCTTGTCCATTAGCAATCCCCTTTACTAAATAAATTTCTTTGGAGAGCAACTTTACTCATGGCAGATTCTTTCCCGTTACTATTTTGTTTTTATCTTTTTAGTAATGTGTCATTATATGATCTTTAATTGAATCTAAGATATATGAGTGAAGTGCACACTATTAATATGCAAATGGTAATATTTCATTAACTCTCCTTCCGTTTAAATTATTCGCATATAAGATATGGAACAAAATTCAATTTTGTTCGAAAATAGTATATCATCTTTTTACTGATAATAAAATACTATAATAATATAACTCTATAAAATATTTATGCAATTTTAAGAACTTTAAATATTTTCCTTTAATATGTCTATTTAAGATTTATTCATTCAGAAGAGATTCGTTGAACTATATATACTGTTCATGTAAATTAGTCATAATAGAGAAATTAATTGAAAGAGATGATATCAATGCCACAGATTTATTTTGATGCAGCTACTAAAGGTAATCCTGGAGAAAGTTCATGTTCAAGCGTGATTATAATTGAGAATGAAAGACATTATTTCACTAAAAATATCGGTGTAATGGATAATCATCGTGCAGAATGGGAAGCTTTAATTTTTTCAATTCAAAATGCGATTGATTTAAATGTCAAAAATGCTTTGATATACACCGATTCAAAATTAATTGGAGATAGTATAGAGAAAGATTTTGTTAAAAATGAAATGTTTAAATGTTATTTTAATGAATTCAAACAATTAGAACGAGCCTTTGATTTAATATTTGTAAAGTGGATACCTAGATCACAGAATAAGGAAGCAAATCAATTAGCACAACAAGCTTTGAGGAAAAAATTAAAAAGCAAGAAATAACCATTCTCAAAATCTCACGATTTTGAAAGTGCATGCTTGCCTAGGGGTATGGCTCGAGCCTGTAGTCTCTCACGCATACTATTCCCCCGGGCGTCCGCACTTTGCAAAATCGTTGAGGATATTCATGTCTATATTATTTTTTCGTTTGTTCTTTTAAATACATGCTCTATGTTGCAAGACTTATCAAACAAGCAACATAGGAGGCCAGAATGTTGCAAGACTTACCAAACAAGCAACATAGGAGGTCTGAAAGTTGCAAGACTTACCAAACAAGCAACATAGAACGTCTATATATATTAAAATCAGAAATATAAAATCACCCAATCCGTTGGAATCATTTTCGGATTGGGTGATTTATTTTTTAAAATTTTAATTTTATAAATAGTTAGTAGATAAATATTTACTTGAAACAAATAATTCATGTTCATTACAAATGTTGATTGAATGTTCTATTTGATGATTGTAAGTCATTTCATTTAATAAATCATCCGTTTCTAAAGGTACATCTGTATGAATTTGTGCAAGACGTTTAGATATCGCTAAATCATCTCTATACGTAATAATCTTTTTCTGTTGACCTGCCGTTAAGTCATGCATATTTTCTAAAACATTTTCAACTGTTTCATATTGTTGTATAAGTTTAATAGCTGTCTTCTCACCTATTCCTTTTACACCTGGATAACCATCAGCTGTATCGCCCATAAAGGCTTTTACATCTACTAATTGATGTGGTTCTAATCCGTATTCATCTCTAAATTTCAAAATGTCATATTTGTTATAAATATTGAAGCCTTTTTTCGTTAACCAAATATCAACATTCGTATTGATACATTGTAATAAATCGCGGTCGCCACTAACGATATATGTTTCATGGCCTTCTGCTTGTGCTTGTTTACTAATCGTACCGATGACATCATCCGCTTCATAGTTCTTAATGCCTAAGTTAAGCAAGCCTAACTTTTCTGCGATTTCTTTCGCTCTATCAAATTGTGGAATCATTTCTTCAGGTGGTGCAGTACGGTTTGCTTTATATGACTCGAACATATCATTACGGAATGTCTTCGAACCCATATCCCAACATACCGCAACATGAGTAGGTTGTATGTCATTTATAACTGTGTAAGCGTGTCTCACGAAACCTTGCACGGCGTTTGTTGGAATACCTTTAGAATCTCTCATAAATTGTTTGTGTATACTTGTCGCATAGAAATGTCTAAATAATAAAGCCATACCATCTATTAATAATATTTTGTTTCCCATTTTGTTCTCCTTTATATCTCTTTTAAGACGTGCTCAATTTGTTCAATAACATCGTTATCTATATTAACAGATAAATATGATTCAATCAGTTTAATCGTTTCTTCGTTATACTTCTCGATATATGCTTCAGCAATTGTATCATAATTTTCTAAGTTCACTGTCAAAACATGATTAAAGGACACGATTGGTTGATTTAGCAGCATCATTGTATCATTTAATATCGCCTTTTGTACGTCCCTTGCTTTAGATGTTTTTAATAAGTCTTTTTTTGAAATTGAATGGATTGTTTGTTGAGCAATATCTTGAATACGAATGCTAATCGGTTCGGGAATTGTTTTGTTGATGAATTCATGTTTGAATTTTGATACGAGTATCGATGCTTCATTTAATTCTACAATAGTTGGTGTCAGTAAATCATCAAACGTTCTTGCATAAAAGTTCTTTAATCTTTCAACTATGAGTGAACTTTCCAGACTCAACTTCTGATTTAAATCATCTACATATTGTTTCGTGCTCGTTTGTAAAGACGCTTTAAAATTATCAGTTACGGTTGAAGTATTGAAATGCTTCTTCACAATATCATTGAGCTGTATATTAAGCCTGTCTTTCAAATAGTAAAGTTGATCGTGAATTTCTTTTTCTAATTGGTGATGCGACTTTACAACCGTTTGATTTGTGAAATTTTTCTTTTCTTTATACTCAAGCAACGTTGCCTTTCTCTTTTCCAATTGCGCTTTATCTTGTCTATATGTATGAACCATTTGCTCTAACTCATTGATGAGTTGATTAATTCTTGATTCAACTTGTGATTGAAGCACAGTTTTACTTTCAACTTTGACAAAATAATCGACAGCTGTCATAAATCGATTGAAATAATCATCATATTCTTTGAGTGCTTGTTTACTTGATACTGGATAACATTCAGGTTTAATATTCAATGCATCTAATGATGATTCTACATATGCAATAACTGCATTTTTATCTTCTTCAGATTCAGCTAAATCTATCGCATTGATGACGAATTTTAGACCTTGGGATTGTTGTAAATTATTCATATCACGCATATAAGTTAAGAACGCAGCATCTTTGTCTGTAAATGCATGATTATAATAACTTACATATATAATGAGATCACTTGAAGCGATGATTTGCTCTGTCTCTCTCGTATGTCTCTGGTTGTTTGAGTTTAAACCTGGAGAGTCGATTATAATTTTATCTTTTAGCCATTCTTCTTCAAGTCTTAAATTAATTTTGTGCACAAATGCGGCATGTGTATCATCCGCAGTTAACTTCTCTAGTTCCTCTAGTTTAAATTCAACAGCTTGATCTTGTTTAAGCGTCGTTTCATAATGTTTAAAGTTCGTTTCAACCGCTTCGAAAAATGCAATATGATGACTCGACAATGAAGCATGTTGTTTAATATTATTATCTTCTATAAATTCTTCTATAGACTCATAGCTTTTATTCGCAAATTCCGTAATATGATTAATTTCTTCGAGCAATTGTGCATACGTCTTAAATGTGACTTCTTGTTTCGTACCATAACTGATTTCCGTAATACTCGCTGTTGTCGGATTTGGTGAACTTAATAAAATCGGTCTTTGTAAAATGGCGTTAATGAGACTACTTTTTCCAGCACTAAATGTACCAAATACAGCAATTTTCGTAATATTGTTTTCTATACGCTGAACTTGATCATGAATGTTTTCAACTTCACCTTCAAATAGCGGTAATTTCTTTAATTGTGCTAATTGGTCTTTAATGTTGTCTATATTACTTACTTTTTGTTCTGATTGTTCTTCTTTATATTGATGTTTCTGCTCTCTTTGCTCACCTAAATCTATATCTTCTATACGTACAAAATGTCTATCGATGAGTTTATCGATGGATTCATCTAAATGAATATAATAATGTTGATAGTTATTTGTTATAAGAGATGATTTTAAGTTTTTGAATTCAACATATTCTTCGTATTCATTTATCTTATTTGTATCTTCAATCTTTTCATTGCGTACTTCACTAGAATTTACAATCTCATCTATAAGTTGATTCGTTTCATTGCGAATTTTGCGATTGATGATTTCTACGATGCCTTTCGTGTATATAAGCACGTAATCATTTGTAATTGATGTTTGTTCTTGTACATGATCTGCCAACTCTTGTTCAGATATCGTATATTGTTGATTGATGATTTTTTCGAATAAAGCGGCATCTTTAATGTATTTGTTGAGGTTCTCTAATGATTTAATCCACACTTTAGTGATTTCGTCATGGATTTTTAAATCTAATTCTTTTTTTACTTCGCCTAATTTTTCTTCTTGAATCTGTGCTTTTTTCTTATCTTTGTTGAATAATCCTTTTACTTTATAATCTTTCGCTGTTGTTTCTAGATATAAGCGAATGGTTTCTCTCATTTCATAAGGCATTAAATATGCATTATCTAATATTTCTTTGCGCTTTTCTTTTAAATTCGTTGTGAACTGCTCTTTATTTTGAATGAGTGACTGTTCATTTTGTACATTGAACTTTTCTTTAAATGTTTGATAATCTTCATCAAAAGATTCGTCGGTTGAATCGATGTCTGAAAGAATAGATTCCATATGACGATTAATATATTCAAGTTGTTCTTGTCTAATATAATTGGTCACACGTTCAATAAATACTTGATGTTCCGTGCGTTGTTGATCTAGTTGATGGATATACTGATTAAATGCCACTTTTTCATTATTTGGCGTATCATATTTTGAAACGTAAAATATTTTTTCTAGATTGAGATTCCAATCTGCAACAGCTTTACTGACTCTGCGCTTATATGTATCAAAAGAGATTTCATCTTCATCATGTTTATCAACTTGGTTAACAACTAAAATAACTGGAATATCTAATTTGTTAAGTGATTTAATGAAGTTAAAGTTCATATCAGATTGTACATGGTTGTAATCGACCGTATAAAAGACGTAATTGGAAGTGAGTAAATATTGAAAGGCACTTTCTCTATGGTTGTCGCTCATTGAATCAACGCCAGGTGTATCTTGGAAAGTAAATCCTTTATTAAATTTATCTGATGTAAATGCTATTTCGATAGATTCTACTTCGCGATCTTCTGTATTTAATCTTTTTACATCTTCTTGGTTCTCTACCACTGTATATTGATTGTCACTTAAGTTAACAGAAATACTATTTTTATTAGATGAAATTAATTGTGCGGTATTACTCGTTGTCGGTACCGGTGAACTTGGTAAAATATTTTGTCCGATAACATTGTTGATTAAAGTAGATTTACCTGCCGAAAAATGCCCTACGAAACTCACAGTATATTGTTCGTTATATACTTTCTTAATCATTTCATTAATTTGTTTGATTAATTGGTGATTTGAAGATTTTTCAATTTCTTTTTTAAGTTTATAGAGTAAATCTAATGATTCTTGATTACTTTTCATTTTAATTCCCCTTCATTTTTGCACAAATAATTTAAAATAATGTGATTTATATCACATTATTTTTTCTATCTCTATTCTATTATAAATAATGAAGAGAATATAAGAAAGGATGAATCATATGACTGTCCAAAATAATGACATTCGTAAAAAAACTGATGACCATTCACATGACGACCTCGACCTTAGAGGCACACTCTATTCAGTTTTTACATTGGGAGGCATTTTTGCAGTATTATGGGTAATTTGTTTTATTTTATTTTTAATCAGAATGTAAGGGGTGAAATCTGTGCATAAATATGAAAAGCTATGGTTAAGCGTAGGAACAGCTTCTTTAGCATTGTTTCTTATAATTTTAATAATTACAGGGTTACATAATGGTCATAAACCAGCTGCATCTGGTAGAGCATACGTTAACCCAGATAAAGTCGAACAAATTGAGCCTTTTAATAAACCAGGGCTACATAAAGTTGACGGTAAAGACTATGATTACGAACTCGTTATTGTAGCCTCAGCTTTTAACTACCAACCTGGAAAAATCGAAATACCTAAAGGCTCAAAAGTAAAAATCATTGCGACAAGTAAAGATACATTGCATGGATTCAGTTTACCTGGAACGAACGTCAACATGATGTTAGAACCAGGACACATTAGTGAATATTCGAAGACATTCAATCATAAAGGTGAATATCTTATCATCTGTAATGAATATTGTGGTGTCGGACATGCAGATATGAAGTCGATGATAAAGGTTGTGGATAAAAAATGATAACACGTTTAAACAAGACGGATAGTAAACTCGTTATGGCACATATGTATGTGGCAGTTTGTTGTTTAATTCTAGGGGGACTTGCTGGATTATTACAAACTTTTGTAAGATCAGGTTTTTTACAATTACCTAAGGCCATTTCTTATTATCAAATATTAACGGTACATGGTATTGTATTAGCGCTCGTGCTTACAACTTTCTTTATCTTAGGCTTTCAATATTCAGCAGTCGCTAAAACATGTGGGCATTTAACTTCAGTACAAAGGAAATTTGGTTGGATTGGTTTTTGGGTAATGATTGTTGGGACACTTATGGCAGCTACAATGGTCTTACTGAACAAAGCAACTGTTCTATATACGTTTTATGCACCATTAAAAGCACATGTCATTTTCTATATAGGCATGGCGCTCGTCGTTGTAGGAAGTTGGATTTCTGTAGTTGGACAAATTTTAAAATATCGAGAATTTAAGAAGACTTACCCTACTAAGAAATCTCCACTACTTAGCTATATGGTAGCCATTAACGGGGTAATGTGGATTGTTTGTTCATTAGGTGTCGCTGCTACAGTACTTTTACAATTAATACCTTGGTCATTAGGTTTAGTTGAAAGAGTCGATGTTTCTTTAAGCAGAACATTATTTTGGTATTTTGGTCATGCACTTGTGTATTTCTGGTTATTGCCAGCATATATGTGTTGGTATGCAATTGTACCAAAAATTATCGGTGGCAAAGCTTTCTCAGATAACTTAGCGAGAATGTCATTTATGCTCTTCTTATTCTTCAGTATTCCTGTTGGGATACATCACCAATTAGTTGAACCTGGTATCAACGATATGTGGAAGTATTTGCAAGTTATTTTAACGTTCATGGTAGTCATTCCTTCATTTATGACAGCATTTAGTTTGTTTGCAACTTTTGAAAATCACGGTCGTTCTTTAGGATACAAAGGATTATTCAATTGGTTTAAATCTTTACCATGGCATGATGCAAGATTTGTTTTACCATTTTTAGGTATGTTGGCCTTTATACCTGGAGGTGCTGGCGGTTTAGTAAATGCTTCAGCACAAATGAATGGTTTGATTCATAATACCATTTGGGTAACAGGTCATTTCCATTTAACAATCGCATCAGCTGTTATATTAACATTTTTCGGAATTATGTATTGGTTGATACCACATTGTACAGGTAGAAAATTAACGAAGTTTACGAATAAACTAGCTATTATTCAAGGATTAACTTGGGCTATTGGTATGACAATCATGAGTGGTGCCATGCACTACGTTGGATTAGTAAAAGGCGCTCCAAGAAGATCTACGTATTCCGAATACGGCGGTGCTAAACAAGCTGCTGAATGGATACCTTATCAAGTATTACAAGCAGTTGGGGGAACAATATTATTTATTTCTATTATATTAGTTGTTATGGTATTTATACATTTAGCTTTCTTGTCACCAAAAGGCGAAGAAGAATATCCAGTTGCTGAAGCTTTAGATGAACATCAACCTGTAACGAAACTCGTTGAAAACTGGAGATTTTTAATTATAATTACAGTACTATTAATTTTAGTTGCTTATACAGTGCCAATAAGTCAAATGTTTATAGATCCACCACCAGGAGCTAAAGGCTTAGGTGAAGGCAAACTTTGGTAAGTAAAAGAGCGCAAATTCTTTAGGAATTAAGAATTTGCGCTCTTTTTAGTTTATCTTTTAAGTCTTCGTGCGATTTGCTCGGATTTCTCTTGGATTACCCCTCGGGAATTTATCATGTCATGGCTCACATGATAAATAGCAAAAATCTCTATAATCTTTCTCCACGATTTTGTGAAGTGCTGACGCTTGAGGGAATAGTATGCGAGAGAGACTACAGGCTCGAACCATACCCCTAGGCAAGCATGCACGAGCAAAATCGTAAATTTTAAAATAAAAAAAGATTTCTTCACTAGGCTATAACCTAATGAAGAAATCTTTTATTTTTAGTACGGGTATTTATAACTCACTCTATTTTCTTTTACCCCAATATTGATAATAAGTACATTCTATAAAACCATTAAATAATTTTCTTCTCTTCGTTGCTTTATGACCTACTAAAGGTTCGAATTCTTTATAACTCGTCAACATATATAATGAAACTTGGTTATTTTGAGTCAATATTTCACCTAAGTGTTTATACATAGCTTCTACTTCATTTCGTTCACCGATACGTTCTCCGTATGGTGGATTACCAATTATAGAAACAGGTCCTTCTGGTACTGTAAGGTCATGTATATCTTGTACTTTAAATTTAATGATATCTCCAAGACCTACTTCAACAGCATTTGCTTTTGCAATTTCTACCATTCTAGGATCAATATCACTTGCTAATATATCTATTTCTTTATCATAAAGTGCTGCATCATCAGCTTCTTGTCTTAATTGATCATATAAACCTTCTGGTATAATATCCCAATCTTCACTTGCAAAGCTACGATTAAATCCTGGTGCTATATTTTGTGCGATTAACGCTGCTTCTATTGCAAGTGTACCTGAACCACAGAATGGATCTATGAATGGTGTTTCTCCACTCCAGTTTGTTAATCTAACAAGTGCTGCTGCTAATGTTTCTTTCATTGGTGCTTCACCTTGTGCTAAACGATACCCTCTTTTATGAAGTCCTGCTCCTGATGTATCGATTGTGAGGAAAGCTTCATCTTTTAATAAAGATACTTCCACTTGGTATTTACTACCAGATTCATCTATCCAACCTTGAATTTGATATACATGTTTAAGTTTTTCAACTATCGCTTTTTTAACGATTGCTTGGCAGTCGGATACACTGAATAATTTAGATTTAACACTTTTACCTTGTACTGGGAACATGCCTTGAGCCCCTATAATATCCTCCCAAGGTAATGATTTTGTTTTTTCGAATAGTTCATCAAAAGTTGTAGCATTAAATCGTCCTACTACGATTTTGACTCTATCAGCAGTTCTTAACCATAAATTTGCTTTAACGATAGCTGTTTCGTCACCTTCGAATAGAACACGACCATTTTCTACTGTCGTTTCATATCCTAACTCTTGTACTTCTTTAGCAACAATTGATTCTAATCCCATAGGACTAGTCGCGAGTAATTGATACATGTATATACTCCTTTATATTTAAATTATAATTTACAAATAAAAAGCTCTCCTACTTGGGAGAGCAACACTAGTGAGTGATAAATCTGTAAGCCATGTTTTGTCCTTTAGTACTGCTAACGTGCACTAGTTACACTCGTACGCCAGTGATAATCATCTGTCTGTATGATGACATACCTTCTTATTCCGTTCATTTCCGTCAAAGAAGTGCTCCTACCAATTTTGGATTGCTCACTCGAGGGGTTTACCGCGTTCCACCTTCTACATTTCTGTACAAGCTCCGTCACTGTGGCACTTTCAAACTAATTTAACCATATTATAAATAACTTAGGTTATTTCGTTGCCGTCAATTAATTGCCCTGGCTTATTGTTTCGCCAAGCACGAACACTACATTCATCTCAGAATGTGTGAGCATGGACTTTCCTCTACTTAACGTAGCGATTATCCGAAATACCACTCAACAACGAATTATAGCATAAACTGTGATAAATAACTATAATTTATTCACCGAATACTGCTTTTTCAAGGTTAGAAATACGCTTTAATATGTCTACATTATTAGAATTATATTGTTGTGAGCCTTGTGGTCTTCCCGAAGCTACACGTATTCTTAGCTGTTCAATTTCTTTGTTTAATTTAGAATTTTCTTCTGTCAGTTTGATGACTTCATTATTTAAATCAGCCATTTTTTGATAGTCTGAAATAATATCATCTAAAAATGCATCTACTTCTTCAGTTTTAAATCCTCTTAAACCTCTTTCAAATTCTTTTTCATAAATATCTTTAGCAGATAGCTTTAATGTTACATCAGCCATATTTACACCTCATTTAATAAGATTCATTTTCATTATTATAATTATATTCCATAAAGTCTTGTAAATCCATGAATGTCATAACAGTATAAGTATAATTTGTCTTTTCGGCAAAATCAACTAACTTACTTTGGAAGTACTTTGGTGAAGCTTCTTGTTCATCATCATAAAACAAAATTGTCTTGTCGGTATTATTCAATATAAAATCATTTGCTTGTTGGAATTGAAATCCGCCTTGGTATTCACTTTGATGTATAGCATTTACATAATCAGCTTGAGCAACTATGCTTTGATATTTTTGCTGGTTCGTTTCATTCCATTTATTAAAATGATTTAAAAATGGCGTTAAAATTGCCAGTTTCAATTGAGGGTATTTATGTTTCATTTGTATTGTAACTTCAGCAGTCCAAAGTTCAAATCCAAGTTGCCCTGATATAATCACCCATTCCAAACCTTCTTCAACTTCTTGCTTAATGATTTCTTCTATATATGCTTTAATGACTTTAACTTCTGGCTGATCATCTTTAAATATATTTAATTCGAACGGCTTATAGCCAGTAAAGTATATGGAAGTCATGACAAATCACCTAAATGTGTATAGATGTAGCTCAAATCATGTTGAACAGCTTTATGTTTTTCGAGAAATAGTTTTTTGCTTGTTCTTTTATAATGACATTCGACTGATAACTCTTTGTAATTATCAATAAGAAGTTGAAACTTTTGTTCGTTCATATATTGTAATTGAAGAACCGTATGTTGTTCTAATGCGAGTTTGTCTAACAATTCGTCAACAGCTTCAACAAATGGCACAACGTCTTTATAAAAGTCGTACTCATGGTCATCTTTAGCGTTTTTAAAAATCTGTTGCATCTTGTTCAATTCATTTATAAGATCTTGTATCATTTTTATCCCTACTATCAATGAAGTTTGTGTTTTAAAAGTCCTCACGATAAAATGATAACATAACTAGAAAACTTCTAGAATATTTATGTATCATAAAAAACTTTTGTAACTTATAATGAAATAAGGTATAATATTTAGAGTTTTTATGATATAAAGCTAGGTGATAAATTTGAATTATCCAAATGGTAAAAAAGGGATCAAAAATACTTCTGAAGTCCCAAGTCAAGACTCCCCAAAGTATAGTAAAATACAATATGGTAAGAGAGGGATGAATTTTGAAGAGGAAATTGATAAATCAAATCAATATTACAGGTTAGAAAATGTAGCAGTTATTCATAAGAAACCGACACCTATCCAAATTGTCGATGTAGATTATCCTAAAAGACAAAAAGCTGTTATTAAAGAAGCTTATTTTAGAAAACCTTCAACGACAGATTACAATGGTGTTTATAATGGATACTATATTGATTTTGAAGCTAAGGAAACAAAAAACAAAACAAGTTTCCCATTAAATAATATCCACGATCACCAAGTAGTACATATGGAACAAGTTTCAAGCCAAAAAGGCATATGTTTTTTATTGATAAAATTTAGCTACCATGATAGCGTATTTTTATTGCCTTTTAGGAATTTTATGGTATATTGGGACAGATATAAATCTGGAGGAAAAAAATCCATTACTTTAAAAGAAATAGAGTCAGATGGTTTTGCCATTCCAATCCAATTTAGACCAAGAATTAACTACATACAAATAGTTGATCAATTGATAAAAACAGAAAGTGAGGCGCTCAAATGAGTCAATCAAAAGCTTCTAATAGTAAAAATAACAAAGAACAACCTAAGAAAAAGAGGAATATCAAAAGAACTATAATTAAGGTGTTTGGTATTCTCGTACTAGCATTCTTGGCAATGGTAATAGTAGGTGTTCTCGTATTTGCATATTATGCTTGGAAAGCTCCTGCTTTCAATGAAAGTGCGCTTAAAGACCAATTACCAACTAAAATTTATGACAAAAACAACGAACTCGTGACAACCCTTTATATGGGACAAAAGAGAGAACATGTTAAATTCGATGAAGTACCTGATACATTAAAAGACGCGGTACTAGCAACAGAAGATAATCGATTCTATGATCATGGCGCATTAGATTATAAACGTTTATCTGGAGCAGTCATGAAAAACTTTACTGGTGGATTCGGTTCACAAGGTGCCTCAACACTGACGCAACAAGTTGTAAAGCGTTCATTCTTAACTGATAAGAAATCTATAGAAAGAAAGGCTCAAGAAGCTTACCTTTCATATAGACTTGAACAAGAATACTCTAAAGATGAAATTTTTGAAATGTATTTAAATAAAATTTATTATTCAGATGGTATTTACGGTTCACAAACTGCATCTAAGTATTACTTCAACAAAAAGTTAAAAGATTTAAACTTAGCAGAAACAGCATATTTAGCTGGCTTACCTCAAGTTCCAAACCAATATAATATTTATGACAATCCTGAGGGAGCAGAAAAACGTAAAGACACTGTACTTTATTTAATGGAAAGACATGGTAGAATTTCTAAGAAAGAAATGAAAGAAGCACAAGATACACCTATCGATAAGAACTTAGTTCAAAGAACGGTAGAAGAAAGAAATGATGCTATGACAGATACACCTGATAACGAGTACGCTTCATACATTAATTATGTAAAACAAGAAATCACTGAAAATAAAGCGTTCAAAGGTCAATCTTTAAACGATATTATGACAAGTGGTCTGAAGATTTACACAAACATGGATAAAAATGTTCAAAAAACATTACAAGATTCTGTAGATAATGGTACTTTCTACAAGAATAAAGACCAAATTACAGGGTCATCCATAGTAGATACGAAAACTGGTAGACTAGTTGGTATCAGTGGTGGTAAAGAATATAAAGATGTTGTAGATAGAAACCAAGCAACAGATATACACCCTACTGGTTCATCACTTAAACCAATTTTAGCTTATGGACCAGCAATAGAAAATATGCAATATGCTACCAACCATAAGTTCCAAGATGAAAGTGAATATAATGTTAATGGTAGTATCTTTAAGAACTATGACGGTAAAGGACATGGATCAGTCACTATGGCAGATGCTTTAGCAAGATCCTATAACATACCAGCACTCAAATCTTGGCAAGAAACAAATCAAAACGCTGGTGAAAAAGCCGTTAAAGACTTTGCATCTAAAGTTAATTTAAATTATAAAGACCAAATTGGACCATCAGAAGTACTCGGTGGTTCACAATCAGAATTCTCCCCTACTCAACTCGCATCAGCATTTGCAAGTATAGGTAATGGCGGAACATATAATGAGCCTAAATCGATTAGAAAAGTTGTCACACAAGATGATGAAACAATTAAATTCTCAAGTGATAGTCATAAAGCAATGGAAGATTACACAGCATATATGTTAACAGAAATGCTTAAAGGTACTTTCGAAGCATATGGTTCAGCTTACGGTTATGGTATAAGTGGTGTAAATGTCGCAGCTAAAACAGGTACAGGTACTTATGGTGACGAAGTATACAGTGAATATCAATTACCTGAAAATGCAGCGAAAGACGTGTGGATAACAGGTTATTCACCACAGTACACAATGTCTGTTTGGATGGGCTTCAATAAAGTTAAAGAATACGGTGAAAACTCATTCTTAGGACATGATGAACAAATCAAACCACAAATTTTATTCAATGAAGTAATGTCAGAGATTTCAAGCTATGACGGTTCAGACTTTGAAAAGCCTGATTCAGTAACTGGAAGTGGCAAGAGCTTAAGTGTTGCAGGTAATGAAGATAACCAAACAACAAGTAACTCAGCACCAAGTACTGGTAATACTGATAATCAACAAAATAGTTATAATTTCTCAGGCAACAATAATAATGTAACAACAAACGAACCACAAACGAATTCAAATTCATCAAATGCACAAAGCACGACACAAAGTACAACACAACAACAATCAGCTAATACTGAAAATGTAACAACAGAAGAACAAACAACCGAGTCACCTACTTCAGAATCTAGCAATGAACAAAGTTCAAGTAGTGATTCAAATAGTTCTGACAGCTCCAGTAGCTCAAATAGCTCAAGTTCAAACGCAGCTAGAGAAGCGGCCAAAGAAGCAGAAGATGAATAAAGAAATCGTTTGGATATAAATATAAGAGCTCTTCACGAGGCGATCGCCGCGTGAAGAGCTCTTTTTTTATATTCAATTTTGTGATTTTGAAAGTGCATGCTTGCCTTCAGTAATAGCGTGATATGTTTTAAAATCTTACGATTTTGTTCGTGCATGCTTGCCTAGGGGTATGGCTCGAGCCTGTAGTCTCTCTCTCATACTATTCCCCCGGGCGTCAGCACTTCACAAAATCGTGGAGAAAAATTATAAAGATTGTTTCCTATTTATCATGTGGAGCCTGACTTGATAAATTCAACGGCTCTATTTATCATGTGAGCCCTGACTTGATAAATTCACGGGCTCTATTTATCATGTGGGCACTGACTTGATAAATTCACAGTCAAATTGCACGAAGACTCAGTAGATAAAGTAAAAAGAGCGTAAATTCCTATTTATTCAAGAATTTACGCTCTTTTACATTACTGTCATAGCTCTATCTAATATTACTTAAATCAGTCACCTTGTTTTAATTTAGCTTCTCTTTTGAGTTTAAGTTGGTGTCTTGCATTCATTTTGATTAGCTCATCTTTTAAGGTTACCATTTGTCTATATCCCATAAAGTGATAAATTCTATCATTGATATATTGATATCGTTCTTCAAAATTCATGGGTATAACTGGATAGTTAGATATTTCACTTATATCAAATTTGTCTATTTGATTGATCTGTTCGATATAACCGATGATGAGCGCATAATATTGATCTAATAATTGGTGTGCGTGATCACTTTTCAGTTGTTTGTTTATTACTAATGGTTCGATTTGTTCTTCTAGTTCTATAAAGTCTTGTTTTTCTATCATGCACCTTCAACCTTTACAAGTCCGGCTTTTAATCTTTTTTGTCCTTCTCTACAATCGTCTAATAGAGGACATGCTTCACATTTTGGTTTACGCGCTACGCAATGGTATCTTCCGAAAAATATTAATTGGTGATGGCTTTTTGTCCATCTTTCTTTCGGAATGATACTACATAATCGATCTTCTACTTGTCGTACGTTATCTTTAAGTTTGCATATTGCTAGTCGTTTAGATACTCTTTCAACGTGTGTATCCACTGCTAGTGCTGGTTCACCAAATGCAACGCTCATGACAACATTTGCTGTTTTACGTCCGACACCTGCTAACGATTCTAACTCTTCATGTGTGCTTGGTACGACACCATCATAATGATCTAATAATGATTGACATAGCTTTTGAATGTTTTTTCCTTTATTGCGATATAATCCAATTGATCTAATATCATCTTGTAATTCTTCTAAACTGACACTTAAATAGTCTTCAGGTGTTTTATATTTTTGAAAAAGGGACTTCGTTACTTTATTGACAAGTACATCTGTACATTGTGCAGATAACAAGACGGCAATTGTAAGTTCAAAAGGATTATCGTGTACAAGCTCGCATTCAGCATCAGGAAACATTTCATCTATTACATCCATCATTTCTAATGCTTTCTTTTTACTTATCATATGGATTCTCCCCGTTCACCCAATCAAAAATCGGTATTGAATTAACATTTTGTTTTAATTTTTTGTTTTGATTAAACTTTTCGCTTTCTTCTTTTGAAGATTGAACAGTTGTAATGTTTTTCTTCTTCCAATTCAATAAAATTCTATCTATATATTTGATACTTAGTTTATCTAAACTATGTGCTTCATTAAGTGCACTTCGTATAAGTTCATTGGAATGATGGTCTGTATCAATCCAATGATTTAACGTTTGGACTTCTAATGGCGTTAAAGGTCGACCAAATGTAGATTCAAACTCTTGGAATAATTTTTTAAATTGGTTGTTTTGATCTTCTGCCTTGTTTTCTTGTTTTGTTTCATTTAAGACTAATGCCAATTGTTCAAACAATGGATCAAATGATATGAATTCATTATATTTATGCTGTTCATCTTTTTCAATTTTAATGTCTATACATTTCAATTGTGAAAGTTGATTGATGATATGACTGACTTCTTGAATTGACAAACTTGTTCCTTGCTGCACATCTTCTAATGGTGGTTGTATATTACGTTCATTTTCTTGATCTAATAATTTTATTAGAATAACAAATTGTTTTTCATTTAAGCCTAATTCTACGTAATGATTAAATAAAGCTCTTTGTATAACAACTGGTTTTTCTCTTAACATTTCACGAGTATACATTCTTTTTCACCTACTTTGTAATAGAAATAATACGCCCAATAATTGGGCGTATTATTATGGGTATAAACGATTAAGTAAACGTGGGAATGGTGAAGTTTCTCTAACGTGTTCTACGCCACTTAACCATGCTACTGTTCTTTCAAGTCCTAATCCAAATCCACTATGTGGCACACTGCCGTATCTTCTTAAGTCAGTGTAATAGCTATATGATTCTGGATCTAATCCATGTTCTTGAATTCTTTGATTAATTAACTCTAAATCACTGATTCTTTCTGAACCACCAATTATTTCTCCGTAACCTTCAGGTGCAATTAAGTCAGCACATAATACTGTGCCTGGATTCTCTGGGTTCGGTTCCATGTAAAATGGTTTGATTTTTGTTGGATAATTAATAATAAACACTGGTTTATCATAATGATTTGCAATAGCTGTTTCGTGTGGCGCACCAAAGTCGTCGCCCCATTCGATATCGTCGAATCCTTCTTTAATCAAGAATTCTACAGCATCATCATAAGTGATTCTTGGGAACGGTGTAGAAACTTTTTCTAATTTAGCCGTATCTCTTTCCAGTAAATCTAATTCTAAAGTACAATTTTCTAATACTGACGTCACAATATGTTGAACATAGTTTTCTTGCACTTCTAAACTTTGATCATGTTTCATAAATGCCATCTCTGGTTCAATCATCCAAAATTCAATTAAATGACGTCTTGTTTTAGATTTTTCAGCTCTAAATGTTGGTCCGAAGCTAAACACTCTACCATGAGCCATTGCAGCTGCTTCCATATATAATTGTCCACTTTGAGATAAGAAAGCATCTTCTTCGAAATATTTTGTATGGAAGAGCTCACTCGTACCCTCTGGAGCACTACCTGTTAAAATTGGGGGATCTATTTTAGTAAATCCATTGTTATTAAAGAATTCATAAGTCGCACGTATAATTTCATTTCTAATTTTCATAACAGCATGTTGACGTTTAGAACGTAACCATAAATGTCTATGATCCATTAAAAATTCAGTTCCGTGATTTTTAGGCGTTATTGGATAATCATGTGATTCTGATATAACTTCTACGCCACTTACTTGCATTTCATATCCGAATTTAGAACGATCATCTTCTGTAATTGTTCCCGTTACATATACTGACGTTTCTTGAGTTAATGATTTAGCAAGTTTGAACATATCTTCTGATACTTCAGCTTTTACTACTACACCTTGCATAAACCCTGTACCGTCTCTTAACTGTAAAAATGCTATTTTCCCACTAGATCGCTTATTTGCAATCCAAGCACCGATTGTCACTTCTTGATTGACGTAATCTTTCGCTTGTTTAATCGTAATATTCATTATTATTTCTCCTATTCAAATAAATTACCTATAGTTATTTTATCAAATTATGCATACAACTGCTATCTGTTTGGATATTTTCTTAATTTATCTTGGAAATTATCTATATCGCCTTCAATTACGGGTATTTCACCTAAAGCATTAATGAAAAATTTACTATAATTACTATCTAAAATTCTTCGGTCAAAGCATACTAATAAACCTTGATCGTTTTTATTTCTAATCAATCTACCAATACCTTGTCTGAATTTTGTTACAGCGTCAGGCAAGACGAAATCTTTAAATGGATTATCAAATTCATCTTTCATTAAATGGTATCTCGGATCATCTTGATGTATAAATGGTAACTTCGTCATCATGACACATTTAATGCCTGAAGATTGATAATCAAAACCTTCAAAGAATGATAGCGTACCAAGCAGTATCGTTTTATCAAATTGGTTAAACTGTTGAACCAGTTTATATACATGCGAATGTTGTTGCTGCATTAATAATACATAGTCTTCGAATACTTCAAGTTCTTCCATATAACGATAAGCTTGATAAAGCATTGAATAATTCGTAAATAGCACTAAACATTTTTGATTTGTTTCACTGACGAATGTAGATAAATAATGAACGATTGTTTCAATATATTCATCTTGATTATGGAACTGGTAAGTCGGCATATGGTTAGGAACGAAACAAGTCGCTTGGTTTTTTAAATCATAAATGTCATTTAAGTAGTATGTGTGAAAATCAATATTTTCAGGGAACATAGATTTAAATGACGTAAATGATTCATTTACAGTTAACGTTCCAGAAATGAATATATTACTATTAAATTGCTCGATAAATACTTCATTAAGTAAATCTTTAACCTCTTCTTTTTTCACAAAAAGTGAAAGCGTCGATTTCTGAGAAATCTTTTTGATAGAAACAAAAGGTATTTGACCAGATTTAATAACGTTATATATTTTAGTGTATTGGTGGTAAATATAAATCAATTCTTTTTTAAATGCTTTAACATGTGCGTGTGTATAAGATTTGAATCTAGATAAGATTTGATTGATAGTACTGATTTGTCGTTTAAATATTTCCGAAATATTTGTTATATCGATATCATAAAAATAATGAATTTGTTGATCATCTCCAACTTGAGAATCTTGTCTGTTATTGATTTGCGCCATCAATTCATCAAATAAATTTTCATTTTGCTCATGTAGCAATTCGATATCTCTTTTAAGTTGATATATATCTATCGGGTTAATTGGATACTGTTCAATCACTCTTCTATTTTCAAGTTTATCTAATCGTTTAAACAATTTTTCTTGTTCATTTTTGCCTAATAATCCGAGGTGATATTTAATATGTTGATAATTTAAATCATCCGTCACTTGATTAAGTGCATAGTCTTGTATGCGGTGTGCTTCATCAACAATAATATGTTTAAACAACTGATATACAGTATCTTCTGTACTATGTTGCAATAAATGTGCATGATTCGTAATACCAATCTCTACACTTTGGGCACTTTCTTTAATAAATTGATAGTAATGTATATCATTTTTAAAAGGAACATAAGTTGTTCTTTTTTGTTCAAAGAATACTTTTTGTCCGCCCTTTAAATGCAGTTCTTCTATATCTCCAGTTTCAGTCTCTAAAATCCACACTAACAATTGCATTTTTAAGATCGTTGCTTCGTAATTATCCGTATCATCTTGAAGAATATTCAAAATTAAACCTAGAGAAATATAGTGATCTTTACTTTTTATAATCATAGCTTTTAAATCAAGGTTTAATGCATTCAATACTTTATTAAATTCTTGTTCTAACAGTTGATTTTGAAGTAATTTCGTATGCGTAGATACGAGAATATGTTCACCTGTTTCTAAATAATAAAGCAGTGAAGCGAGTACAAAGCTCATTGATTTACCGCTTCCTAATGGTGCTTCAATAAGCGCATTTTCATTATGCAATAATGAATCGAATAGCTGTTGTACTAACTGATATTGTTCTTTACGGTAATCAAAATTAAATGTTGTAAGAATTCTTTCATATGCTTCATCAATTGTAATCGTCTCTCTATTGTGAGATTTACGAATAGGTGTTTGCTTTAAGTAATGGATGTTTTGATATTTCTTTATATTGCTAGAAACTGTTTCTTGCCCATGATTCGTTCTAACGATTTCAAACAAAATATCTTTCAAATCATATTTTAAAGATTTAGATAAATAGTAAAGTTGCTTTATCGTATCAATCGGTAAATTTTCAATTTTTTGAATGGCTTTTATAAATAATAAAGCTGTTGCTTTAGCATCTTCATCTGCACTATGTGCTTGATTTAAATCCACTTCTAATGATTGACTCAATTCACTTAGTTGATAACTTTCTTCATTTGGAAATGCAATTTTAAAAAGCTCCATCGTATCAATTATTAATTTCGGTTCAAATTCCAATTGATATTTTTCGAAATGAGACTTTAAAAAGTTCAAATCAAATAAAACATTATGCGCGACAAACACACAGTTTTTCAACTTATTCAATAAAGATTTACTAATTTCTTCAAAATAAGGCGCTTCTTGTAAATCTAATTCATTTATATTTGTTAATGCCTGGATGAAAGATGGAATTTCCAAATCAGTTTTAACATATGAATGATATGTATCTATAATTTGATGATTTTCTATAAATGTAATACCAATTTGTATGATTTCGTCATATTGGATTTGGTTTCCAGTAGTTTCTAAATCTACAACAGCGTATCTTTGCGCCATATTATCTCTCCTATATTTCGATATCTGCACTCATAAATTGATGTAAATCGCCATCTTCAGATATCACAGTTAAGAACCCATTGTCTTGAATGTCAATTGCACGACCAACAATTTGTTTATTACCTTCAGTATAAGTTAATGTTTTATTCCAAATCATACTTTTACTTTTGTATAATTCTTTAATTTCACTAAATGGTAAATTTAAAAATTGATCATATCTTTGTTCGATTGCTTTTATAAGGACGCTCAGAAATTGATAAGGTTCTATAGGTTTACCATTCTCTATATTTAAACTCGTAGCGCGTGATTGATTAACTTTATCAAATTCTTCTTGTGTTTGATTTAAATTAATACCTATTCCACAAATAATAGCATTTACACCATCCGTATCAGCTATCATCTCAGTTAAGAAGCCACATACTTTTTTATTGCCTATATATATGTCATTAGGCCATTTAATTTTACATTGTATATGATAATGTTGTTCAATCACTTCTTGAATAGCAAGACTAATAAACAAATTGAATGTCGACATTTTTTGAATCGGTATATCTGGTCTTAATACGACCGACATCCAAAGCCCTTTGCTTTTTAAAGATGACCATTCTCGATTAAATCTACCTCGACCTTTAGTCTGCTCATCACTTAGCACAATAAAATGATTGTCCGTGTCATTGACATGAGCTTTAGCGAGTATTTGTGTAGAATCAACTTGTGTTTGAACAATTGCACGATTTAATAATAAATTATCTTTAAGTTCTATATTAACGATGTCTTCTTGCCAAGTTGTAGGGATCTTTGCGATTTTATAACCTTTATTAGATATGGATTCAATCTCAAATCCTTCTTTTCTAAGTTGATCAATTACTTTTTTAACAGTAACACGTGAGCAATTTAATGTCTCTGCAATGTGTTGACCAGATAAGTATTCATCATTTCGATATAAATAATTGACAATTTCATGTTTATATTTCGACATTCTCTCGCACCCATTCTATTAAATCATTTTGTGTATTTTTCACTTTATTTAAGATTACTGCTTGTTCGACTTTGTTTAATGTATCTTTAATCCAAGGTCCACCCTTTTTATTAAAAGCACTCATCAGTACTTGTCCATTGATATTTAAGTCTGCTTTATCGTATATAGGTAGTTTATCATAAATTTCATCTACTAAAATAGCATTCATAATTGTAGGGTGAAATTGTATATTGAGCTGCGCTTCATTTTCTCGTATATATTGAAGCACGTCCTTCATTTTCCTGTCCCCATATGAATAAACTAAGCTAATCATGTTTACTTTTGATTTGTCTTCATGTTTAAACGCATTTAAAAGATTATAATATGAAATGATTTCACGCTTCTCTTGATTGCTTATTTTTAAATGCGATAAACGTGAAAACTCTAAATCGTATAAATAACATAAAGATCCAATCCATAATTCAAAACTGGATTGCAGCGGTATGAAAATGGTGTCGTGATGAATATGTTTGAAAAATGGCATATGTTTAAACATGTCCAAATGATTAATTGTCGAAATGGTACGATTTATAAATTGTCCAGTGATCATTTTCTTTAATTCAACGACAATTCTTTCAATAGCAATTTTGTCCAATAAATGCGCTGTTTGACGCATAGCTTCTTCTGTTTCTCTATCGAGATTAAAGCCAGTTTGCGCTTGGAATCTAACACCTCTCATAATACGTAAAGCATCTTCTTCCATTCTATCAATCGGTGTGCCTACAGCTGTTATGATTTTGTTCTTAATCGCGCTTAAACCATCAAAATAATCATGTAATTGATAAGATTTATCCATAGCTATCGCGTTCATAGTAAAGTCTCTTCTTGCGACGTCTTCATATAAGTCTGTTACAAATTGTACAGATGTTGGTCTTCTATGATCAACGTAATCTCCATCTTTTCTAAATGTCGTTACTTCGAATTGTTGTTCTTGTCCTAACACAATAATCGTACCGTGTTCTTTTCCAATCGGTAATGTCTTTTCAAATAATGCTTCGACTTCTTCTGGCAAAGCACTCGTTGTTATATCTACATCAGAAATATGTTTATCCATTAAATAATCTCTTACAGAACCACCAACAAAATAAGCTTGATGACCGTTATTTTCTAGCACTTCTAATATCCATCGAGCATCTTCAAAAACTTGATAAGGACTCATTTTAAACTCCTAACATATCGTTGTAACAAGATTCATACTGATCAGCAATTACTTTCGAAGAGAAACGTTTGCGGACGTCTGCTATCATTTTACTTTGCATGTTTTTATATAACGATTCATTTGTTAATAACTCAATTGCATATTCACTCGCTTTATCCGTGTCACCTACATCAACGGTATAACCTGTCTCACCGTTTTTAATGACTTCTTTTATACCACCTGCATTCGTACCAATCGGAACAACACCCGTTAGCATCGCTTCTAATAGCACTAATCCAAAGCTTTCTTTTTCACTTAAGAGCAATGTTAAATCAGACATTTGGTAAAAAATATTAACTTCATCTTGTTTGCCTAAGAAAAGCACATGATTTTCAATATTGAGATGTTTAATTTGTTCTCTAGCAACTTGTAATTCCGGTCCATCCCCGATTAACAGTAATTTAGATTTAACATTTTTGTTGATCTTATAGAAAGTTTCTACAACATCATGGACACGTTTTACTTTTCTAAAATTAGATACAAATGTGATGACTTTTTCATCTTCTTCTATTCCGTATCTCGTCCTTAAATCTGTATTATAAACTTGCGGGAAGTTATCTTCTTGTACAAAGTTATATATTGTTTGAATGTCTTTATCTGGTTCTATTACTTCATATGTTTCTTCTTTTAAACTATCACTAACACTCGTGACAACATCACTTTTTTCAATTCCAAAGCGAATGGCACTTTGTAATGATGTATCATAACCTAATACTGTTATATCCGTACCGTGTAATGTCGTCATGATTTTGACATCTTTCCCAGATATTTGTCTTGCTAAAATACCACAAATTGCATGTGGGACTGCGTAGTGCATATGTAAAATATCTAAATCGTAATCATTGATGACATCTGCAATTTTTGCACTTAATGTTATATCATATGGCGGATATTGGAAAACAGAGTATTGATTAACGTCAACTTGGTGAAAAGTAACGTTTGGCACAGGCTCTCTCATTCTAAAAGGCATATTAGACGTTATAAAATGAACTTCATGCCCTCTCTTTGCCATTTCCAATCCTAGTTCAGTCGCTACTATGCCTGAACCGCCCATTGATGGATAACACGTTATACCGATTTTCATACTATTCCTCCATAATGACTTATTTACGTTCAAATCTATCTTTATCTCTTACATTAAATTTATGCATAGTATCTTCAAAACTTTTAGTCAAATCTATATTTAATGAGTTTGCTAAACAAATTAATACAAATAGATTATCGCCTAGTTCAGCTTCAATCGTATTTTCTTCTTCAGTAGATTTCTTTTTTTTCTCACCATGACTATGATTAATTTCTCTTGCCAGTTCTCCTACTTCTTCCGTTAATCTAGCTAAATTAGCTAATGGTGAAAAATAGCCAGCTTTAAATTGAGAAATATAAGTATCTACTTCTTTTTGCATTTCTTTCATATCCATTAATATTCCTCCTCACATTACGTTTATATTAATATACAAAGGAACTCACATAATAAAATTATATATGATTCATGCATATAATGACAATGTTATAAACTGATAGAACGTTATGGAACATTTAAATCTACAATTTATGATTCATTATAAAATAAAAAAACTACCGATATAAGTTATAAACTTAAATCGATAGTCTTTAATAGTCATTAACTATTACGAGCCATTAGAATAAATCTTGCCAGTTCCGCTACTGCTACTGCTGTGGCGGCCACATATGTCATCGCAGCTGCTGATAGAACTTTTTTAGCATGTCTATATTCTTGTTCGTTAACCATATTTAATTTCTCAATTTGGCGCATTGCCCGTTTACTTGCATCAAATTCAACTGGTAATGTAATTAATGAGAATAAAACAGCGAATGACATAAACACAATACCAACCCATAATAATGTTGTACCGAATGTACTACTCATTGCTGTTAATACGATACCAGCTAAAATAATAATGTATGATAATGAACTTCCTAAACTAGCTAGCGGTAAAAGCGCTGTTCTAAATTTTAGGAACCCGTATCCTTGAGCATGTTGAATTGCATGTCCAACTTCGTGAGCTGCAATTGCTGCTCCTGCTACACTTGGTTGTTGATAGTTAGCAGGTGATAATACAACACGCTTTTTAGATGGATCAAAATGATCTGATAAGAATCCTTCACCTTGTAATACTTCCACATCATGAATACCGTTAGCAGCTAAAATTTCTTCAGCTACTTGTTTACCCGTCTTCCCACTTGTTGAGCGTACTCTTGAATATTTATTGTAAGTTGATTTTACTCTAAATTGAAAGTACATAGGGACAAGCATAATGATGATAAAATATATGATATATGAAAACAAATAACTTCCTCCTTTATATCCCTGTTATTTATTATATTACGGAGTGACGGCCGTTACGTCAAATATTTCGAACGTAATTTTATATTTTTTTGTAAATATAATAATAATAGAAAAGCGCCAATACTTAACCAAAAAGCAAAATATCCGATATGTGACTCGTACTGGCTTAACATACTATATACAGGATATTGGTGATACACATAATCTATGACGTCATTATGAAATACCCATATCATTGTTACGATGATATGCCAAGTTTTGATGTGAAATAATGGATAGAACATAAATGCTTGAATCGCCATGATCCCGTGAGAAGTCATGAGCATAATTGCCATAGGAACAAGTTGATCATAATGAATCATAACAAATAAATTCATCACGACAGCCCATACACCATATTTAATTAATGTCACAAACGCTAAACATTCAAACAATCCTAAATGCTTATTGAAATAAATAGCTGCAATAGCAATTACTAGAAATAAAGTTGCTGTAGGACTATCAGGGATGAAAGGCCAAAAATACCATTTACTTTCTAATAATTGTCCACCATACCATATATATCCATAAATTGTGCCGAGCAGATTTGCTATAAATAATGTTATGAGCACTGACTTTTGTCCCATTACATATCTCCAAAATGCCATTAGATTACTCCTTTGAAAAAAGCCACCATAAAATGGTGGCTTTAATAATTATTTTTTCAATTCTTTACCGTTTGCATCTGTTTCATGTAAATCTGCAACGTATTTAGATACTTTATCGATTTCATCTTTTGAAAGTGTATCTTTAAAGCTCGGCATTTTACCTGCACCTTTTTCTACAAATCCATGGACACCCTCTTTAGGTAATTTCGATTCAACCAAGTTTGGACCTTGTCCCCCAGTCAACTCACCACCATGACAACTTGTACAGTTTGACTTGATAATGTCAGTATATACTGGGTCAGATTTATCTAAGTTAGAGAATACGATTTCACCTTGCTTAGCTTGTTGTTTCCAATCATGGTAATAACTTGATTCCCATGTTGTATAGAATAAGATAGCAACTGCAATTAACATAAATCCAGAAGCAAATGGTCTCTTCGTCCATTTACGTTCAGGTCCTCTATCTAACCAAGGTGCTAATAATAAAGCACCAAATGCTATACCTGGTAAGACGATTGCCCCAAATGTATTATAAGGACCAGATGCGAATGTATATTTAAGTATTTGATATAAGAATAAGAAATACCAGTCTGGTAATGGTGTATAACCAGTATCAGATGGATCTGCCACACGTTCAAGTGGCGATGGATGCGCGACTGTTAAACATAAGTATGCAATTAAGAAAACCGCACCAGTCATCCATTCTTTTAATAGAAAGTCAGGCCAGAAACTCTCTGTACGACCTGGAAATTCTGAGTAATCTCTATTTAACTTTGGTTTGTCGTATGACTTAATTCTTGAGTCACCAACAAACTTCATCCCTTTACCGCGATGCATGTCGCATGACCTCCTTTTTCATTTATTCACGTTATTTTTATAGTGGACCTGAAATACCTTGTTTTCTGATCATTATAAAGTGTGCTGCCAGTAACGCGAATAGTGCAGCTGGTAGGAAGAATACATGTATCGCAAAGAAACGAGTTAAAGTTTGTGCACCAACTATCTCTGCATCCCCTGCTAGTAATGTCTTAACCCACGGCCCAATGATAGGAACTGACTCTGCAATTTGTAAACCTACTTTTGTTGCAAAAAGTGCTTTCATATCCCATGGTAATAAATAACCAGTAAAACTTAATCCAAGCATTACAAAGAATATTAAAACACCTACAACCCAGTTTAATTCTCTCGGTTGTTTATAAGATCCTGTGAAAAATACACGAAGTGTATGTAAAAACATCATGACTACTACTAAACTTGCTCCCCAATGGTGCATACCACGTACGATAACACCAGCAGCTACATCGTGTTGTAAATAGTAAACTGACTTCCAAGCATTAACGATATCTGGAACATAGTACATCGTTAAGAACATGCCTGATAATACTTGTATTACTGTAATGAAAAACGTTAGACCACCAAAACAATAAACGAAAGCTGAAAAGTGATAAGCAGGGTTAACATGCTCTGGCACCTCATGATCAGCAATATCTCGCCAAATTGGTGTAATATCAAGTCTGTCATCGACCCAATCATAGATTTTATCTATCATTGTTAATCCCTCCTTATTTAGCTAATTCGTTCTCGTGTTTTTTACCGATTTGAATAATGCCATCTTTAACTTTCACTTCGTATTGATCAAGTGGTGCTAATGGTGGCGTACCAGGAATGTTTTTACCATTCTTTTCATAACGACCGTTATGACATGGACAATAGAATTGGTTAGGATTTGAGTCATCACCATTCCAAGTTACTGTACATCCTAAATGTTTACAGACCGGTGATAATGCTACGATGTCCTTTCCATCTTTGTATACCCAAGCAAATTCTGTAACTTCACTCGTATACCAAGCATCTTCTTGTTCGAATTTAAAGTCCACTTTTATAGGCTCTTTGCCAAGTTCTGACTCCTTTACGCCTGTAGCAATCAAATCGCCTTGTGCATCCGCTTTGAAAACAGGATCAAGCGCAAATCTACCCATAGGTAAAATCATACCAGCAGCCATAAATGACCCAACACCCATTAATGAATAGTTTAGAAATTGGCGTCGTGTGACACGTTGGCTCATTTAGATTCCCCCCTCTATTAATCGTTCTTTTATAACTAGGACAACTTAATTTTAGCCTATTATTTCAAGACGGTCAACGCTTTGTCACAATTTAAATGTTTATTTATTTAGGTTTTAACACGTAAAATTCAAAAAAATGAAAAGGCTTTAATATTTAACGATAAATTCAGTCTAAAAAATTGATTTTTGATAGTGATTTCCCCAAATTCAAACTGTTGCAAGATGCATTTTTAAGTAATGTTACCGGAAGATAGTCCGATGAAATGATTCAACTCACGACATAGCGTAAGACAATACTTAAGTCGTGAGTTAAGTCCGCAATTAATCCAAGACATTGCCCATGTCGTGAGTTAAGTCCGATGTTAATCCAAGACATTGCCCATGTCGTGAGTTTATTCCGATGTTAATCCAAGACATTTTTGTACATACTTAAATCATCATTTTTGTATCGATTTTGTAAAGTGCTGACGCCCGGGGGAATAGTATGAGTGAGAGACTGCAAACTCGATCCATATTCATAAGACAAGCATGCACTTTCAAAATCGCAACACTCTAAACACAAAAAAAATCTCTTCACTAGGCGATAACCTAATGAAGAGACCTTAATTTTGAGATTGGGTATTGATGTCCCAACCTACTTTATCTTTATGATGATTTGTTCCAACTTTTGATGATGAATTTCATGAATTGTTTAACTTCATCTTCTATAAGTGTGCGTTTCATATCATCGTCTAGATCACCCATAGGGATTGTATTCACTGAATAAAGTTGAATATCTGGATCTAGGTCGAATTTCTCACTGCTTAAAACGATAATGTTGTTTAGTCCATATTCTTTTAAGCTTTGGATGAATGATATTACATGCTCGTATTGATTTCCGCTCGTAAAAAATGAAGGGGTTAACAATAATCTACCTTTAAATTGTTTTTCAGCTAACATGCCTACGAGTTGTACTGTTTCATTTTTGTCACATGAAGCCAATAATTGATGATTCATATCGATATTGGAAACAGGTATAATCGCTGTATCTATATATTCTAAGTTGTTTTTTAATTCTTTTAAGTCAACATGATTAAATAACATTACTGACGTTCCTCCAACTCATTAATGAATTGTAATATTTTAGACATTTCTAAAAAAGTATCTTGATCGTTATGATCTAATGATTTATCAATTTCATTTCTAATTAATTGTCCCCAATGATGAAGACTATTATGATTGTTGTTTAATGGACGAAGGTCTTTTTCTTCTCCATAATATGCGACGAGCATTTGTAAGAGCAATAATCTATTTAAACGGTCATCATTGTTGTTTAAATAGAGCAATACATTTAAGTGTGTCTCATCTAGTCTTATATCATGAAATATTTGACGTCCATTTTCTATACAAAATTGTTCTTTGCAATATAATAAGGGCAATTGTTTAGATCGATCTGTGCTTATCGATAAAATTCGATCATGAGTCGTTTCTCTAACGAATGAAATATTTGATAAATATTTCGGACTACTTTTAAGTAAATTTAATATCCATACACTTTCAGCAATTTTAAAATCATATTGGTACAATATATATTCAATGAACCGCTGTTTTTCATAATTAAGCCATGTATGATTCATATTTAACCCTACTTATAATAGTCTTTCGTATTCTTGATCCCAATATGGATTCTCAGGATCCTGCTTGCGAACAGACTCTAATATATTTTTAGCTGTTTCAATATTACCGATTTCTATTAAATAATGATAATAGTCATTTAAGAAGTCGATGTTTTGTAATAAATCTGGGTACGCTAATTCGTAGAAATGTTGTGCTTCTTTATCTCTTTCTTCTACGCCAAATGCATAACCTACATGCCAAGCTACAATTGGATCAATATCTTCATGATCTACATAAGTAAGCAAGTTAATTAAACCGGTTGTATTATCTTTTTCACGATAATAGTCAGCAAGTATGATGGCAGCTTCTGTATATGATGGATCTACTGTAAGCGCATCTTGTAAAAGAATCGCACCGTGTTCATCATTAGTTGTTAACATTAATCTCGCCGTATCCGTCATTAACTCTTTGTAATATGCATTTAGTCGAAGTCCTTCTTTACCGATTTCAATCGCTTTTTCATAATTTTTTTCAGATTCAAATATTTGAAGTAAATAATGATAAGCTTGCATAAAGTCAGGATCTTTTTCTAATAGTTTTTCAAGTTGCTTAATTGCTTCAAGTGTTAAGTCATTTTTTTGATAACTGATCGCTTGTTTGAAGTAATCTTCCGCAGTCATGTCCATTTCCGAAACATTTTCATAATAATTAATCGCTTCTTCATATGCACCACTTTGTAAACTTGCATCAGCCATACGCGCATAAATCGAAATACCATTTATAATGTCTTCACCTGTTTGTGTAATTGTTTCATAGTTTGACATTGCTTTTAAATATTGACCATCATAATAATACATTTCAGCTAAAGCAAAAGTGATGATGATATCATCTGGTTGCATTTCTTTAGCTTCGATAAGTTTTTCAATACCAACTTCAAATAAACCTTGTTGCTGATATAAATCAGCTTCTAGCATTAATTTTTCTGTTGAATGAGGACTGTTATAAAGCACTTCGTGTGCTCTTTCTAAATCATTTTGATCGATTAGTCCTTCTATATAATAAACGAGCAATTCATTTTCATCTGGATAAAGGAAATATAATTCTTCAAATATTTTTACACCTTGATCGACAATACCGTATTTATACAATGTTTCTCCTAACATAAATAACGCATCATGATCATCCGATTGTAAAACTCTATTTACTTTTTCATCTAATTGGTCGATATTTTTCATGTGAATATCGTCAATTACTTTATATACATCTTCCATATTAAAGGACTCCTTCTATTCATTAATTAGAGCTTTAAGTTCGTTAAAAGCGTCTAATACTTCATCTTTAGAAACGGATTCAATTGTAAACGAAGCTTCGCCTTTTTGTAAAACCATTTGAATCGATTGTCCAATATTTTTTTTATCTTTTTTCATATACTCAAAAATAAGCTCAATATCAGCATCATTCAATATATTGAGTGGATATCCAAGTTCTTTTAAATAATTGATTAATGCATCAATTGTATCTAACGTATCATATAAATTTCTGTTTTTATTGATAACTTTTTGGAATAGAATACCAATCATAACAGCTTCACCATGTGCAATTTTAGTTAAGTATTCTATACCATGTCCAAATGTATGTCCTAAATTTAAATGCTTACGCACGCCACCTTCGAACTCATCTTCAATGACAATTTTTAATTTTGTTTCAATACCCATTTTTAAAAATGTTTCAATATTTTGTAATTGAGACAACTCTTTAATCGACGGATACACTTCCATTAGACGTGTTGTATCAGCTTCACTATTTAAAATTGCATGCTTATATATTTCACCGTAACCACTTCTAATTTCTGAATGTGGTAACGTTTCTAAAAACTTCGTGTCATATATAACTGCACGTGGTCTATGAAAAGCACCTATTAAATTTTTACCAACTGAAGCATTAATGCCAACTTTGCCACCTATTGCAGAATCGTGTGCAAGCAATGTTGTAGGTACTTGAATGAAATCAATACCTCGTAGTAACGTCGCGGCAAGGAATCCAACAAAGTCTCCAGTAGCACCTCCACCGATCGCAATTAATTGTGACTGCCTAGTGATATTCATAGATAACAATTTCTCACTGATTGATTCAAAGTAAGACATTTGCTTACATACTTCACCACTCATAATTGTTAAAAATTTAATATCATCATCTTCAAGCTGTTCTTTTAAATATTCTTTATGAAATCGATAAACATCTTGATCAATTAAAACGATATTTTGTTCATTTTCTTTCAAATAATGTTTTATATCTGTCAATGCATTTTGCTTCAATATAATCGGGTAGTTGTTGTCATTATAAGTTGTTTTAAAAATCATGTCATCACCTAGAAATTCAAGTTCCAATTACGATGGTTTTTAATCGCATCTTGTAATTGGTCAATATGGTTAGATTGATACTCTTCTGTAATTGCTTTAGCAACTTCAAATGCAATGACGTGTTCACACACTACACTTGCAGCAGGGACTGCACAACTATCTGATCTTTCGATTGTAGCTTTAAAGCTCTCTTTAGAATCTATATCGACAGAATTTAATGGTTTATATAATGTTGGTATAGGTTTCATAACACCGTTAATAACGATTGGCATACCATTTGACATACCACCTTCAAGCCCACCTAAATGGTTTGATAAACGGTGATAACCTTTTTCATTGTCATATGCAATTTCATCTTGGATTTCGCTACCTGGTTTTTCTGCAGCTTTAAATCCTTCACCGAAGCTAACACCTTTAAAAGCGTTAATACTAACGACCGCTTGAGCTAAACGACCATCTAATTTACGGTCATAATGCACATAACTTCCAATACCTGCAGGCATGTTTTCTACAACAACTTCAACGATACCGCCGATAGAATCACCATCATTTTTCGCTTCATCTATTCGATTTCTCATTTTTTCTGCTACGTCATCATTAATACAACGTACATCATTGTGATCAATATTTTCTTTCACTTCTTCAAGAGAGTATTCAAAATCGTCTTTTATGCCGCCTATTTCGATAACTCTAGAATAAATATCTATATCTAAAGCTTTTAATAAAATTTTAGAAACTGCACCTACAGCTACTCTTGCTGCTGTTTCACGAGCAGAAGAACGCTCAAGGACATTTCTTAAATCTCTATGGTTATATTTCATCCCACCAACAAGATCTGCATGTCCTGGTCTCGGTTTCGTAATAACTCTTTTCATATTTTCTATTTCTTCTTCAGTTAATGGATCTGCACCCATGATTTTTCTCCAATGTTTAAAATCATCATTTTTCACGATGAGTGTAATAGGGCTACCTAAAGTATAACCATGTCTCACACCTGAAACGATTTCTACAGCATCTTTTTCAATTTGCATACGACGACCACGTCCGTAACCGCCTTGACGTTTAAACATTTCTTCATTGATTTCATTGACGTCAATTTTCAAATTAGCTGGAACACCTTCAATAATGACAGTCAGTTGTGGTCCATGTGATTCACCAGATGTTAAGTAACGCATATTATCTCTCCCTACTGTTAATTAAATATAAAATTAATCATATCATATTTAACGCTTTAAATTAACAAAAAGCGAGGAATAGTTTAACAAAAATTTGTTAAACTATTCCTCGCTTGTGTTTATTATTCATATACCCATTTTTCATCATTTAATATATAATCATTAAGTTCCGATTCATCAAACCATAAACTTATTTCACGTGCAGCAGATTCATTAGAATCAGATCCGTGAATAATGTTTCTTCCTAAATCAATACCATAATCCCCTCTTATAGTACCTGGAGCTGCTTTAGTAGGGTTTGTTTCTCCAACAATTGTTCTCGTAACTTCCACTACATTCTTACCTTCAACTACCATTGCAAATACTGGGCCTGATGTAATAAAGCTCACTAATTTGTTATAAAAAGGCTTTTCAACATGTTCAGCATAATGTTCTTTCGCTAATTCTTCATTAGCTTGAAACAATTTTGCTGCAACTAATTTTAATCCCTTTCTTTCTAATCGTGAAACAACTTCACCAATTAGGTTTCTTTGAACTGCATCAGGTTTAATCATTAAAAATGTTCTTTCCATTGCGTAATCCCTACCTTTGTTTTATGTAAATCCAAGATAAGTTTATCATTGAAGAAAGGGAGTTGCAAGCGCTTTCTAATGGTTTCTATCTCTTATTTTCATAATTATTTCTAAAAGCATCTTTTTGCCTGATTCATTATTTAGCGTATCAATTAAATCTTCAGCTTTATGTAAATAATTATTACTTACTTCTTTTGATTTTTGCAATTCTTCAGATGTAATGATTTCTTCTACTAATAAATCGAATGTTTCTGTTGGGCTATCCGCATGTAATTTATTGATATGTTCTTTAAATTCAGATGAGTTTTTCATTCTTAACAATACTGGTAAAGTAAGATGGCCATTTTTTAAATCCGAACCAACTGGCTTACCTAATTTCTTTTCAGTACTCGTAAAGTCTAATATATCATCCACAATTTGATAACTCATACCTATGTAATAGCCAATTTTAGTTAGCTTTTTAACTGTTTCATTATCTGCTCGTGCAGCATATGCACCTAATTCTGTAGATAATGAAATAAGTAAAGCTGTTTTACGTTTAATTCGACGTAAATAGTTCGTAATAGATTGATTTGAAATAAATTGATCTTCAAATTGGAAGAGTTCTCCTCTACAAACTTCTATGATACCGTGGGCCAATTGCTTGTGTAGGTCAGGATGTTCAATGGTGCTTACAGCATTTAATGATTGAGATAACAAATAATTACCTGTTATGACTGCTGTTTGTACATCCCACTTCTTTGCAATAGTAGGTTTCCCTCTTCGCTTGTCACTTTTATCAATTACGTCATCGTGAACTAAACTAGCCATATGTATAAGCTCTAAAGTTGTAGCTACTGTGATTACATCTTTTGAATATCGCTCGCCAAATTGACTGGCGATTAATGTAAACAATGGACGTATACGTTTACCACCAGACGTTAATAAATATTGGCAAGCTTCATTTATTGTATTTTGATCACTATTAATATAGTTATTAAGTTGTTTTTCTATTTCTTTTACTTCTTTGTTTAAATGGATTTTTGTTTTATCATACATGTAATCACCTTGTTATTTAGGTTTATAAGCTAAATGCATAGCCGAAACGCCGCCAGTAAAACTTTTGATTTTTATTCTTTCGTAACCAACATCAGCGAACATTTCTGCTAATTCTTTTTTGCCAGGAAAGTTTCCGGCAGATTCTTGTAACCAATTATATTCTTGTAAAGATTTTGCAAATAATTTTCCGAATAATGGCATGATATTTTTAAAATAGAATCGATACATTTGTTTGAACACTGGTACTGTTGGTTGACTTGTTTCTAAACATACAACCATACCTCCAGGTTTAACGACTCTCTTAAGTTCATTTAAGACATGTTTATAATCTGGAACATTTCTTAATCCGAAACCAATTGTTACATAGTCGAATTCATTATTTTCAAAAGGTAAACTCATAGCATCACCATGTATCAAATGAATGTTGGCCATGTTATCTGTTTTTTTCTTACCTACTTCTAACATGTTTTCGCTGAAGTCTAAGCCTACCACTTCACCGTATGGTCCAACAGCATGACTTAATTGTATCGTCCAATCTGCAGTTCCACAACATACATCTAAAGCTTTTGAACCAGGTTTCACATTCATTTGTTTCATTGTATATTTGCGCCATCTTTTATGCTGTTCAAAACTTATAATATTATTTAATGTATCATATTTTCCAGAAATATTTTGGAAAACGTCATGTACGTGTTCTGATTTAGATTTATTATCCACTTTTATTCATTCCTTTAAATTTTAAAATATAGTTATTATTTATTAATAATAATATGCATAAATTTCATCTTTCAACTTTTCTTTATCCATATTGATATCGTAGTAATCTATTAGCGTTGTAATATAAATAGATTCAATTTCTTTAATCATATTAGAATTGGCATTCGTTTTATCACTTGCTAAAGTTTGCTTTAATTCATTTTGTTTACTAATCGCTTTAGTCATTGTATCTAAAAATTTCAAATCTTTATTTAATGTAGCACATTTATAAAAGTATGCACTAACAAGATCACCTATTAAAATATCTTGATTGGAGACGTTAGGTTCTCCAATACGATTTAAAAAGCGCATTGAGGCATCAATAGATATCGTAGCTAACTTTGCATGCGTATCAACGTTAATATTGTTCAATATTTCTGCAATAATGGGATTCACTACTGGAACATTACTATTTTGGACGCCCTTTAACAAATTAGAAATTTCTTTATTATAAATTTTTTCAATTTTATCCATCTTATCACCTCAACATTATCACCTATATATCTTAACACTAAGTTAAATGAATTGAAAATGCATATATCTAATTCATTTAAAGAAATAAGACAAATAAAAAAAGCCCTTAATAAGGGCTTTGATACAATCAATTATTTAACTGCATCTTTTAATGCTTTACCTGCTTTAAAAGCTGGAACTTTGCTTGCAGGGATATCAATTTCTTTACCAGTTTGTGGGTTACGTCCTTTACGAGCAGCTCTTTCGCGTACTTCAAAGTTACCGAAACCAATTAATTGTACTTTTTCACCGTCAGATAAAGATTTTTGAATTGATTCGAACACTGCATCTACAGCAAGACCGGCTTCTTTTTTAGTTAAATTAGCTTTTTCACTTACTGAGTTGATTAATTCTGTTTTGTTCATTTCAATTTCACCTCCCAAAAGGTTATGTAATGATATGTATAAATACCATTATGATAAGACTTTAACACAACAACCAGTGTCACTGCAACGATTTACAAGCTATTAATGTATAATTTCTATAATTTTATTAATATTTTTTCACTTTTGATTTAAAAACGGGCTCATTTTTGCTATTTATTGTAAATTCTGGTGAATAAGCCGGTAGTATAGGCGTTTCTTTATAAAGTAGGTAGCGAATGTCTGTACCAGGTTTAGGAAGCGACTTTTCTTTTTTAATTGCTTTTGCTAAATCTAATCGATAATCAATTACGAAATCGTTACCACCGTTCATATAAACAGGTAATCTTTCGTTACTATAAGGACTTGGAACTGTAGGTTTTTTCTTAAAACCATATTTTTTATAGTCAATTTCATATACGTTAGGCGCAACTTTTTTCCCGAGTTGTAACGGCTCACCGCTCGCATCAATTCTAATTCTAATATCTTTTAACACTTCTGAAGTTCTTAAATCAATTAAATGTACTTTTGGATCTTTATCGACATCCATAATGACATATTGGTATATACCACCATTTTCAAATGCATTACCTGGAAGTTGTGATAAGAACTTTGGCTTTAATTTATTAAAATCTACCGGGTGCTTTAAATATATGGAATAGCTATCGTCTCGTTCTTTAAGAGGTAATAAACCATTACTCGCTTTTTGATATTCATCTACTGCCGTTTGAACCATCATTAATTGGTCTTTAGCAGGTACTTGATTTTCCTCTTTTTCCTTATCAGGAAACGCACATGCAGATAAGAGTAATGTACAACATAATATAAGAAATGTTATTTTTTTATAATTATGCATGGCTAGATCCACCTAATACAACGATCATAAAAATACCAGCAAGAATAAGTGATATAACCGCTAATAACATCGTAATACCACTTAAAATTCTGTTTTTAAATTTAAATCTAGACAAATATACGAGTATAATCGCTAAAATCATAAAGCCTATCGAGTAAAAAGACACCCACATTAAATCCATTCTTGATATATCAAACATTTAAATACCTCACTTGCTTAAATATTCTCTGACTTTTTGTCGCGTTCCATAAGGTCTTTAACGCCTTCTGAAACAGGATAATCTTCGAATAATACTTTATATAGACCTGATGTAATAGGCATTTCTACATCATATTTTTTAGATAAGTTATAGGCAGCTTTAGTTGTTCTGACACCTTCAACTACCATGTTCATTTCTTCTAAAGCTTCTTCTAATGTTGCACCTTTACCTAGCATATTACCGCATTTCCAGTTTCTTGAATGAACTGAAGTACACGTTACAATTAGGTCGCCTATGCCCCCGAGTCCGAGGAAAGTCATTGGATCTGCACCCATTTTAACGCCTAAACGCGTAATTTCTGCTAAGCCTCTTGTCATAAGTGCAGCTTTAGCATTATCGCCATATCCTATACCGTCAGTTATACCTGCAGCAAGTGCGATAATATTTTTTAGTGCGCCACCAATTTCTATTCCAATTAAATCATTATTCGTATAAACACGGAAATAATCTGTCATAAATAAATCTTGTGCTAATTTCGCAACTTCTTCACTTTCTGAAGATACTGAAACTGTTGTAGGATGCTTGATTGCAACTTCTTCAGCATGACTTGGACCTGATAATACGGCAATACCTCCGTTTATTTTAGAATTGATGGATTCATCAATCATTTCGGAGATTCTTTTGAATGTTCCAGGTTCAATACCTTTTGATACATGTATGAAAACTTTTTTACCATACGCAATTTCGTTAATATGTTCAGAAACTTCGCGAATTGCTTTAGTTGGTACAGCGATTATAAATATTGAAGCATGATGCACAGCATCTTTCATATTTGTCGTTGCTTTAATATTTTCATTTATAGAAATTGTTTTTAAATATTTTGAATTAGTATGTTCTTTATTAATTTCATTGATTGTATTTTCAGTTTTTCCCCACATTAGAACATCATGATGATTGTCTGCTAAAACACTAGCTAATGCAGTTCCCCAACTTCCGGTACCAAACACAGTTATATTTGTCATATTTATCAATCCTTTTACATTAGTTTCTTTTTCTTGAGATTAAATGAATTGGTGTTCCTTCATAACCGAACGCATCTCTTATACGGTTTTCTATGAAACGTTTATAAGAGAAGTGCATTAATTCAGCATCATTCACGAATATTACAAATGTTGGAGGTTGAATAGCAACTTGTGTTGCATAGAAAATATTCAATCTTCTACCATTATCAGTTGGTGTTGGATTCATCGCAACAGCATCTGTAATGACTTCATTTAAAGTAGAACTTTGTACACGTTTACGATGGTTTTCATCTGCCATTGTAATAAGTGGGAATAACGTTTTCAAACGTGATTTTTCTAAAGCAGATACAAAAGCAATTGGTGCATAATCTAAGAATTGGAAGTTATCTCTAACTTTTTCTTCGAATTTTTTCATTGTTTTTGAATCTTTTTCTACTGTGTCCCATTTATTGACTACTATTACAATTGCTTTACCCGCTTCGTGCGCATATCCTGCAACTTTCTTATCTTGTTCAATAATACCGTCATCAGCATCGATTACAACAAGTACTACATTAGATCTTTCAATTGCTTTAAGTGCTCTTAATACTGAATATTTTTCGGTATTTTCATATACTTTACCTTTTTTTCTCATACCTGCTGTATCTATTAACACATACTCTTGTTCGTCATAAGTATATAAAGTATCGATTGCGTCTCTAGTTGTACCTGCAATTGGAGATACGATAACACGTTCTTCACCTAAAATGGCATTTATTAAACTAGATTTCCCTACATTTGGTCGTCCAATAAGTGATAATCTAATCGTTTCATCATCATATTCAGGTTCGGTATCTTCAGGAAAGTGTCTAGCAGCTTCGTCTAGTAAATCTCCTAAGCCTAATCCGTGTGAACCTGAAATTGGAAATGGTTCGCCGAAACCTAATGAATAAAAGTCATAAATTTCACTTCTCATCTCAGGATTATCAATTTTATTAACTGCTAATACGACAGGTTTATTTGATTTATATAGTATTTTAGCTACCATTTCATCTGCTTGTGTCACACCTTCACGGCCATTTACCATAAAGATAATAACGTCTGCTTCATCAATAGCTACTTCTGCTTGTGCCCTAATTTGTTGTTGGAAAGGTTCATCACCTAAGTCAATTCCACCAGTATCAATTAAGTTAAAGTCATGTGTTAACCATTCACCACTTGAATATATTCTGTCTCTTGTAATACCAGGTGTATCTTCGACAATTGATACTCTCTCGCCTATAATTCTATTGAAAATTGTAGATTTTCCTACATTTGGTTTACCTACAATTGCTATAATGGGTTTCGTCATAAACCTACTTCCTCTCATTCATAATCCTTTTTATTTTAACATATCATGTCAGTTTAGCCTATGGAATTAAAAAAAGCCATTCAAAGTTTATTTAGAATGGCTTTTTATATCATTATAATTTAAAATCTTTTAGTTTATCTCCAAAAATATCGCCTAATGTAGGATTATCCTCATCAGTATCTCTTTGATTTAAATAAGATTCATCATAATCTGTTTCTTGTTCAATAGTATCTTTAATTGATAATGAAATTCTTTCTTCATCTTTATCAATAGCTAATATTTTGACTTGAACATCTTGTCCTTTTTCTAGCACTTCTTCTGGATTTCCTATATGCTCATGGCTGATTTGTGAAATGTGTACCAAACCTTGTAATCCTGGCGCGATTTCTACAAATGCTCCAAATTGTGCTAAACGAACGACTTTACCTGGTACGATATCGCCAACTGTGAAATTCGTATCAATTTGTTCGAACGGACTTGCTAAAGTATCTTTAATAGATAAAGAAATTCTTTCTGCTTCTCTATCTACTGCGCGTACTTTAACTTTTACTGTCTCTCCAACAGTAACAACTTCTTCAGGTGATTTAACATGATTGTGTGACAACTCAGATACGTGTACTAAGCCATCTACACCACCTAGATCGATAAATGCACCGAAGTTAGCAATTCTAGCAACTCTACCTTCTAATACATCCCCTTGAGATATATTGTTAAGTAAATCTTCTTTTTGTGAACTTAAAGCTTCTTGTTCTACCTTTTTACGGCTTAAAATCACTCTATTATTCGTTTGATCTAACTCTTCTATTTTAAGTGTTAATACTTTACCTAAATAATCAGAGTAATCTTCGATATAATTAACAGAAATTAATGAAGCAGGTATGAAACCTCTAATACCAGCATCAACAACTAAGCCACCTTTAACGACTTCAGTTACTTCAGCTTCAATTGTTTCATCTTCATCAAGAATAGTTTGTAATTTTTCGTATGATAAATTCTCATCTAATTTACGTTTAGATAATATATAGTGACCGCTTTCTTCATTTTGTTCGATTTTAGTTACGAACGCTTCGATTTCATCACCAATATTGACGACTTCGTTGGCTGTTTCGATGTGTTGAGTTGACAGTTGGCTGATTGGAATGATGCCATCAAATTTACCACCCACTATGTGTACTACTACATGTTTATCTTCTATCGCCTGTACACTACCCTTTACTTTGTCACCTTCTTGCACTTCATTTATCATGGATTCGTTGAATTCTTCCGTCATCAAAATTGCCTCCTTTAAATAAATATCATAATATTAACTTCTTATAATGAAGCTAAATTGTCAAGGAATTCGAACTATTTAGACCATTTTGTCTTTTGCTAGTTCTGTAATCTGATTTGTCACTTCTTCGATTGTTAAACCAGTTGTATCAATACTTATTGCATCTTCAGCTTTAACTAAAGGTGAAATGTCTCGATTCATATCGTATTGATCTCGACGTTCAATATCAACCTTTAAAAATTCTAAATCAGATTCAATGCCTCTTAACTCATTATCTTTCAAACGTCTTACTGCACGTTCTTCTACAGATGCAATCATGTATATTTTGAGTTCTGCATCTGGTAACACAGTTGTGCCAATATCTCTGCCATCCATTACAACATTTTTTTCATCCGCTAACTTTTGTTGCTGTTCTACTAAAAATGTGCGAACCGATTCTTTAGAGGCAACATATGAAACTTTTTCTGTCACGTCATTTTCTCTTATTCTTTCTGAAACATCTTTACCATTTAAAATGACGCGTTGACCATTATCTAATACAATTTTCAAATCAATTTCTTTAACAAGACGGTCAAAATCTTCAGATTCTTGTTCAATGTAATAAAGTGTTATCGCTCTATACATAGCACCTGTATCCACATAAATCATGTTAAATTGTTGCGCTACTAATTTAGCGATTGTACTTTTACCAGCTGCTGCTGGACCATCTATTGCAATATTTATTTTCTTCATTTTATTAACCTCTCTTGTTCTTTAATCCTATATATTTTATCATAAATTATAAACATATGAATAGGAGGAAAGAAATGAAGAGAATTTTAGTTATACATACTGGTGGAACAATTAGTATGTCAGAAGATAAAGATACAGGTAAAGTAGAAACCAACTCAGAGCATCCAATGCATAGACATCAACAGTTTATACAATCTCTAGGTGACATTACAGAAATCAATCCATTCCAAGTACCTTCTCCACATATGAACAATCAATATATTATTAAATTGAAAAATATCATATGCGAATCAATCAAAAATAATGAATATGATGCATTTGTTATCACGCATGGTACGGATACATTAGAAGAAACAGCTTATTTGTTAGATTTAACAATAGATACTGAGTTACCTATAATTTTAACAGGTGCGATGAGATCTTCCAACGAAATTGGTTCTGACGGTTTATATAACTATGTTTCGGCATTAAAAGTTGCTTCAACTGATGACGCTCAAAATAAAGGCGTCATGGTTGTATTTAATGATGAAATTCATACCGCTAAAAATGTTACGAAGACGCATACTTCGAATACAAGCACTTTTCAAAGCCCTAATTACGGACCGATAGGAAGCGTCACAAAAACACACGTTTCATTCCATCATAAGCCATTTCCTTATAAGAAATATCCGGAAATCAATCCAAATATCAAAATTGGTATTGTAAAAGCACATATGGATTTATCTAGTGATTTATTAAACTTTTTCGTCGACTACAAATACGATGGTTTAATAATTGAAGCACTCGGTCAAGGAAATATGCCTCCAACAGCGTTAGAAGGCATCAAACATTTAATAGAGGCTGATATACCAGTCGTAATGGTTTCACGATCATTAAACGGTATTGTTGGTGGTATATACGCATATGAAGGTGGCGGCTACCAGTTACAACAAATGGGCATTATTTTATCAAATGGTTTAAATGGCCAAAAAGCTCGATTAAAACTTCTTGTAGGATTAAGTAATCAATTAACAAAAGACGATTTAGTACAATATTTCGCATAAAAAATTCCCTGTTATTGCTTCTGAGCAAATAACAGGGATCTTTTTATGATTCTAAAGGTGTTTGTTTCTTTCTGTCTATATCTTGTGCAATCGTGCCGCCATGAAACTTACCATTTTCAATGAAAATAGTGTTGGCATCGTTACCTGCAGCAATAACACCTGCAATATATAAGTTTTCAACATTGGATTCCATCGTATCTTTATTATACGAAGGTGCTGTTCCAAATTCGTTCGTAATCGTTTCAACACCACATGATTCTAAAAACTTATAATCAGGGTGATAGCCGATCATAGCAAAAACGAAATCATTTTTAATTGTGTGAGATTTTCCTTCTTTAGAAAAAGTTAAGGTATCTTCGTCTATACGTTCTACTTCACTATTAAAATGCATCGTAATTTTTTCGTGATTCGCAAGTGATTCAAAGTTAGGTAATATCCATGGTTTTATACTCTTAGAATACTCTGATCCACGATAAAGAACTGTTACATTTGCTCCAGCTTTCTCTAACTCAATTGCAGCATCTACTGCTGAATTCTTCCCGCCAACAATCACAACGTCTTGATTGAAATAAGGATGCGCTTCTTTAAAATAATGCATGACTTTACTTAACTCTTGACCTTCTACTTCTAATTCATTAGGTTGTCCATAATACCCAGTAGCAATCGTTAAAAATCTTACTTTGTAAGTTTGTTTAGTAGTTGAAACTAAAAATCTATTATCTACTTTTTTAACTGCTAACACTTCTTCAAATGTTCTTACATCAATCTGATGATGTTTAACAACTTCTCTATAATAAACGAGTGCTTGGTTCCTTTTAGGCTTTAAGTCTTCAACGATAAACGGCACATCACCGATACCGAGTTTATCACTTGAAGAAAAGAAGGTTTGGTGAGTTGGGTAATTATAAATTGCATCTACTACATTACCTTTTTCAATGACTACTGCATTGATGCCTCTTCTCTTTTGTTCAATTGCAGCACTTAAACCACAAGGACCTCCACCGATTATTAAACTTTCATATTCTTGCATGTACCTTCACTCCTTATAATATCCTCAATCATTATATCAATAAAGAGAGATTAGTAAAATGAATTGATACATAATTTCAGATAAACACACTAGCATGACATCATATATAGCAGTTGTTATGAGCATAAAAAAAACTGCCAACAAAGATTTTGTCTTCGTTGGCAGTTTAATAGTTAATTGAACATCATGTTATAAAATTATACTTCTTCAGTTACATCAAGAACTTTAAATCCATTTTTAGATAAGTACTTGATAAACTTATCAATATTATTCGATTTTTCTACTTTAATAATCATTCTTCGATACATTTTGTCCGTCTCATCAAATGTTACAAATGAAATCGTATTTAATTTGTGTTTTGCTATAATGCTTGATAGTCGTTTAATTCTACCTTCAGCTTCCACTGATGTAATAGCGATTCTAACACCTTTTTGTTTCATACCAAAAGCTGATTTAAATTGCTCCATTACATCGTATCTTGTAACGATACCTAGAAAATCTTTATCGTCATTGACGACGGCAAGAATTGGGAAATCTTGCAAGTTTAGAAGTGACTCTTCAACAAGTTTATTTTCATTTAAAGAGTGTAAGTCTAAAGTTAAGATTTCTTCAATCAATGTATCATCAATAAATTCATCTCTCGTTACATTTTCTTTTTTAAAGAAATAATGTCTAAAAATACTATATCTTGTAATCATACCAATATACTTTCCATCAGCAACGATTGGTAAACCATCAATCCCGTGATGTTCTAACTTATCCAACGCTGAGTGAATCGTATCTTTCGGATGAGCAATATAACACTTTTCTTTCGATATCATTATATTCGTTAAATACATAAATCCATCCCCTTTAGTTTATGTCTATGGTATTACTAAATTCTGACCTTGAGATAATTCATTGCCAGAAATACCATTTGCTTGTCTGATTTTATCTACGTTTTCAGGTGAACCACTACCGTAATATTGAATAGCGATACGATATAAGTTTTCTTTACCTGTTACAGTGTGTGCTTGTTGTGATTGATTTTGATTTTGGTTTTGATTACTTTGTGCATTTTGATCAGTTTGATTATTTGCTGCATCTTGTGCGGCATTTTGAACATCTTCATTTTCAGCATTTTCGTTATATTGATTTACACTATTGTCGCTGTTTTGATTTTGATCAGTTTGATTATTTTGTTCATCTGATCCATTTTCATTCGTGCTATTTTCAGATGAGTTTTCAGATGAGTTTTCAGATGATTCGCTAGAAGCGCTTGAGTCGCTATTTTTATCTGAATCATTTGATTGCTTATCGCTATCTTCTGCTTTCTTCTCTTCATCTTTTTTAGCTCTTTCTTTCTCTGCTTGTTCATCCGCTTTTTTCTTAGTATCACTGTTAGTTTGTTCAGTTTTTTCGGCAATTTCTTTACCATTGTCTTTATTGGTACCATTTAAGTACATGCCAAGGAATATTGCCAGAGCCCCTAAGATAAGAATGGCAGCTATTATCGGTATTAAAGCTTTTTTAAACTTGCTAGAATTACCATCGTCTCCATTATTACCACTCTGTCCACTATTACCACCATTAGGCGGTGTGCCTCCACCGGAAGCTCCTGCACCGGCTGCACCTGCAGCACCTACGCCAGCAGCGGCAGCGCCTTTTTTCTTGTTCGATTTATCTTTATTATCATTCTGATTGTTTTCTTGCTTATTTTGATTTTTTTGGTCTTTATGACCTTTATGGGCTGCTGAAGCTGCAGCTCCTGCGCCAACTGCAGCGGCTCCGCCTGCTACTGCTGCGCCTTTTTTCTTGTTCGATTTATCTTTGTTATCATTCTGATTGTTTTCTTGCTTATTTTGGTTATTTTGGTCTTTATGACCTTTATTGGCTGCTGAAGCTGCCGCTCCTGCACCAACTGCACCAGCTCCGCCTGCTACTGCTGCGCCATTTTTCTTGTTCGATTTATCTTTGTTATCATTCTTATTGCTTTCTTGCTTATTTTGGTTATTTTGATCTTTATGACCTTTATTGGCTGCTGAAGCTGCGGCTCCTGTGCCAACTGCACCGGCTCCACCTGCTACTGCAGCTTTTTTGCCTTTATTATCATTTTCTGACTTCTGTTGTTCAACCTTTTGTTCAGGTTTGTCAGTTAAAGATTTTTTTGGACGCTTTTTATTATTATCATTATGTTTAGAAGCACCAACACCTGCAGCTGCTCCTGCTGCGCCTATTCCAGCAGCACCAGCTTTATTATTTGAATCTTGTTTAGGTGTCGCTGGTTCTTCTTTAATTTCTTGTTCTTGCTTCACATCTTCGTTATTCTTCTGTTTATTAGCCTCTTCTTTTCTACGTTGTCTTCTTAATGCACCTCTTGGTGGATACGTTTGTTCGTTTTTACGCTGTTGCTTATTATCTTGTTTTGAATCTTCTACTTCTTTCCGATTAGATTGACTATTATTGTTCGTCTCTTCGGTGTTTACTTCTTCTTTCTTTACCTTGTCTTCAGGTCGTTCTATCGGTTGACGACTCTTTTCAAACTCGTCTTTAAAATTATCTTTAGACAATAAACTCACCTCATCATTATCTTTTTGATTTTAAATATATTGAATTATACTTCATTATATCCCTGTTCAACTTATCAAGTAAAGCAATCCTATTAAAATATTGCATTTAATCTATTTTGATAAGATATTCTTCGTTTAACTTCTTTAATGTTCGGTAATTTTAATAACTTTACATTGTTACAGTTATCACAGCATTTATCTTTTTGATTAACAGATTCATTGAAATATTGCATTAAATAACTTCTTCTACAATAGTTACTTTGAATATAGTTTTTCATATAATGAAATGCAGCTAATTTTTGATCTTGTTCTGCTTGAATTTTATCTTTTAATTGTTCGAAAGGATATAGCTCAAGAAGGAATTTAATATTCGTCGTAACTTCCTCATTTAACTGATACCCTTGTTCGTATAAATTAAGCATATCTAAATCGATTCCATGATCATGTGCCAAGTGATTAAGAATTAATAAATCACGCGACGTAAAAAAACTTAATGCTTGTGACGGCTCACCATCTCTCCCTGCTCTACCAACTTCTTGGACATATTTAGAAGGAGATGTTGGCAAATGGTAATGGATAACTGTCCTAACATCTTGTTTGTTTATACCCATGCCAAAAGCACTTGTCGCTACGATTATTTTGATATCATTGTTAATAAACTGCGTTTGAACTGTTGTTCTTTCTTGATAGTCTAAATCACCATGATAAATACCCGTTAAATAACCTTCTTTATAAATAATATCAGCTAGTTCGCGACATTTTTTCTTTGAAGATACGTAAATGATGGTAGGACCTGTTTCTTTTATTTCATTTAATAAAAATTTGTCTTTTTCTTCTTCACTCTCAAAGTTAAAATGATGATACATAATATTTGAACGATTTAATCCTTCTTTATGTATTTTGAATGTTCTTTTCGTAATTTCTTGTATATCTTCCACCATTTTATCCGTTAATGTTGCCGTTAACGCAATTACTTGAGCATGATTAAAATATTGCGTCACTTTTGAAATGAGTGCATAGTGTGGTCTGAAATCAAATCCCCATTCACTTAAACAGTGTGCTTCATCTAAAACGATATATTTAAAATCTATTGATTTGAAATGTTTGAAATTATGCTCTTCATAAATGAACTCTGGACTACAAAATATAAATTGATACTGAGATAAAGATTTAAATATGTCTCGCTTTTCATCAATTGATAATGCTGAATGTATGGCTACCGCATTTTTTTCTCCATTTAGTTTCATTTGTACAACTTGATCATCCATTAATGAAATTAAAGGTGATATGATGAGAACTCTACCTCCCGTTATATAAGCTGGTAATTGATAACACAAACTTTTACCTGCACCAGTTGAAAGAATGCTTAATACATCATGACCATCTAGTATATTTTGAACAGTTTCTTCTTGCCCATTTCTGAATGTTTCATATCCAAAATATTGTTTGAGTTTACTGTGTAACATTCAATCCCTCCATTGCATAGATCACATACATTAATTTAATTTCAAAATAAGTGAATTCACCTAATGCTTCATAATAATATTTCAAATTTTGATTTGGCTTGTCTTCAAAAACTTTTACAAATCCCAAAAATTTATCATCATCAATGTACTTGTTTTTATCTGTTAAATAACCTTTAATATACATTTCTATGACATGATCATGAATTGTATGCGACTTAACATTTTTTAAGCGTGCTAATGTTTCAATATCGTAAGTTTGATTTAATAATTGATAAGTCGTTAATGTTTGTTGATGTAACTTAGGCATAAATTTAATTTGAGATAAAATTGGGTATTTGTCTTCATTTTGCAGCGTCACTTGTATAAATTGATATTCCTCCACTAAATGCGCTTTTAATTTAATAATGGATATATCTTCTAACAGTGCTATTTGTTCTGTGGTATATGGAGTTTCTCGATAACCTGCTAATAAGTAATGAACATAGATTTCATTAAAAAATTGATTCATATCTTCAAATAAGTGATGAACTTCTGTTATAAATTGATTTTCACTATCATCTTTAATAGATATGTATAATTCTTTTGCCTTGAATTGTATCGTTTTATCATTAATAATGGGTTGATAAGAGAAATGTTCATGTTTTCTCTGGCTAACCATTTGAATTAACAGTAATAAAGTGCCTACTGTTTGTGTGGCTTGATGGTATAAATAGTCACCTACAATCGGCTTCAAATCTTTATTTATTTGTTGTTCAACAACCTTTTCAAAATCCGCATATTTTAGGTTAGGTAAACAACCATAATATAATTTTAAATGCTCAATCGTAGCATCAAAATATGTTTGGTGTGTTTTCTTTCCAGTTAAAATATTATAAATACTTTTATACGTTTTATTTTCGTGTTTCATAGAAAGGGTTTTCATAATTATGTCTTGCAAATCAATCACCTCATTTAATATAAAAATGTTGAAAAATATATGTGTTATCACTAAAATAAGTATGTATAATAAGTGTAGCATGTTTTTTAAAGGAGGCGAAAATTTTGGCTAAATACACAATAGTAGATATGGATACATGTATCGCGTGTGGTGCATGTGGAGCAGCTGCCCCCGATATATATGATTATGACGATGAGGGAATCGCCTACGTAATATTAGACGACAATAAGGGAATCGAAGCTGTCCCAGAAGAATTACTCGAAGATATGGAAGATGCTTTCGAAGGTTGTCCAACAGATTCAATTAAAATAGCAGATGAATCGTTTGACGGAGACGCACTTAAATTCGAATAATATAGATTAATAAAGCTTGGGAATCATTCCTTTGCTCATAAAAAAATAACAACTCATTTCACTGATTTATTCAGCTAGAAATGAGTTGTTATTTTTTATGAAATAGCTTGGTATGTTTTAAAATCTTACGATTTTGAAAGTGCATGCTTGCCTTATGAATATGGTTCGAGACTATAGTCGCGCGCGGCATACTATTCCCCCGGGCGTCAGCACTTTACAAAATCGTGGAGAAAATAGTTGAAATCGGGTGAAATATAAAGTACATAAATTGGTTTAGCTTTAATGGCTACCAATATAAAAAAAGAGCGTAAATTTCTGTTTATTGAAGAATTTACGCTCTTTGCTATTTATCATGTGAAGCCTGACTTGATAATATCATGGCTTCTATTTATCAAGTGGAGATTGACTTGATAATATCAACGGCTCTATTTATCATGTGAAGCCTGACTTGATAAATTCACGGGCTCTATTTATCATGTGAAGCCTGACTTGATAAATTCACAGGCTCTATTTATCATGTGGGGCCTGACTTGATAAAATCAACAGCTCTATTTATCATGTGAAGCCTGACTTGATAAATTCAACGGCTCTATTTATCATGTGAAGCCTGACTTGATAAATTCACAGGCTCTATTTATCATGTGAGCCATGACTTGATAATATCAACGGCTCTATTTATCATGTGAGCCCTGACTTGATAAAATCAACAACTCTATTTATCATGTGGGACCTGACTTGATAAATTCAACGGGCAAATCAACGAAGACCCAGAAGATATCATCCTCAAAATAAAGAAACATATCACGCTATTACTGAGAAAATTCAGTAGCGTGATATGTTTTAATTTATTTTATAATTGTTTTGAGTTTATCAAAGATGATTAAGTATATGACTGAAATCACAATACCTTTTATTAAATTGAATGGAATGATACCTGCAGATACAATCATTTTTAAATTATGTGCAAGATCTGCTAAGTTCATGATTTGACCGTATAAAGGTAATAATACAAAATAGTTCATTAAACTCATAAATACAGTCATCAATATGACACCTGTTATTAAACCATAACCCATGAACAGTTTAGATTTTTTAATACGGTAAAAATAGTATGTTGGTATAATTAAACAAACTGAAGCTAAAAAGTTAGCCGTATTTCCGATTGGTTCATGTGATACGATTAAAAAGTTTAATACATTTTTAAATAATGCAACTAATATTCCTGATACTGGGCCAAATGCAAATGTCGCCACAAGTACTGGCACATCGCTGAAATCCATCGTTAAATATGGTGGTAAAAATGGCAATGGAAATTTTAAAAACATTAAAATAAAGCTGATTGCAATAAGCATACTTACAGTGAGTAAGCGTTTTGTTTTGTTATCGTTAGACATATAAACTCCTCCTATTCATCTCGTAAGAATAGGAGGAAAGCAATAGCAAATAAACCTAGCATAAACTAGATCTTTTCCTCCATCTTCTCCCATCCAGACTTTAACTGTCGGCCTTAGATTTTCACTAAGTCAGCCAATACACATATAAACATATGTATTGGGTCGCGGGCTATAACCGCCGGTATGGAATTACACCAAACCCCGAAGATGAATTTTTATTAAATTTTATTTTTATGATTCATATATTAGCACAATACTAAAAAACTTTCATTAAAACGACTCATAATTTATTTATTTAGGTAAAGTAATTATAAATATCGTGCCTTTTCCTTGTTCACTTGTCACATTTATCGTACCATCATGAGCATCGACAATCTTTTGTACGATAAACAATCCAAGTCCGGTACCATGTTTACCTCTTGTACGTGATGCATCCACTTTATAAAATCGATCAAAAATCTGTTCTAAATGTTCTTTCGCAATACCGACTCCTGTATCTTGAACAGTGATTACAAAATCTTCTTCTTGTGTGTCATCGAATATAACGTCAATTGAATCTTTCTGATGCGTATATCTTACAGCATTATCAATTAAATTCGTTAATATTTGCTCGATTCTATCACTATCACCGTACCAATTAATAGCTTCGCCAATATGTTTTACGTTTAAATTCAAGCCATTTTCTCGTGCTTGTGGTAAAAATTTAGTATCTATTTTATTGATGAGTGTCGATATTTCAAATTTATCTAGATGAACTTTAATACCTTCAGCATCCATTTTCGCAACTTCTAATAGTTCGTTAATGAGTCTGCTTAACCTTTTAGACTCATCTAAAATGATAAATAGAAAATCATCTACATCTTTCTTGTCTGTCACTACACCATCAACGATAGCTTCTGTATAACCTTGCAACATAGAAATAGGTGTTCTTAACTCATGTGAAACACTTGCTATAAAGTCTTTTTTCATTTGATCCATATGGTGTTCTTCAGTCATATCTCGAATGATAACAACAATTCCAGACGAACCATCATTTTGTATGCTGTCAATGTATGTTGATATTACAACATAATATTTATGACCTACTTCATACTCAAAGAATTGAGTGTTTTTCTCTTTAAATGTTTCATTTCTTTGAATTGAAATATCTACATGTTGATATTCTTTAACTTCTTTTAAGAATGAATCGGCTTTGGAATTAGATATAATGATTTCATTTTTATCATTTATACCGAGCACACCATCAATCATAGAATTTATGAGTTTTTCTTGAATGTTATTTTTGGATTTAACATCATCAATATTCGTTCTAATATCTTTACTCATTTTATTAAATGCCAAACCTAGTTCTCCAATTTCGTCACGCGTATAAATAGGAACTTTCTCTGTATAATGTCCTTTCGCAACTTTAAAAGCAGCGTGTTTAAGTTGAATGAGCGGTTTAGTAATTCTATTTGAAAGGAAAAATGCAAATACTGTACTGACAACTAATAATATAATTGCAGAAACTAAAATACTGAGCGTCACGACATTTTGAGCTTCTTTAATGGTATTGATATCTTGGAATAAAAATATACCCGCTTCATCTGTTTGAAAAGCTTGCGATGGATAACCTAATAAAATATAGGTGTGCTTTTCGCCATTGAATGACAAATTGATTTCTTTTAATACATGTTTATCCTTGTTAAAAACTTTGTCAAAAGCATGATTTGTTCTAATTTCATCAATCATGACATCTTTTAGTGGATCGTCAGATTGTTTCGTTAAATCTTGATTGTTTTTAATGATAATAAGTCCTGCTGGATCTTCAATTAGTTCTTTAGCATAATCAATCACATGTTCTTTCTCATGTGAATTAAGAAGTAGCCGTTCTATTTTACTGGCATTATTGTATAAGTTCTCACCTGTATTGGAAGTATTGTATGATTGCAAAAAAGTTATGAGAAAAGCGCTTAATAAAAGTAAAACTGTCGTTACTATTAATATAATAGATAACCACAGTTTTACAACAACACTATTTAATCGATTCATTACTCAGGAACCTCAAATTTATAACCTACGCCCCACACTGTATGAATCATTTGCGCAGCCTCTTCTGAAACGCGATTTAACTTTTCACGCAACCTTTTTACATGGGTATCAACTGTTCTTAAATCTCCGTAGAACTCATAATGCCATACTTCTTTTAAGAGTTGTTCCCTATCAAATACTTTATCTGGTGATTTTGCTAAATACAATAATAATTCATACTCTTTAGGCGTTAAATTCACTTCTTTATGATCAGCTAATACACGATGTGCATCATTATCAATGACAAGATTTTCAAATACAATTAAATCTTTCGCTGTATTAGTTTGATTAACCATTGAATGATTTGTCGTGCGTCTTAATAACGCTTTTACACGCAAGACAACTTCTCTTGGAGAGAACGGTTTTACTATGTAATCATCTGCTCCAATTTCAAATCCTTCTACCCTATTATTTTCTTCGCCTTTAGCAGTCAGCATAATAATAGGTGTTGACTTTGTTTCTCTAATTCTTTTACATACTTCAATACCATCTATTTCGGGTAACATTAAGTCTAACAATATACAGTCATAATCTTCGTTTAAAGCTTTATCTAAGGCGATTTTTCCATTCTCAGCCTCATCTGTTTCATAACCTTCTCTTTCAAGGTACATTGTTACTAACTTGCGAATTCTATCTTCATCATCTACAACTAAAATACGGTCTGTCATACTTGCTGAACTCCCTTCTAGCATTTTTTAAGCATAAGAATGTAAACCAGCTACTATTAAATTAACTGCAATAACATTAAATAGTATAATTGCAAGGCCGCCAACAGCTAACCATGCCGATTTTCGACCTTCCCAGCCTTTACCTAATCTTAAATGCAGGAATATCGCATAATACAAGAATGTGATGAGCGCCCATACTTCTTTAGGATCCCATCCCCAATATCTACTCCAAGCCATTTGAGCCCAGATACTAGCGAATAAAATACCACCAAGTGCAAATAGAGGGAATCCAATAATTACTGCTCGATATCCGATTTCATCCATTAAGGATAGATTGACTCTTTTCGTCAATGGTTTTATAAGACTGAACAATGTTTTTCCTTTTAAAATCAATCTCAGTATACCATATAAGACCGAGCCAATAACAATCGACCAAATCACTGTATTTAATTTTTGAGCATTTATAACTGCAGGTAATTCAATTTTACTCCAACTTAATATATCCGTTCTTTCGATTGGTTCATAATCACTTCCTGATACATGATCCACGAGCAGACTATCTTGTTGTGTTACAAATGCAGGTAAATGATAATGTTGAACGGAATTATTATCGTTCTTATCTATAAAGAAGTACGTGTCGTCGTATCCTGCAATATCTTTCATAACCACCGTAGTTAAAATAAAACCGATTATGATAATAACGAAATACATAATCACTTCAACAAAGAAACTATGTATAGACTTTTCTTTCGGGCTAACTGCTGCAAATAAATAAATCAAACCAGCAACACAGCTTATTGATAAAATACCGTAAGAAATCGTTACTGTAATAACATGTATCGCTAACCAGCTAGATTGTAATGCAGGAATTAATGGTGAAACATCTCTAGAAAACATACTTGCATACGCTATAAGCAGCATAGCGATTGGTAAAACAAACAGTGCAAGAATAGGTGTTTTGTATATTGAATAAATGACAAGAAAACCACCTACCATCATGATTCCAAACATTGTTAAAAATTCATACATATTACTTACTGGCGCATGTCCTGCAGCAATCCATCTTGTAATAAAGTATATGATTTGTAATACAAAACCAATAGCTGTTAATGCTACACCAATTTTCGCGCTTCTATTTTTAGAAGAACGTACTGAAAATGAAAATGGTACAACTGCTACTAAATATAATATAAATGCAGAATATAAACTGATATTACTTATATTTAAAATGAGATCTTTATCCATTATTTGCCTCCTTGCTTTCGTGTATGTCTTCTTTTGTATCTTTAATATGGGTAATTTGATGTTTATCTAGTACTTGATTAATCTCTTTACTAAATCCATAGTAATTCTTATTTGTATGACCTGCAATATTAAATTCACCTTTATCTGTATTAATCCAAATACGTCTATGATTAATGTATGAACCTACTGCTAAGCCTATTAAGAATATAACAAATCCAGTAAATAAAATCGGTAGCGTTAAATCTTTTTTAACTGCTAATACTGTTGCCCATTGATTGGTAGCATTCGCAAACTTAACATCATATTGATTACCTTTAGATATATCTTGTGACTCTTTAATTCTTAAGAAACTAAATTCAGATTTTTCACCCTTTTTAGTCACTTCAAACACAAAAGCAGGATTATTTGGATTTGGTGATTTAGTAGCTAATACACCATTTTCTATTTTTTCATAATCCGGCGCGTAACTTCTTAATTTAACAGTTAGGTCGTCCGTAAGTTTATATTCTTTTTTTGGACTTTCTAAATTAACCGTAAATGATTGACCTAATGCTTTTCCATCTTTCGTTTTCAAATTAAAAGTCATTTCTTTTAATGAAGAATTATCAAAACTACTTTGATAAAATTGCAAATGATCATATGTTAAGGGGTGATTAACTTTAATAGAATCTGAAGCAACTGCTTTTAAGTTCTCATTTGAACCAATAACATCTTGTTTGTCATTCTCATATAGTGTTGCTTTAGTTTCATAATTTTTAGCAATTTTATTTAAACTAGGATCAATTGATTCCGGATTGGAATTAGATTGAGATTTCTGATTATATTCTTCATATATAAAGTCATTATTTTTTATATAGTATGCTCTATCAGTACCAGGGACAGGTTTTGTCTCACCTTCTTTAACATAAAGCATTTCATCTAAATAAAAACCTGGTAAAAATCTAAGCATTGCTCCAAATAGTAAAATGATAAGACCTGTATGATTTATGTACGGACCATATCTAGACAAGCGACCCTTTTCAAGGAGTAAATGATTACCATCTTGTTTTACTTTATATCTTTTATTCTTAAATGATTTACCAATACCCTCTAAGTCGACTTGATCTTGAGTTGTCATATTTAATCTTTGACGTTTATAAAATGAGTTGTGCTTTTTCGTCCTTTGATTTTTCAAAGATTTATGTAATGGTATCCCTCTGTCTATACTAGAAGTAATGATTGAGAACGCCACTAAACCTAGTAAAATTAAAAACCACCAAGAGCTGTATAAATTATGAATACCTAATTTATAATAAAGTAAACCTAATGAACCATAATGTTCATAATAATATTGTTCTGGATTAACATTCATAGGGATAAAATATTCTTGAGGGAATATCGTACCTATTGATGCAGCTATAACAGTTAATACAAGTAATGTAACGCCCGTCTTAACTGAAGCAAAGAAATTCCAAACACGATCTAAAATCGTTCTGTTTTTAGTCTTTGAACGTATTGCTTGTCCATCATAACGCATTACGTCGGTTGTCTTTTTCTTATCATAGTCGTCATTTATTAAGCGACCACAGTTTAAGCAGAGTTGAGTTCCTTCTGGGTTCTTATGCCCGCACTCACATACTATTTGCTTGTTGCTCACCTTTAATCCCCCTCTATTTCACTTTGACCATTTCCATTTCTTTAATGATTTGTTTCTTAGAAAGTTCACCAGTATGCTTAGATTTCACTTTACCATCTTTATCTACAGTTATAGTTGTAGGTAATGGGTTTACACCATAAGCATCCGTTACCAAATTATCATTATCCATCGCTACATTAAATGTAGGTGTTTCTTTTAATGAACTTAAATATTGTTTGATTTGTTGCGGATTATTTCTAACATGTATAGCAACGACCTCTACGCCTTTGTCTTTGTAATTTTGATATTGTCTTTCTAGTTCAGGCATTTCACGTTTACAAGGCTCACACCAAGTTCCCCAAAAGTTGATTAATACGCCTTTACCACGTAAATCTTTTAAATTTACTTTTTTACCATCAATCGTTTCAAGTTCAAATAGTGGCGCGTCATCTCCTACTTGAGCAATTTTATCATGATCTTTAGTAAGGCTAGACCATACCGTAAATATAATTGCGAGAAGAATAACTGCCGTAATAATAATTTGGAGTATAGACTTCTGTTTTTTCTTCATTTATTATCCTCCCTAACACAATAAAAAAACCATACATATACAATGTTATGGTGTTTTGTTTAGTATATCATGACTAAAAAGCAGATTAGTGGCATTATTGTGAACGTTTACAATTTATTTGCCGTCTTGTGCTAAATGTCTTAATACTTTTATTTCATGTGGTGATAACGTTCTACCTTGTCCTGCATTTAAGCCTTTTAAATTTAAAGGACCGTATTCTACTCTTGATAGTTTGACAACTTCATGTCCAAAATGACTAAACATTCTTCTAACTTGTCTATTTCTACCTTCTGTAATTGTTAATTCTACATGCGTTACATTTCGTTCTTTATCTTGACTCTTCACCTTAACAATCGCAGGTTGTGTTACACCATCTTCAAGTTGTATCCCTTTTTCAAGCTGCTTAACTTCTTCTCTTAATAAATATCCTTTTAATTTAGCAACGTATTTTTTTTGAATTTTATAACGTGGATGTGTCATTAAATTAGTGAATTCTCCATCATTTGTTAAAATGAGTAAACCTGAAGTATCATAATCTAAACGACCTACAGGGAAGATTCTCGCCTTAATATCTTTGAAGAAATCAGTAACAACTGTTCTTCCTTTATCATCAGATACACTTGTAATGACTTTTGTTGGTTTATGGAACAGAATATAAAGTTTATTAGGCATTTCTAAAGGAATACCTTCAACTACAATATAATCTGAATCTCTTACTTTAGTACCTAGTTCTGTAACTTGTTTAGAATTGACATAAACGAGTCCTTCTTCAATCAATTTTTCTGCTTTTCTACGTGAAGTATATCCACTTTTCGCGATTACCTTTTGTAATCTATCTAATTCTTCGCTCATATTTATTGCTCCTCATTATTTTGTTTTTCGTTCATGCTACTAAAAAACAAATCCATTTCTTCTTGTTCATTTTCTTCGTTTGTTGATTTAGGTAAATCGTCTAAAGAAGTAAGCCCAAATACATTTAAAAAATAATCTGTTGTATAGAGTAATTGACTCCTAGATTGATCATTGTGCTTAGATTCTACGACACCTTTAGCGATTAAAGTTTTGACAGATGCATCTGAATTCACACCTCGTATCACTTCAATATCACTTCTTGTTACAGGCTGATTATATGCAATAATTGATAAAGTTTCTAAAGCTGCTTGTGATAATTTTGTATTCATATTCTCAATCATCAATTTTTCTAGATATTCATGCATAATGGGTTTAGCCGTTAGAATACATTTGTTACCATAAAATATAATTTGCAATGTTTCTCTTTCATATTCAGCAGCCATATCTTTCAACTGTGATGGCGTAATTTCTAGTAATTCACACAATTGATTTCTTTCAATACCTTCATCACCTAATGAATATAATAAACCTTCTAATAATCCTAATTTACTCACTGACATAGTTCACGCCTCGATTTATAGTTATTTCCCCAAACTGATATTGCTGAAAAACATCAATTTGTCTTAATCTCATCATTTCTAATATTGCCAAAAACATTGTTACTAATACATTTGTCGTTAAATTTGGTGGCAAAGTTTCAAAAAAGTTATAGCTTTTACGTTGAGAAAGTTGTTTATGAATGGTTGTAGTCGCCATCTCAATCGTATAACTATCCTCATTTACGGTTACATGCTGTGGTTGATTGAACCTTTGTCTCCTTTTAGTACGTTGATAAGCAATAATTAAATCAGTCATATCCAAATCTAAAGGTGCACGTTTATCATGCATTTCTTCAAATTTAGATAAATCTGCAGGTTTTTTAATAAATATTTGTTCTCTATCGTTCTTTTTAAGATTTAATAATTCTGCATATTCTTTATAATTTTGATATTCTATTAACTGTTTAACTAAATCGTCCCTTGGATCATCTTCAAATTCATCGATATCTGAAGGTTGTGTAGGTAGCAATAATTTACTTTTTATCATTAATAACTCTGAAGCCATAACTAAATATTCACTTGCCACATTTATTTCTAATATCTTCATTTGATGTATATAACTTAAATATTGTTCAGTCAGTTCCTTCATTGGAATATCATAAATATCAATTTCGTATTTCTGTATTAAATGAAGTAACAAATCCAAAGGTCCTTCAAAGGCATCAAGTTTCACTTCATACATTTAAAACTTCCTCATTTCTATTCCTTTTACGTGCATAAACCTAAAAATTATTATACCATGATTACGTATAAAGATTCTATGCTGAGAGGGATTAAAAATGGAAACACAAGTTATGTCATTTCATTATCACTTCCATGTCTTAAGACATTACTTTGAATGTCACGATATATTAGAAGAACATTGGAAAGATCAAACACGTTTTAGTAAAAATGATGCGATCGTAAGTTTAATATTATTTTCTACTGCATGCTATCACTATAGACGCGGTAATGTTAAAGGCGCTCTTAAAACTTATAAAAAATCATTACAAATTGCAGAATACAATGATGACTTTGATCATTTAGGTATTGAAAGAACACCTTATATATCCATTATCAATTCTGAAATGATGCGTATAGCGCAAGGTGAAGCATATCGCAATATACAGCTCCCATTAACAAATGCATGCTACCAAGCTTTAGAAAGTGCATATGATGACTTTGAATTCAATTATAATATGGATGTTTCGGACTATATTAAGCATCATCATTTACTTAGAGACAGAACAGAAGTTATAGAAAGCCGAATGTCAGCATTTAACCAACGTCACTCTAAACTATAAACAGCCAATAAACAAGCCCCCATACGATAACAAACGTTAATAGAACAGCTAATGTTCTATATTTTTTTGATTCGTTATTCTGTGACTCATCATTGTGGTTATTCTTCTTCATGTTTATGCTCCTTTCTTGCCCGTGGATGGTAATTCAAATACATATCTCGTATTTGTTTTTTAGAAATATGTGTGTAGAGTTGAGTTGTTGAAATGTCTGAATGTCCTAACATTTCTTGAACAGCTCTTAAGTCTGCACCATTTTCTAGCAAGTGTGTCGCAAATGAATGTCTTAATGTATGAGGTGTTAACGTTTTAGTGATGCCTTTTTCCAGTCCAATTTTCTTTAATATTTTCCAAAATCCTTGGCGAGATAAAGCGCCACCTCTAGCATTTAAAAACAAAACATCTGTGACTTGTTTCTTTAATAAATTCGGTCTCACTTCTTGAACATAATACTTCAATATTCCCATTAAATGTTCTCCTAAAGGAACAATTCGTTCTTTGTTCCCTTTACCGAACACTCTTATAAATCCCATCGTTAAATTAACATCTTCAACTTTTAATTGAATGAGTTCTGTAACCCTGACGCCAGTTCCGTATAGCAACTCAAGCATTGCTTTATCACGTTCATCTCTCTCATTTGTAATATGTGTAAAGGTTAATAATTGATTAACTTCTTCTTCACTTAGAACATCTGGAAGCTTTTGCTCGTATTTTGGCGTTTCAATTAAAATTGTTGGGTCTTTAACTGCATATTTCTCTCTTATTGCAAACTGATGAAAACTTCTAATGGTCGCTGCTAATCTAGCAATCGTTTTTGAAGATTTTCCCTCTTCTTTCAAATGAGCAAAATATTTCTGAATCACAATACGGTCAATATTATCTATATGACTAATTTTCTTTTTCTTTATATATTGATTATACTGCGTTAAATCGCGATTATAAGATTGAATAGTATTTTGACTTAATCCTTTTTCTAACCTGATAAAATCTATAAATTCATTTATGACTTGATCCATTGACTCACCTCATTGTTGTCATTATTTTACCATAAAAAAAGACATCACTAAAATCAGTATGTAACTTCATTTAGTAACGTCAATATATAGATTTATTCTTCACGACATCTATGACAAACACCATGGAAAGTTAATCGATGGTCTAAAATTTTAAAGTTAAATTCTTTCTCAACACGACGCTCAACATCTTCTAATAAATCTTCTTCAATTTCATCAACTGCGCCACATTCCATACAAACCATATGATGATGGAAATGCTTTGCGCCTTCTTTTCTTAAATCAAATCGCGCAACCCCGTCACCAAAGTTAATTTTATCGACTACTTTTAGTTCAGCTAAAAGCTCAAGTGTGCGATAAACAGTTGCTAATCCAATCTCAGGTGCCTTATCTTTAACTTTTAAGTAAACATCCTCTGCACTTAAATGATCGGCTTCATTCTCAAGTAGTACTCTAACTGTCGCTTCTCTTTGCGGCGTTAATTTGTAGGAAGCTTTGTGTAACTGCTCTTTCACACGTTGTATACGTTCTTCCAACTTGACACCTTCTTTCTTAAATAAAATCATTATCAATTAGAATTGTATTCGTATACTAAAGTACCAATAATCCGTGAAAAAAGCAAGAAAAAATATCGCATTATTTAGAATGATTATAATTTAATAACAAGTATTGAAAAGCAATCATTGTTTTAGCATCTTCTATCTCTTGAGATAATAACAACGACTTAATATTGTCTATTGGAATTTTACTTAAATGTAAAAATTCGTCTTCATCTAAATTAACTTTACCTTCTTTCAAATCTTTAGCTATGTATATACTCACTTTTTCATTACAAAATCCCGGACAACCATATACTTCACCGATAAGCTCCAATTTATCAGCAATATATCCTGTTTCTTCTTCTAATTCTCGTTTTGCAGCACTTTCTCGTTCTTCTCCAACTTCTAACTTTCCAGCTGGAATTTCGATTAATGTCTTTTCCATCGCTTTTCTAAATTGTTCGACTACTATTACTTCGTTTTCAGGTGTAATTGCAAGTACTGATACTGCACCATTATGTAAAACAATTTCTCGTTCACTTGTATTGCCATTCGGTAATTGGACTTTATGTTTTTCAAGGTCAATAATGCTTCCACTATATATAACTTCTTTCGATATCGTTTCTTCTGTTAGTTTCATTCAAGTGCCCCTCTTTTCATTTAAATAATTAATCTGCTAAACTTAATATATAAAGTGTAGCGAAAGGAGCTTCAATATGCAAAAAAATACATTAAAAAGTGGTATAGAAATTTCTGAAGTTGGTTTAGGATGTATGAGTTTAGGAACAGATGTGAATCACGCTGAAACAATCATTGATGAAGCGGTTCAACAAGGCATCACATATTTTGATACAGCAGATTTATATGATTACGGTGAAAACGAAAAAATAGTAGGTAAACTTTTAAAGAAATATCAAAATCAAAATGACATTGTTATTGGCTCAAAAGTTGGAAACCATTTTAACAAAGAAACAAAAGAACATTATTGGGACCCTTCAAAAGAACATATTATGCGTAGTGTGAAAAAATCATTACAAAGATTGGATTTAGAACAATTAGACTTATATATGTTACACGGCGGTACAATAGAAGATAACAAAGATGAAACAATTGAAGCTTTCGAAAGATTAAAAGAAGAAGGATTAATTAAGGCATATGGTATTTCATCTATTCGACCAAATGTTATCGATTATTATTTAAAAAATAGTAATATCGAAACAATTATGATGCAGTTTAGCCTTTTAGATAATAGACCAGAAGATTTATTAGAACAAATCGATCAACACGGTGTGAAAGTATTAGCAAGAGGACCAGTATCTAAAGGCTTATTAACAAGCAAATCTACAGAAGTCCTTGAAAAGAAATTCAAAGATGGATTACTAGATTACAACTATAGCGATTTAACAGATACGATTTCTAAACTCAACAGTGAATATGACAATTTATCAGCCGTTACATTCAACTATTTGAAATCATTCAATGCACTAGGATCAATCATTACAGGCGCAAGTTCACCAAAACAGTTAGTAGATAGTATTCAAAACTATCACGAAACATTGACAGAAGAGCAAATTAAGCATGCAAGATCGATTGTTAAGAATTTAGAATATACAAATCATTTATCATAGCAATAAAAAATTCGAGAGATAAATCCCAACTCAAAATAAATAACAACTCATTTCACTGATGTATTCAGCTAGAAATGAGTTGTTATTTTTTATGAAATAGCTTGATATGTTTTAAAATCTTACGATTTTGAAAGTGCATACTTGCCTTGGGGTATGTTTCAAACCTGTAGTCTCTCTCATACTATTCCTCCAAGTATCAGCACTTTACAAAACCAATATGAGATACATGCTCAACTCACGCTACTGTTTTTTTAGTAAATAGCTTGCTATGTTTTAAAATCTTACGATTTTGTTCGTGCATGCTTGCCTGGGGTATGGTTCGAGCCTGTAGTCTCTCACTCATACTATTCCCCCGGGCGTCAGCACTTTACAAAATCGTTAAAAAATAAAAATAGGGCTAACAGATCACTACGTGAAGTTAGCCCTAAAATCTATAAACTAATTATTTGATCCAAATAGAAAAATAAACTAATAATAATTCCTAATATAAAACCTACAAATACTATTTTTCTAAAAGGTATACGTTTATCTACTGGATTTATTAAATAATTAAAGAACAATCCTATTCCTATTGTCAATAAAATGATTACGATAATCATAAATAACACTTCCATTTTTAACTCCTTAATGTCTATGTAATAAGTCGGATACAAACAAGCAACATAGAAGCCCTGTATGTTGCAAGACTCATCAAACAAGCAACATAGAACGTCCGAATCGTTCCTGTCCCAATCTCATTTTTATAAACTTTATATTTTCTTGCTTAGAAATGCTTTTTTAAATAACTGCTCAAATGTTCGTGGTGCTAATTGATAAATTCTCAAACCGAAGTCCATCCATCGAGGGTTGTTAATTTCTGTTTTCTTTTTAATTATGCCTTCGATAATTTGTTCTCCTAATTGCTCTATATTAATCTGAATATGATTTGTGAGATCTTGAAATGTTCCTGTTGGATCTGCTTTTACGTGAAATTGTGATTCAAATGGTCCAGGATTAACGGTTAATACATGTAAATCTTCTCTTTCCAATCTGTATGAGTTCGTAAAACTGCTAAGTGCTGCTTTAGATGCTGCATAATGACTCGCGTATGGCGTTGTTACTTTCGATGATATTGAAGATATATTGACTACTGAGCCGCCTCTTTTTAAAAATGGTGTTATTTTGTTTAATAACAGTATCAAGTTTACGAGATTGATATTATAGATTTCTTTAATTTCTTCATGAGTGTGATTTTCGTTTGATTTAAAATAGCCTAATCCAGCATTATTAATCACGCCATCATATTTATTCTTTTTATTTAATGAGAATTGATTAATTTGTGTGATATCGTTCATGTCTATTATATGTACATCTTTTATATTTTTATATTTAGTTTGTAACATATTTGCTTTTTCTTTATTTCTAACAATAATGGATACATAAGCACCATGTTTATCGAGTGCTCGTATGATACTTTCTCCTAAATCACCTGTTGCCCCTGTAAGTATGTAATGTTTTCCTATCATCAATATCATCCTTTTTTGATTATTGTATTTAATGTATCATACATTTTTTAACTACTAAACTATATACAAGCATTTTTGACATAAGGTTTAATTACTTTATAATTAAAATGAATTCTCAAGGAAGTGAGTGGTTTTATTATGAAAATAGTTTTTTATGGTTCTGGTAATATGGCAAATGCAATTTTTACTGGAATCGTTAACAGTAAATCAATTGAACCGGAAAATATTTATTTAACGAACAAATCAAATTTAGAAGTATTAGAAGGTTATCATGAATCATTAGGCGTAAGTTATAGCTATGATGATGCAGAATTGTTAAAAGATGCTGATTATGTTTTCTTAAGTACTAAACCTTATGACTTTTTAAAATTAGCTGAACGTATTAAACCTTATATCACGAATGACAATAAATTTATATCTATTATGGCTGGTTTACCTATCAGTTATATTAGAGAACATCTACAAGTTGATAACCCAATTGCACGCATTATGCCAAATACTAATGCGCATGTAGGTCATTCGGTTACTGGCATTAGTTTCTCAACGAACTTTGGTCCAAATTCTAAACAAGAAGTATTGACGTTAATTGAAGCATTCGGTACTGCGTTAGAAGTAAAAGAAGATCATTTACATCAAGTAACTGCAATTACAGGCAGTGGCCCAGCATTTTTATATCATGTATTCGAACAATACGTAAACGCTGGTACTAAACTTGGTATTGAGCAATCTCAGGTCGAAGAATCTATTAAAGAATTAATTATCGGTACAGGTAAAATGATTGAACGTTCTGATTTAAAAATGGATCAATTACGTAAAAACATCACATCTAAAGGTGGTACAACTCAAGCTGGATTAAATGCTTTAAGCAATCATGATATTGAAGCAGTTTTCTTAGATTGTTTAAATGCAGCAGTTAAAAGAAGTATCGAACTTGCAGAAGCTGAAGAAGATTAATTAAAAAAACGATGAAAGTATACTCGAGATACTTTCATCGTTTTTATATTTGAAAACAATCATAATCTTTAACAAAGTGAAATTGATGATCAGTTGACGCTTTTAATGATTGCTCTACTTCTTGAATATCCTCTATTTCATAACGATTCGATAAATGTGTAAACAATCCTTGTTTAACATTTACATCTTTCATTAACTTAAAGACATCTTCTATATGACTATGGAAGTGAGCGCTCGCTAAACTATTATCTCCTTCAATATAGGTCGTTTCATGAACAATAACATCTGCATCTTTAGCGAGTATCCATTCATTTTGACAAGGCATCGTATCTCCAAATATTGAAATAACTTTCCCCTTCTTCTTAGGACCTTTAAAATCTTTAGATTCATATGTTTGGTTATTGTAATCAAATGTTTCATTAGCTTTAACTTCTTGATATTTAGGTCCAGGTTCCATACCTAACGCTTTCAATTTCTCGACGTCTAATTTACCTTCAATATCTGGTGCAGTTATTCTGTACCCCACTGATAAAATGCCATGCTTTAATGGTAAAGCTTGGATATGAAATCCATCTACATTTAATTCAGTTTCCGTATTAAATTCATTTACTGTAAGTTGATAATTTAAATTAGATTGTGAAATTTCTAGCGCCGTTTGTATAAATTTTGCAATTCCTTTTGGCCCTATTATCGTTAACGGTTTATCTTTACCACCTTGGAAGGAACGACTTGTTAATAATCCAGGCAATCCAAATATATGATCACCATGTAAGTGCGTAATAAATATATGACTTACCTTGCCCAGCTTAATGCCTGTATGCAATATTCTATGCTGAGTAGCTTCTCCAACATCAAATAACCATATTTGGTTTTCATACGGTAGACAATTAAAGGCAATAGATTGTGTGTTTCTTTCTTTAGTCGGTAGTCCGGCACTTGTGCCTAAAAATGTTAGTTCCATCGTCTTCCTCCTTACGAAATTATTATAACATGTTCTGAACTATGATTTATAAAAATACAGAAAAAATGCTATTATTATACAAATAACTGAATAAATTGAAAATTTAACAGTTTAAATTGAAGAATATCAATGAGTAACATGTTATAATAAATGATATTGTTAATTGTGAAAAAGTTAGAGAATCGAGGTAAATTAATGACAACCGAAACTAGAAATATTCCATGCTTAATTACAATATTTGGGGCTACAGGTGATTTAAGTCATCGTAAATTATTCCCATCTATTTTTCATTTATATCAACAAAATCAATTAGATGAACACATCGCTATCATCGGTGTTGGTCGAAGAGATTGGTCTACTGAGAAATTCAGAAATGAAATTAAAGCTTCAGTAGAAAAGCACGTTCAAGATACAGAAAAGTTAGACGAATTTATGGAACATGTATTTTATCAATCACATGATGTAAGTGATCCTTCTAGTTATGAAGAATTATTAACCTTTTCAAATGAATTAGATTCTAAATATCAGTTGGAAGGTAATAGATTATTCTATCTAGCTATGGCACCTCAATTCTTTGGAACAGTGACTGACTTCTTAAAATCATCTGGTTTAACTGAAACTGATGGATTTAAGCGATTGATTATCGAAAAACCTTTTGGCACAGATTTAGCATCTGCTGAAGAATTAAACAAACAAATTAGACGTTCATTTAAAGAAGAAGAAATATATAGAATTGATCATTATTTAGGTAAAGATATGGTACAAAATATCGAAGTTTTAAGATTTGCGAATGCTATGTTCGAACCATTATGGAACAATAAATATATCTCAAATGTACAGGTGACTTCATCTGAAATTTTAGGTGTTGAAGACCGTGGTGGATATTACGAAAATAGTGGTGCTCTTAAAGATATGTTCCAAAACCATATGTTACAAATGGTTGCGTTATTAGCTATGGAACCACCTATTAGTTTAAATAGTGAAGATGTTAGAAATGAAAAAGTAAAAGTTTTACGTTCTATTAGATCACTTAAAGAATCAGAAGTAAAACAAAATTTTGTTAGAGGCCAATATGACAAAGGTCAAATTGACGGCGAACAAGTTAAAAGTTATAGAGAAGAAGATAAAGTAGCAGATGATTCTAACACCCCTACTTTTGTTGCAGGTAAATTGCTTATCGATAACTTTAGATGGGCTGGCGTACCATTCTTTATAAGAACGGGTAAAAGAATGAAGAAAAAAGGTATTCAAGTAATTGTTGAATTTAAAGAAGTACCTATGAATTTATATTATCAACGTGATTCAGAATTAGAATCTAATTTATTAGTAATCAACATTCAACCTAATGAAGGATTATCATTACACTTAAATGCTAAAAAACAAGTTCAAGGAATAGAAACTGAACCTGTTCAATTATCATATTCAATGAGTGCTCAAGATAAAATGAATACTGTAGATGCTTATGAGAATTTAATTTTTGATTGTCTTAAAGGTGATGCGACAAACTTCACTCATTGGGAAGAATTAAAAGCTACATGGAAATATGTAGATGTAATACAAAATGTGTGGGACAATGATAAAGCACCGTTCCCTAACTATAGAGCTGGCACTAATGGACCAATAAAAAGTCAGCTATTATTGTCTATTGATGGATTTAAATGGTGGGACGATATTAACTAATCTTTCTACCAACAGGAGTGACTGAACATTGGAAGTAATTAAAGTTTTACAAAGAGCGATAGTTTACATAGAAGACCATTTACTTAGTGATATTGATTTACAGACTTTGAGTGAACATGTAGATGAATCACCATTTCATTTGAACCAAACTTTTACTATGGTCATTGGAATGACACCGTTAGAATATCAAATCGCTAGAAAAATGACAGAAGCGGCTTTTGATATTTTAAGTGGACACTCTAGAATACTGGATATTGCACTTAAGTATGGTTATAAAGACGCTCACGCTTTCGCTCATGATTATAATGCATATCATGGTATTAGCCCTTTACAAACAAAGACACATCAATCTATGTTGAAAATCAAAAAGAGAGTATCTATTAAATTAACATCTACGGAAACTGAACCTTTAAACTATTCATTGCAATATAAAGATGATTTAAAGTTAGTCGGTAAAAATCATCATTATCATTCAAATGAGCTAGATAATCATTTCTTAATACCGGATTTATTAGAAATGTTAATAGAAAATAGATATATAGAAGACTTTATTAAATACAATGATGTTAAACCTCATCAATTATTTGTTGTACGCAGACCACTTATAGATGGACTGGAAGTGTTTGTAGGTGTTCCAAGTGATCGCTACCCTGGTCATTTAGATAATTATTATTTGCCAGGACATCACTTTGCAACATTTAACTTACAAGGTGAACTAGATTTTGTAGTGAGTGAAGCTTGGCATCATATTGAAAATCAGTGGCAACTTAAAATGCCCTATTTACATGATGACTTTTACGTAGAAGTTTATCCATTAGACGTCAATTTTGAACAAGAAACGTCAAAAGTACAACTATGGATACCTATTGATCACAAAATAACCAATTAAACTAAAGAGAAACTGGGATATAAATACCCAATCTTAAAAGAGAAGAGCGCTTCATTAGGTTATCGCCTAGTGAAGCGCTCTATTTTGTTTTAAAATTTCACGATTTTGCTTGTGCATGCTTGCCTAGGGGTATGGTTCGAGCCTGTAGTCGCGCGCGGCATACTATTCCCCCGGGCGTCAGCACTTCACAAAATCGTGAGGAAAGATTATAAAGATTTTTTTGCTATTTATCATTTGAAGCCTGACTTGATAAATTCAACGACCAATTCGCACGAAGACTCAAAAGATATATTAAAAAAAGCGTAAATTCTTAAAAACCAAGAATTTACGCTCTTTTATATTATTTAGTCCACTCAGTGTGGAAGATGCCTTCTTTGTCTTTGCGTTCATAAGTATGCGCGCCAAAATAATCACGTTGTGCTTGAATTAAGTTTGCTGGTAAATCTTCTGATCTATAACTATCGAAGTAGTTAATAGCTGAAGAGAAACCTGGTGTAGCAATACCAGCTTTTATAGCTGTTGCTGACACTTCTCTTAATGAACCTTGATATTTAGAAACGATATCATTAAAGTATGGGTCCAATAGTAAGTTTGTTAATTCTTTATCATTATCATATGCTTCTTTAATTTTTTGTAAGAATTGAGCACGGATAATACAACCTTCTCTCCAAATCATAGCTAATTCGCCTAATTTCAAGTTCCAGTTATTTGTTTCACTTGCTGTTTTCATTTGAGCAAATCCTTGAGCATAACCACAGATTTTACTCATGTATAGAGCTTGTCTGATTTGTTCTAAGAATGCTTCTTTATCGCCATCAAATTCAGTTACTTCTGGATTAAATGCAGTGCTTGCTTTTACTCTTTCCTCTTTGAAAGATGAAATGAAACGAGCAAATACTGATTCAGTGATAATCGTTAATGGAATTCCTAATTCTAATGCATTAATTGAAGTCCATTTACCTGTACCTTTTTGTCCAGCTTTATCCATAATTTTTTCAACTAAAGGCGTTCCATCCTCGTCTAATTTATTAAAGATTTCTCCAGTAATTTCGATTAGATAACTTTCTAATTCACCAGTATTCCATGATTTAAATGTATCAGCAATTTCTTTATGATCCATGTGTAAAACACGTTTCATTAAGTCATAGCTTTCTGCTATTAATTGCATATCTGCGTATTCAATACCATTATGCACCATTTTCACATAGTGACCTGCGCCATCTGGTCCTACATAAGTAACACATGGTGATCCGTCACTTGCTTTTGCAGAAATACTTTCTAAAATTGGTGCTACCAATTCATAAGCTTCTTTTTGTCCACCAGGCATGATAGACGGTCCAGTTAATGCACCTTCTTCTCCACCTGAAACACCAGTACCAATGAAGTTTATTCCACTTTCATCTAAGTATTGATTTCTACGAATAGTATCTAAATAGTTAGTGTTACCACCGTCGATAAGGATGTCACCTTTATCTAATAATGGTAATAAGCTATCGATTGTTTTATCTGTTGCTTCACCAGCTTTTACCATAAGTAAAATTTTTCTTGGTTTTTCTAATGAATCTACAAACTCTTCAATAGAATAGTTCGGATGTATATTTTTACCTTGTGATTCTTCAACCATTAGGTCGACTTTCTCTTTTGAACGGTTATATACTGAAACTGAGTAACCACGTGATTCAATATTCCAAGCTAAGTTTTTACCCATTACAGCTAAACCAACTACACCTATTTGTTGTGTCATGAAATTAACCTCACTTTTTATCGTTTTCTAGTTCATTTTAACATAGATTGAATGTGTTTCGCGTCTAATAGACCCTTAAAATCAAATGAATACGTTTACATTTGCGTTTTTTACGCAAGTTCTGAAATTGCAATAATTTGTTCTGTAATTTTTTGTAATTCTTTGACTGGCATACGTTCGTTTTTAGTATGGATATATTCATATCCGACACCTAATATAACCGTTGGAATACCAAATCCACTTATCACATTTCCGTCTGAACCGCCGCCTAATTTTACAAGTTCAGATTGACGACCAATTTTTTCAGTTGCTTTAACTGCTAATTGTACGACCTCATCTTGTTCAGATAAATTAAAGCTTGGATACATAACTTGTACATTTACTTCTGCTGTACAACCAAATTCTTCTGCTGTTTTTTCGAATGCCTCTTTCATATGTGAAACTTGTTGATGCATTTTTTCATCATCTAAAGATCTCGCTTCAGCTAAAATGTAAACATGATCACTCACGATATTAGTAGCTGTTCCACCTTCGAATCTACCGATATTAGCAGTTGTTTCTTCATCAATTCTACCTAAACTCATATGACTAATCGCTTTAGCTGCGATATTGATTGCAGATACACCTTTTTCAGGTTCTAAACCTGCATGTGCTGTTTTGCCTTTAATAACTGTTTCGATTTTAGCTTGAGTAGGCGCTGCTACTACTGTTGTACCTACTTTGCCTGGTGCATCAATTGCAAATCCATATTTAGCATTAATGTCTTCTGGATTTAACGCTTTCGCCCCTACTAAGCCTGATTCTTCTCCTACAGTAATAATAAATTCAATGTCACCATGTTGAATGTCATTATCTTTCATGACTTTAATGGCTTCCAATATAGCAGCTAATCCCGCTTTATCGTCAGAACCTAAAATCGTTTCACCTTTTGAATATATATATCCATCTTCACGAAGTTCAGGTTCAATATTATTGCCCGGCGAAACTGTGTCCATATGACTTGTAAAATATATAGGCGTTTTACTACTATCTTGACCTTTTAATTTACAGATGAGGTTTCCAGCTCCGTAACCAGTTTTAGGTTGTGAATCATCTTCTTTAACTTCTAAGCCTAGATCAGTAAATTTTTGTTTAAGTAAATCTGCAATATTTCTTTCGTTTTTAGATTCTGAATCAACTTTTACTAATTCGATAAAAGTATTAAGTAATCTTTGTTCATTAATCATGATAGTCCCTCATTTCATTTATTTAAATATCTCATAATCTAGTGTATAATACTTGGTATATATATACAAAACTATTGTTCAAAGAGAGGGTTTCCATGCAAAACAAGAAAGTTCGTAAAATAATCATAATAGTCATGTTAGTAGCGATCGTTGCTGCAATGGTTCTATCTGGTGTTTTACCGTTCCTATTAACATAATAAAAACTCAAGCCCAGTTTAAGAGCTTGAGTCAAGAGTTCAGGACATAAATGTCCTAGACATTAAAAGACAGTAGAAATTCATTATAAAATTGAATTTCTACTGTTTTTCTTATTTAAAGTCCTTTGTTCTGTTAAGTACATGCTCTATGTTGCAAGACTTACCAAACAAGCAACATTCAGATTCCGACCCGCTACTGACTCCAACCCCAACCTCAATCAATTATAAAAAAGACCCCTAAAGTTGATTAGAAATTCAACTTTAGGGGTGTTGTTGTTATTTTTTCAAACTACCGAATTGGGATTTAATTTGCAAGTATTCTTCTACTTCATTTAATAGTTGGAAGAGTGCTGCGATACTTTCAAGTTCACCTTGTGTCTTTGGTAACTCAATAGATTGTAATTTAATTTTTATTTCATATAAGCTATGCAATCTCATTAATGAATAATCATTACTTTGCACATTTTGAGATACATCTAGTAACAATTGGCTACATAAATGATGCGCATGTTGACTATGTTGCATTGATTCAATCAAATTTTTCATACGTTTTAATAACGTTAATTGTTCTTGCCTCATATCAAAATAATGATAGTAAGAATTTTCATTTCTCACAAAATGATTTTTAACTTCTCTAAACGCTAATGATTTTGCTTTTTTAATATTTTGAGATACTTGATCGAATGATGGTGTATTTAATTTTTTATTAGGGTTATTTAAACCTTCGCTAAATATAAAAGTAATTAAAATAAAATCATCTTCAATTTTCCTCTTATATTGATTGAGTTTATGATCCAAACTTGGCATAAACATATTCATAATCAAAGCAATACCGATACCTATAATAAGCAATAATATTTCATTGATAATTAAGTTGAAATCGATTACTTTCGCCATGTATAAATGAAGTATAATAACACAGCTCGTTACGATTCCTTCTTGAACACCAATCATTACAGTCACTGGAATAAATAGTAAAACCATAACACCTAATACAATAGGCGTACTGCCTAAATATGTGAAAAATACAGATCCAATCATGATCGCTATGAAACAGGCAATAAATCTATATATAGCAGCTTCAAAAGATTTAACTCTAGTATCTTTAATACATAGTACAACAAGTATTGCACTTGAAGCATAATTATCTAAACCTATTAAACGAGAAAGGATGACAGCTAATGTCATCCCTAAGGCAGTTTTTAATGTTCTATAACCAATTCTATACGGTTTTATTTGCATAGTATTTTAACCAACCTTTATACTTCTGCGCAATGTTCTTCAAATAATGCTTGAATGTTTGTAATAACACTCATTGGATCGTGACCTTCAATTTCATGTCTTTCAATCATTTTTACAATTTTTCCATCTTTAAGGAATGCAAATGATGGACTTGAAGGTGGATAACCTTCAAAGTAATCTCTTGCTGTTTCAGTAGCTTCTTTATCTTGACCTGCAAACACAGTTACTAATTGATCAGGTAATTTATCGTAATGTAATGCATGTTGAGCAGCTGGTCTAGCTATGCCGCCCGCACAACCACATACTGAATTAACCATCACGAAAGTCGTGCCAGGTTTATTAAATGTTTCTTCAACTTCTTCTTTTGTCGTTAACTGTTTGTAACCTGCTGCTTCAATCTCGTTTCTAGCAGAACTGACTACATCATTCATATATAAATTGAAATCCATTTCCATAAAAAAAGCCTCCTGTAATAATAGATAAGTCTATTTTACAGGAGATTTAAAGTTAAAACAATGAGAAGCTTTTATTAATATATAGAAGTATTCTCTATAGTCATACTTTGCAATCTTTCTTTTACAAATTTTAAGAATTCACCGGCCATTAAGCCATCTAAAATTCGATGATCAATAGAAAGTGACAAGTTCACCATATCACGAATACCAATCATATCATTTACAACGACCGGTCTTTTCACGATAGATTCTACTTGTAAGATAGCTGCCTGTGGGTAATTAATGATGCCCATTGAAGAAACAGAGCCAAATGATCCAGTATTATTAACTGTGAAAGTACCACCTTGCATATCTTGAGAAGTAAGTTGATGTTTTCTACCTCTAGTCGCTAAATCATTAATTTCTTTCGCGATACCTTTAATAGACTTATCATCAGCATTTTTAATAACGGGTACATATAATTTATCTTCACTCGCTACTGCAATTGAAACGTTGATATCTTTGTGGATTTTAATTTCATCATTTGCCCAAGTACTGTTAAGCATCGGATACTTTTTCAATCCTTCTGCTACTGCTTTTACGAAAAATGCGAAAAATGTTAAGTTATATTCTTCAGTTTGTTTGAAAGATCCTTTATGATGTTGTCTTGTTTTGACAAGATCTGTAGCGTCAACTTCAACCATCATCCATGCATGAGGAATTTCATTAACACTTTGTACCATTTTATTCGCTATCGCTCTTCTTACGCCATTCACTGGAATAGATTCGCCAGGTGTAGAAGCACTTTCGTTTGTATCATGTTGCTGTTTATGATCTGTTACTTCGGTCGTTGTTACATCATCTTGTTGTGATGGGGCCGCTACATCAGATACACCATTTTCAATAGCGTTTAGTATATCTTTCTTCGTAACCCTACCTAAGTTGCCAGTTCCTTTTACATTTTCTAAATTAATCCCATTTTCACTTGCTAATTTAAATACAACTGGTGAATATTGGCCATTATTTAATTTAGCGTTTTCGTTCATATTATTCGCTGGTTTGCTTGATTGATCGTCATCACTTTGGTTAGTGCGTTCTTGTTGATTGCTTTGATCTTCAGTTGAATTATCATCAGAAGCTTCACCATCAACTTCCATGCGACAAATAACTGTTCCAACATCAACAGTTTCTCCAGCTTCAACGACGATTTCTTTAATCGTACCATTATAAGTTGAAGGTACTTCAGCAGTGACTTTATCTGTAATCACTTCACATAACGCATCATATTCTTCAATAGTGTCGCCTGGTTTAACTAACCATTGCTCTATTGTGCCCTCATGTACACTTTCTCCAAGTTTCGGCATCTTTACGTCCATATTTTTACCTCCTAAAATTCAGCTAACGTTCTCATTTTATGTTCTATCTTCTCTGGATTCATCATAAAGAAATCTTCCATAAGTGGTGAAAACGGCATAGCTGGTACGTCTGGACCTGCAAGTCTTGCTATTGGCGCATCTAAGTCAAACAAGCAGTTCTCTGCTATAATCGCTGAAACTTCACTCATAACACTGCCTTCTAAGTTGTCTTCAGTTACTACCAATACTTTACCTGTCTTTTTCGCACAATTAATAATTGTTTCTTTATCTAATGGATATAATGAACGTAAATCTACAATTTCAGCATCTATACCTTCAGTTGATAATATTTCAGCTGCTTGAAGTGCATAGTTCACACATAAGCCATACGTAAATACCGTAATATCAGAACCTGCTCGTTTTACATCTGCTTTATCTAATGGCACAGTATAGTATTCTTCAGGCACTTCTTCTTTTAATAAGCGATATGCTTTTTTATGTTCAAAATATAATACAGGGTCGTTCTCTTCTATTGATGCTAATAACAAGCCTTTTGCATCATATGGACTAGAAGGAATAACAACTCTTAATCCTGGAGTAGAACAGAATATACTCTCAATACTTTGCGAATGGTAAAGTGCACCATGAATTCCACCACCGAATGGGCTTCTTATTGTAAGTGGACAATCCCAATCATTGTTTGAGCGATATCTAATTTTAGCAGCTTCATTAATAATTTGATTTGTTGCAGGTACAATATATTCAGCAAATTGAATCTCAGCTACAGGTCTTTTACCCATCATTGCCGCACCAATTGCAGCACCTACAATATTAGATTCTGCTAATGGAGAGTCTAATACTCGTCCTTCGCCATACTTATTATATAAGTTTTTAGTAGCACCAAATACGCCACCTTTAAGGCCGACATCTTCTCCAATTACAAAAACATTATTATCTTTTTCCATTGCTTGATCCATTGCTTGATTAATTGCATCAAGATAAGATAACTTAGGCATCTTTTTCGCCTCCTTGATCATATACATGTGTTAAAGCTTCTTCAGGTAGTGGATAAGGTGCTTTTTCAGCATTTTTAGTAGCTGTATTAATTTCTTGTTTGATTTCGTCTTCTATTTGGTTAAACCAATCATCATTAGCTACTTCATTTTCTACTAAATATTCTTTAAATCTAATCATGCAGTCATTTTCTTTTTCAAGTTTCATTTCATCCGATGGTCGATAATTATCATCATCATCTGATGAATGTGGTGTTAACCTACTACATAAAGCTTCTATCAGCGTAGGACCTTCACCATTTACTGCACGTTCTCTTGCACGTTTTACAGCTTCATAAACAGCTATTGGATCATTGCCGTCGACTTGTTCACCAAAAGCGCCGTATCCAGCTGCTCTTGAAGATAAATCATCAGTCGCATATTGCAAATGACTTGGTACTGAAATAGCATATTTATTATTTTCGATGATACAAATATAAGGTAATTTATGTACCCCGGCAAAATTCATAGCTTCATGAAAATCCCCTTGGCTCGTACTACCTTCACCAAGTGTTGCAAGCGCAATGGCTTTTTTTCCGTCCATCTTAAGTGATAAGCTTGCGCCAACTGCATGAAGCACTTGAGTTGTCACACAAGATCCTTGTGTAAGAATCGCTAAATCTTTCTTACTAAAATGAGAAGGCATTTGTTTACCACCACTTGATGTGTCACCTTGTTTTGCAAAAGCAGCTAACATCGATTCTTCAGCTGTAATGCCACGTGCAGTGACTAAAGCTAAATCTCTATAATAAGGTGCTAATACATCTTCGTCTTTCAAAGCAAAATACGTACCGATTTGCGTTGCTTCTTGACCTTGACAACTAATGACGAAAGGTAATTTACCTGCACGATTAAGTAGCCACATTCTTTCATCAATTCTTCTTCCTAATAACATCCATTTATAAAATTCTTTTAAGTCTTCATGCGTTAATCCGACAGTCTTATAATCTAACATCTAATCTCTCCTCTTTAGACGTGAATAGCACGATTCTCAGATTTTAACCCTAGTTCCATAAGCACTTCTCCTATAGATGGATGTGCATGTACAGTAGTTGCTAATTCTTCAGTTGAGCCATTCATAAATGTAAATAGAGCTGCTTCATTAATTAATTCTGTTACTTTAGCACCAATCATATGAATACCGAGCACATTTTCATTTTCAATATCTTTTATTAAAATACATTCACCTAATCCGTTGTTCTCGATTACAGATTTACCGATAGCTTTAAATGGAACTTTAAACTTTTTAAAAGATAAACCTTCATTTTTAGCATCTTGTTCAGTCATGCCAATCGAAGCAACTTCTGGATTCGTATATATACATCTTGGAATCGTTAAATAATCTAACAAAATAGGATATTGATCAAACATATGTTCAACCGCAATTGTTCCTTCTTTTGTCGCAACGTGAGCCAATTGATAGTTTCCTATTACATCTCCAACTGCATAAATATGTTTATCCTCTGTTTGATAAACATCGTTCGTTATAATATAACCTTTATCATCTGTTTTTATTTTTGTGTTGTTTAAACCAAGGTCTTCAGTATTTGGCGTTCTACCAACAGCCACAAGTACTTTATCGAAACTTATGTTGTCTTCTTGAAGTTTAACGTCAACATGACTATCTTGGACAAGCACATCATCTTCAGATAAAGGCAATTTTTCATAAATTTTAATGCCATTTTCTTCAAACGTACGTTTAATCGTCTTACTTATTTCTTGCTGTTCATTTGGAATAATAGAAGGTCCAGCCTCCACGACAGTAACTTCTACACCTAAATCATTCAATAATGAAGCAAATTCAAGACCTATTACACCACCACCTATAATTAAAATATTATGAGGTAAAGTTTCTAAATGCATCATATCGTCGCTTGAAATAACTGTATGATGATTAAATTCTAAAAATGGTAATTCAATAGGTCGAGATCCAGTTGCGATTAATACATTATTATTAACAAGAAGTTCTGATTCTCCGTTTTCAAATTCAACGGAAACTGTTCCAGCTTGAGGTGAAAATAATGAAGGACCAAGAATTCTTCCATTTCCTTCATAAACATCTATTTTGTACTTCTTCATCAAACTTTGAACGCCACTGTACATCGTTGAAACTGTTTCATCTTTCTTAGCAACGATATCCATTATTTCAAATTCAGCTGAAGCAGTTTTTATCCCATATTCAGTTGAATGATTAATATATCTTAAAATTTCAGCTGTTTTTAAATATGATTTTGTCGGAATGCAGCCTTTATGCAAACATGTCCCACCAATTTTATATTTCTCTACAATTGCTACTTTTTTTCCGAGTTGAGAAGCACGAATTGCAGATACATAGCCTGCAGTTCCTCCACCAAGAATTACTAAATCATATTCTTTAGACATAGTATTACTCCTTATTCATATGACTTGGTACTAATTTTACCGTGTAAAAGGTCCATAACGCCAACATTTAAGGCGTGCATTTCTTTTTCTCCTTCATATATAGTAACATTTTGTAGCCAAGATACATATCGTTTTACTTTATTTATTAAATATTTTGAATAACTTAAACCACCCGTAAGAATGATTTGATCTACTTGACCTTCAAGAACAACAGCACAAGAACCAATTGATTTAGAGATCTGATAACACATAGCATCTAGTACTAATTTTGCTGTTTCATCTCCATTAGCCATCATTTCTTCTACTTTAATAAAATCATTCGTTCCAAAATATGATAACAATCCAGAATGTTTACTCAATTCATTATTCGCTTCTATTACAGTGAAATCATGATCGATCACCCATTTTATTAACGCATCATTTGGTATTGAACCTGCTCTTTCAGGACTAAAAGGTCCTTCACCTAACAATCCATCATTAACATCAATGACTCGTCCTTTTCTATGTGCGCCGACACTAATGCCACCGCCAAGATGCGCAACAATCACATTGATATCTTCATACTTTTTACCGATTTCAGAAGCGTATTGTTTAGCAACTGATTTATGATTTAACGCATGAAAAATACTCCGTCTTTCAATGCCTTTAATGCCTGTTATCCTAGCATCAGGTATTAACTCATCTACTACTACAGGATCTACAATATAAGAATGAATACTTAATTCTTGTGAAAGTTCATAGCCTATTACACCGCTTAAATTAGAAGCATGAAATCCATACTTAAATGTTTTTAAATCATGATACATCATATCATTGATTAAATAAGTGCCACCTTCAACAGGTTTTAAAACACCACCTCTACAAGCAATAGCATCTATTGCTTGTAGAGAAATTTGGTGTTGTTCTAATGACTTCTTGATACTTTCAAGTCGTATTGGGACTTGATCAATTAAGGGAAGATTTGTTTGTTCTATATTATGTCTAATAACATCTTCAAATAACATATCATAATTAATAAATACAGAAACTTTTGACGATGTGCTTCCTAAATTAAGTACAAGAATTTTTTTCATTATCTTTTACCTCTAGAAATGATTGATCTTTCAGTTTTTAAGAAATTACTTCTTACTTTCATTAATTGATCAATACGTTCCTCAGCTAAAATTTCTGCTGCACGTGCTGTTGTAATTTGATCTCTATGGCTAATTTCAAATACTTTATCCATTTGATCGTAGATTTTTTCGATATTTGAAATGGCACGAGATTCATTGTAACCATCTAATTCGTCAGCAACGTTAATCACGCCACCAGAGTTCGCTACGAAATCAGGTGCGTAAATGATACCTTTATTTTCTAATTGGGTACCGTGTTTATCAATATCTTGTAATTGATTATTTGCACTACCACAAACTACTTTAACTTTTAAGCGTTTAATTGTATCGTCATTCAATACGCCACCTAATGCACATGGTGCAAAAATATCTGCATCTACATCATAAATATCATTTATGCCAACACTAGAAGCGTTAAAATCATTTACAACTCTATCTATAGCGTCTTGATTGATATCCGTTACAACTAATTTTGCACCAGCTTCATGTAAATAACGACATAAGTCGTACGCAACGTGCCCTACACCTTGAACTGCTACTGTTTTTCCTGCTAAATCATCAGTACCAAATGCTTCTTTAGCAGCACGTTTCATTGAAACAAAGACACCTAAAGATGTTTTAGGACTTGGATTACCACTTGAGTGATGGCTTTCAGATAGGCCGACAACATAATCTGTCTCTTCGAAAATGATATCCATATCATCTTCAGTTGTGCCTACATCTTCAGCTGTTATGTATCTGCCGTTTAAACTTTCTACATATCTACCTAATGCTCTAAATAAAGCTTCAGATTTATCTTTTTTAGGATCACCAATAATAACTGTTTTACCCCCACCAAGATTCAATCCAGCAGCAGCGTTTTTATATGTCATACCTCTTGAAAGGCGTAATGCATCATTAATTGCTTCTTCTTCACTTTCATATGGCCACATTCTACAACCACCAAGTGCTGGTCCTAACGTTGTATCATGAATTGCAATAATCGCTTTTAATCCTGAACTTTTATCATGACAAAATACAATTTGTTCATAGTCATATTTTTCAATTGTTTCAAATAACATAACAATCCCCTTTTCATCTTTTAATATATTAACTCCACATCTAATTTTACATCAAATGTTTTATTTATCAAACAAATTGACGAAATATGATAGCGCTTTCAAAAAGTAAAAATTTTTAGAAAATTCAAAATAAACTGCTATATAAGCAATGTAAGCATTTTCATTTAACACTTCACAGGAGTATAGTTATTTATTTATTATTATAATATACTAAATAAGCATTAAGGCACTACAAATTGAATGAAATTTATCTCGTGAAGAATCTGAACGTGATGTTAAAATTATTGGTATTTTTGCACCAATTATAACAGAAGCAACATCTGCTTTTGATAAATATATTAAAGATTTATATAAAATATTGCCACTTTCAATTTGTGGAACAACAACGCCATCTACATTACCAGAAATGTTGGAATCAATATTTTTAATAATCGAAGCTCTTTTATTTATAGCAGCATCAAATGCCAATGGACCTTCGATTTCTAATTTCGGCATTTCTTTACGAAAATACGATACAATTTCATTTGCATCCACAGAAGATTGCATTTTAGGATTAACACTTTCGATTGCAGATATAATTGCTACTTTAGGAGAATCAATACCTATTTTTTGTAAGCACGCTACTAAATTACGCGTGATCACTATTTTTTGTTCTTTGTTAGGTGAAATATTCATAGCTACATCTGAAATAGCTAGCATTTTATGATATTCAGGAACATTAAATAAGGCAATGTGACTCATTCTACTTTCTGTTTTTAAATTATATTTATCTTTCAAAACTTCTTTCAACAAAGTAGAAGTAGCTACCAAACCTTTCATAATTAAATCCGCTTGGCCATCATCTACAGATTTAACACATTCTGAAATAGTGTGTGCTTCATCTTCTGTTTGAATAATCTTTATTCTATTAAACTCATCATGCGTTAAATTGAATGATCTAATCAACTCATCTTGAGGTTGCTCATCAAATAATATGAAATTCGCATTCGTATTTTTCACCGCTTTAACAACTGCTTTAATAACGCCCTCATCGTTCGATTTACATACAGCAATTGTAGCGGAAATATTCTTCCCCTTATTTATCATATCTTTAAATTGCATTTAATCCCCTCCTATTTCCATCATAATCAAATTCAAACGATTATGCTATTTTTTCAATGTTTACTTTTAATCATTATCTCATATATAATATAAGTTATTAATCAATAGGAGTTTTAACTTATGCAAAAGTATGTTGCATTACTCATTTTAGTTATACCAGGGATAATAGCAGGCTTAGGTATTAAGTGGATGAGAGATGCCGTTTTCGGCGTACTCGTTCCACAATTACATTTTATATGGGTGCAATTTTTATTAGGGTTCATATTTTTTGTATTCGGCGTTATCTTTATTGGCGGATATATATTACACCGTGAAAAGAAAAACAAGAGAGCTCAAGAACACTTTATGAAAAAGAATAACGTAAAAAAAACTGATAAATCATAATAGATTTATCAGTTTTTTTCTTTGAGTATTTCTCTATATTTATGATATAGATGTGTAATAAATTCACCGTTTGTTGGTCTTACGTATGATTTTTCACTATTATACCAATAAGATTTCAATTCTTTTTCCCACGCTAATTTAATAGCATGTCTTATTGAACGTTCTACATTATTAGCTTGAATACCGTAATATTCAGATATAAGTGGATATAGTTCTTTAGTTAATTGCATTTTGTGAGTATGTTTCAGCATTAAATGGACGCCATACTTGATATATTTATAACCGTTCAAATTATATGAAAAACCGATTTTTTCCAACAATAGATCTAATGCATCTATCTCCAATATATTCGAATCGTCAGTATCTAGTATTCGCTGAATCGTGTTCAACAAGACATCAAATTCAACAGGTTTTATTAAAAAGTAATCTACACCTAATGATACAGATTCTTTTAACACATCATCACTTACAAATGCGCTCATACATATAACTTTATATTGCTTGTTCGGTTTTATATATTTTTTGAGCAAAGTCATACCATCTATATGTGGCAAAATTAAGTCTAACAGAAGAACATCGAAAGCTTCTCCATTTATAATATCAAGTGCTTCTTTACCGTTGTATCCAATATTAACAACCTCAATATCATGTTCTTTTAAATATTGTGCCATTTCACTTACATACGCTTTCGAGTCTTCTATAATTGCTACCTTAATTACCATGGTTAACACCCTATCAAATCATTCTATTTTAATTTTTTATTTTGTGAAATCATTTCTTTTGCGTGCTTTTTAGTTAATTCAGTAACTTCAACGCCTGAAATCATTCTCGCTATTTCATCTATTTTATCTTTACCAACTAATTGCTTAATAGAAGTTGTCGTACGATCGTTTACCGTTTCTTTTGTGATATATAAGTGATTATCACATATTGCAGCCACTTGTGGTAAATGTGATATGCAAATAACTTGTAAAGATTGCGATATTTGATGCATCTTTTCTGCCATTTTTTGCGCAACTCTTCCTGATACACCTGTGTCAACTTCATCAAACAATATTGCAGTTTGCCCTTTAGATGATACAAATATACTTTTTAGGGCAAGCATAATTCTAGATAGTTCGCCGCCTGAAGCTATTTTATTTAAACTTTTCAGTGGCTCACCTTTGTTTGGACTAATTAAAAATTCAACTTCTTCTAATCCATAAGTGCTAGGCTTCGTTTTAGAAAATGTTATTTCTATATCTGCATCTTGCATATGCAGATTTTGAACTTCTTCTACTAATCTATCTCTTAGTTGTAAAGCTACTTCTCTTCTCTTCGTAGAAAGTGCTTGTCCATAATTCATAACATCATCATAAAGTGCATTTATTTCATCTCGTAATTGCGATGTACTTTGTTCATAATTTTCAATTTTGAATATTTCATCATCAATTTTATCTCTATATTTAATTAACTCAGGTATACTTTTACCATATTTACGATTTAAATCTGTAAGTACATTTAAACGTGATTCATATTCGTTTAATAAAGACTCATCAAAATCATTTGATGTTAAATCATTATATAACTCATGTTTATAATCCTCTAACGTATAATACATTTGATCGAGCTCTTCGCTAAACGATGTATACTTCTCAGGAATAATATCTGTAATATGTTGAATTTCTTGATTAAGTTCATATATTTTATCCGTGATATTTTCTTCACTAGATAATAAAATATGCGCTTTATTTAGACTTTCATTTATTTTTTCATGGTTTTGAAGCTTTTTAATTCCTTTGTTTAAAAAGTCGATTTCTTCTTCTTTCAAGTCTGCATCATGTAACTCATCACGTTGGAATTTTATTAAATCTAACCTTTGTAATAAAGCTTGATCTTGTGACTCTAATTTTTCAAGTTCTTGTTTTTTAACACGATAAGATTGAAAAGCTTCTTCGTATTGATTAATTTCTGTTTGATATGAGCCAGCAGCATAATTATCTAATAGAGATAAATGATATTTAGGCTTTAACAGAACTTGCGTCTCATGTTGACCGTGAATGTCTAACAGTTCTTGCATAACTATTTTCAAGTCAGCTAAAGTCACATTCTGATTATTTAATTTACAAATACTTTTACCAGAAGCAAATATTTCTCTCTTAACAAATAAAAAATCTTCATCGAAATCTATATCTAGCTTGTTTAAGATTTTGTTCACATTAGGTACATTGTCGATATCAAATACGCCTTCAATCGTCGCCTTTTGTTCACCATGTCTTACGAAGCTTTGAGACGCTCTTGCACCTACTAATTGGCCGATTGCATCTATGATAATAGATTTACCCGCTCCAGTTTCACCACTTAACACAGTTAGTCCATCTGAAAAATTTATTTCTAAAGATTCAATTATAGCGAATTGTTTAATTGTAAGTGCTTGTAACATTGTATATTAAATCTCCTTTAAAGCATATTGAAAATTCTATCCGTGATTACTTCAGCAGCTTCTTTATCTTTACAAATAATTAAGCAAGTATCGTCTCCACAAATAGTACCTATTACTTCAGACCAATCGATTTGGTCAATTATTGCACCAATTGATTGAGCATTACCAGGTAATGTCTTTAATACTAATAAGTTATCGGCACCATCAATTTTAACGAAGGAGTCCATTAAATATCTTCCTAATTTATCAATTGGATGATATTTTCTATCTCTAGGTAAACTATAGATATACTGTCCAGAAGGAGCTGGAACTTTTATTAATTGTAATTCTTTTATATCACGAGAAATCGTCGCTTGTGTAATATTCAAGTCATATTCATTTAATCGTTTAACTAACTCTTCTTGAGTTTCTATTTGTTCGTTTGAAATTATTTCTCTTATCTTAATTTGACGCATCGTTTTGTTCGCCATTACCTACACCTCTATTAATGAATATTTATACACTTATAATAGCATAAAAACGATAAAATGAGTAATGTAAGCGTTATTAATATATTAAAAGACGCTTTAGGTCTACTAAAGCGTCACTTTCAACATAATTATTCATATACTTATAAATATTATCTAATTAATGATTTAACAAGTGATTTTATATTTGCTTTAGAGATACCAATATCTTCTAATAATAAATCGACATCACCATGTTCAATATATTCGTCGTTTATGCCAATTCTGCGCATTACATTTTGATAATCATGATCTTTAATGAAAGTAGCAATTTGACTACCTAAACCACCAGTTAACATGGACTCTTCAACAGTAATAATAGGGTTAGTATCTTTACCTAGTTCGTGTAACATATCAAAGTCCATCGGTTTAATAAAGCGAGCATTAATAACATTTACATTTATACCCTCTTTTAATAGTTCATCTGCTACATCTGTAATGATTTTAACTGTTGGACCGTAACTGATAATAGATAAATGTTGTCCCATTCGTTCGTACTGCCATGTTCCAATTTCTAAAATTTCATTCTTCTTAGTTTCATTTAACATTGGCGCATTTCCGCGTGGATATCTAATAGCCATTGGTCCGTGTTCTGTTTCAAAAGCTGTTTTAACCATAGCAATCGCTTCGTCGCCATCTTTAGGCATCATAATTGTAAAATTGGGAAATTGGCTCAAGAAGCCGACATCGAATACACCTTGATGCGTTTCTCCATCAGCACCTACGAGTCCTGCTCTATCAACACCAAAAAGTACGTTTAAATTTTGTCTATCTACATCATGCAATAGTTGATCATATGCACGTTGCATAAATGTCGAGTAAATGGCTACGTAAGGTTTCATACCTTGTGTCGCTAAACCTGCGGCCATCGTAACGGCATGTTGCTCAGCAATGCCAACATCAAAAAATTGTTCAGGTAATGCTTGTTGGAATTTTGTTAACTTAGAACCTACAGGCATAGCAGGTGTAATGGCTACAACACGTTTATCTTGTTTAGCATAATTTAAGACTTGATCGCTCATTAAAGCACTCCAAGCTGGACCTTCAGCATCACCTTTAATAACTTCACCAGTTTCAAGCTTATACGGCCCAAGACCATGCCATGTGCCAACCGTATCAACTTCGGCAGGTTTATAACCTTTACCTTTTTTAGTTACGACATGAATTAACACTGGTTTATTTATTTGTTTTGATGCAGATATCGCTTCATCTAATTCTTTGAAGTTATGACCATCAACGGGGCCAATATATTTAATGCCTAACTCTTCAAAGAAAATACCATCGACTACTAAATATTTCAAACTATCTTTTATTTTATCTGCTGAATCTCTTAAACGGTCTCCACCTGGAAGTCTGCTCATAAAAGTTTCAGCATCAAATTTAAATCTATTATAATTTTGATTCGTTCTAATGCGTCCAAACATATTATGCATAGCACCGACATTAGGCGCTATACTCATTTCATTATCGTTTAATATGATTGTTAAATTAGTCTTATCATGACCGATATGATTAAGTGCTTCAAGTGCCATCCCACCTGTTAATGCACCATCACCAATAACTGGTACAACATGATTTGTTTTCCCTAAAATATCACGTGCTTTTGCCATACCCATAGCAGCTGATAAAGAAGTTGAACTATGTCCAGCTTCCCAAACATCATGCTCTGACTCTTTCGTTTTAGGAAAACCACACAAACCTTTATATTGTCTTAAAGAATTAAATTCATGTCCTCTACCTGTTAAGATTTTATGAATATACGTTTGATGACCAACATCCCAGATAATTTTATCTATAGGGCTATTAAAATGTTTGTGTAAGCTTAATGTTAATTCAACTACACCTAAGTTAGCCCCAATATGTCCACCCGTTACAGAACATGTTTGTATTAAAAACTTTCTAATTTCACTACTTAATTCTTCTAATTCTTGATTAGATAAGTCTTTGATAAAGGATGGATTTTGTATACTTGAAACATCCATTGTTTAACCACCTTTAGCCCTGTTTATTACGAAAGCTCGAATAATTTTGCTAAGTGTCTAATTTTCTCTATTTGCAAATAATTGAGTAAGTGACTTCAGTTCATCTGTGTCATATTGTTCTTCTAATTGTTCCAATAAATATAAAGCTTGATTAACATGTTGTTCTAATGCAACTTTAGTATTTGTCTTACCTAAAAGTGATACATAAGTGCTCTTATTGTTAATTTCATCACTTCCGACAGATTTACCTATTTTATCGAAATCACCTTCGATGTCTAATAAATCATCTTTAATTTGAAAGATCAAACCTAATTCTTGGCTAAATGAATCTAATAAGAGGAACGTTTTGCTACTTACTTTCGCAATGGTACATGCTGCAACTACTGAAAATCGAATAAGTGCGCCCGTCTTATATCTATGGATTTTACGTAACGTATCCAGTGAAACTTCTTTATCTTCACTATCCATATCTAAAACTTGGCCACCGACCATACCTTGGTGTCCTGCAGATTCAGATAGCAATCTAATAAGCTTAACCTTATCATCTGATGCTATATATGTATCTTTAGTAATAAGTTCGAATGCTTTCGTTAACAATGCATCACCAGCAAGAATTGCTGTGGCATCACCATAAACTTTATGGTTCGTCTTCATACCACGTCTATAATCATCATTATCCATAGCAGGCAAATCATCATGTATGAGCGAATAAGTATGTATCATTTCAAGAGCTTTAGCAGTTTCCAACCCTTTTTTAATGTCACATTTTAGCATAGACAATGTCATTAAAAGCAATACAGGTCTTATACGTTTTCCTCCAGCTGACAAAGAATATCTCATACTTTCTTCTAACTTAGTATCCACGACTGGATCAAGTTTAGTCTGTTTTAGAGATTCATTAAATTTATCAACATAACTATTCATTAACTGACTCATCAGAATCACCCTCTTTTTGAACAAGTTTATTTACTTTATCCTCAGCCTCTTTAAGTTTCAATTCACATTTACTACTTAATTCGATACCGCGTTGATAAAGTTCGATTGATTCTTCTAGTGAAATGCTTTCTTCATCTAGTTTACCTACTACTTTCTCTAGTTCAACCATCATTTCTTCAAAAGTTTGTTCGTTAGCCACATTTGTCACCTAATTTCTTTTACATTAGCATTTATTTTGCCATCTTTTAAATTAATCGTAATATTATCTTCTATATTTAAATCATCTTTACTTGTAATGATTTTATCATTTTTTTCAATAATTGAATAACCTCTAAGCATTATTTGTGTTGGACTCAGTGCATCTAGCTGTGCCAATTTACTCGTAAGCATTTGCTTTTTCTGAGTAATGATGCGATTGATTAATTGTGATTGCATAGCATTCAATCTATCAAAATCTTGTCTATATTGATATGTTTTATTATGAATAGGTCCTATTCTCAACTTATTTTGTAAAATATCAATTTTATGCTTATTTCTTAAAATCGTTTGTTCTAAATTTCTTGTTAATTGCTTTTGATAATCATCTAATTTTTGAGTTTCTTGATCGTATAATAACGATGGTGTCTTTAACTTATAATATGATGATAGCTGTTTTAATTTATGTTTGTCTTGTTGAATACTTTGTGTAACATGCTTTGTTAAATATTGACGAGCATTCGCAATAAGTTGATATAACGCTTTTATATCTGGTGTGGCTATGACTGCTGCTTGAGTAGGTGTTGCTGCTCTAACATCACTTACAAAATCACTTAATGTTGTATCAGTTTCATGTCCAACAGCAGAAATAATAGGTGTAGCGCAATTATAAATAGCTTCTACAACTTCTCTCTCATTAAAGCTCCACAGATCTTCTATAGATCCACCACCACGACCAACGATAATAACATCAACATCCATTGAGTCAGCTTTTTTAATATTGTTAATGATATTATCCTTAGCTTCTTTACCTTGTACTAAAGTACTAATTAACACTTGCTCTGCAAGCGGATAGCGTTTATCTAAGGTAGAACAAATATCTCTAACTGCAGCTCCTGTCGATGCAGTTAATACAGCGATTTTTCTAGGATATTTAGGGATACTTAATTTATGTTCATTATTAAAGTATCCTTTTTCAGCCAATTCTTTTTTTAGTGCTTCAAATTTTTCATACAAAAGACCGACACCATCTAATTGCATCGTTTGAACGTATATTTGGTATGAGCCTCTCGATTCATATATACCAATTCTTCCTTCAATTAAGACTTGATCCCCTTCTTTAGGTTCAAATGATAGTTGATTAGCATTGGATTTAAACATCATCGCACTTAATACACCTTTATCATCTTTTAAAGCAAAATAAAGATGTCCACTTGAATGTTTTTTGAAGTTTGAAATCTCACCCTTTATAAATACATTTTGTAAATGAGGGTCTTGATCAAATTTATATTTGATATATTTAGTTATAGCTGTAACTGATAAATATTTATCCATTTATATCACTCTTTATTATTTTGATAAACTGCTTAATACACCGTTAATAAATTTATAATGTTCGTCGTCACTGTACACTTTTGCAATTTCAACCGCTTCATTAAAAATGACTTTTTGTGGTGTATCAGTATAATTCAATTCATATGTTGCCATTCTTAAAATAATACGGTCCGTTTTAAGTAAACGTTCTAACGTCCATTTCTTTAAATGCGGTATGAATATTTCATCTAGTTCTTCTTTTTTGTCGATGACTTCTTTAACAAAGTGTTTAACATATAAATATTGTTCACCTTTAAAGTCGTCGACTAAGTAGTTAATTGCTTCCTCTACTGTTAACTCTATTTTGTTATTTTCTAATTGATACAATGTTTTAAAGACGATTTCTCTAAGTTCTGTTCTTTTCATATTCTTCTCCTTCAAAGAATAAGAGGATGCACGCATCCTCTTAATTAATCATTTTTTATTATTGGAAATGTATATTAACGATATGTACATTAACTTCTTTTGGCGTTAATGCTGTCATCGTATTTAATGCTTGTTTAATTTCAGTCTGAACCTTTCGAGCAGTTTCAGAAATTTTTGTGCCATAATCAAATGTACAGTAAACATTAATGTAGATGCCATCTTCTTTTATATCGACTTTTATACCTTTACCAAAATTCTTTTTCCCGAATTTTTCTAAGGAATTCTTATTAAAAACGGATTGCATATGAGATACACCTTTAATATCTGTAGTCGCAATACTCGCTATGACTTCAATAACTTCCGGCGCAATCTCAATCTTACCTAAAGAAGGCTTTTCATTTTCAATTGTTTTAGCCATTTGAATCCCTCCCTATTTATCTTCATTATTTATAATATCATGAATCTCTAGGAAATTGGTATTAAAATCACCTGATTCAAACACATCATTTTCCAACAATCTTAAATGGAATGGGATAGTCGTATCAATGCCTGTAACTAAAAACTCAGTTAGCGCTCTTTTACCGATTTGTATAGCTTCAGTTCTATCTTTACCATGTACGATTAGTTTAGCAACCATTGAATCGTAGTATGGGGGAATCGTATAACCTGTATAACAAGCTGAATCAATTCGAACACCGAATCCACCTGGTGTTAAATATTGTTTAATCTTACCTGGTGACGGCATGAAATTCTTAAACGGACTTTCAGCATTAATTCTAAATTCTATAGCGTGACCTTTTAAATCAACTTCATTTTGAGTTATTGGTAATGACTCACCACTCGCTACTTTAAGTTGTAACTTAACTAAATCCATACCTGTAACCATCTCAGTTACGGGATGTTCAACTTGAATACGTGTGTTCATTTCCATAAAGTAGAATGCTTCAGCATCTAAATCATAAATAAATTCAATTGTACCTGCGTTTTCATAGTTCACGGCTTTAGCTGCTCTAATTGCCGCTTCACCCATTTCTTTGCGCATTACTTCTGATAGAACTGGAGAAGGCGATTCTTCTACTAACTTCTGCATACGTCTTTGAATCGTACAATCACGTTCACCAAGATGAATGACATTACCTTCTGCATCACCAATAACTTGAATTTCGATATGTCTAAAGTTTTCAATGAATTTTTCTAAATAAAGTCCTTTGTTTCCAAAAGCAGTTTCAGCTTCTTGTTGCGTCATTCTAAATCCAGTAACAAGTTCTTCTTCATTTCGTGCTATTCTAATACCTTTACCACCACCACCGGCAGTTGCTTTTATAATTACAGGATAACCTATTTGTTTTGCACATTTCTTAGCAATTCTCACTGTATCTACTAGACCTTCACTACCTGGAACAACTGGTACATTCGCTTTAATCATTTCTTCTTTAGCGACATCTTTTATGCCCATTTTTTGAATAGATTGATAACTAGGTCCGATAAATTTGATTTGGCATGCTTCACACATTTCTGCAAAATCACTATTTTCAGCTAAGAAACCATATCCTGGATGTATACCATCACAGCCTGTTGATTTAGCAATTGAAATAATATTAGGTACATGTAAGTATGAATCTTTAGATTGTGTCGGTCCTACACAATAAGCCTCATCTGCTATTTGAGTATGTAATGCATCTTTATCAGCTTCTGAATAAATTGCAACCGTTTGTATATCTAATTCTCTACAAGCTCTAATGATTCTTACAGCAATTTCCCCTCTGTTAGCAATTAATACTTTTTTCATACTACTTCACCTTGAATAACGGTTGGCCATACTCTACCATTTGTCCGTCTTCAACTAATATTTCAGTGATTTCTCCTGATACTTCTGCTTGTATTTCATTAAATAATTTCATCGCTTCTAAAATACAAACAGTCGTATCCGCATCAACATGTGATCCTACTTGTACATAAGGACCTTCGTCAGGTGATGGTGATTTATAGAATGTTCCGACCATTGGGGCATTAATCGTTAAACCAGTTGGTGCTTCAGGTTCAACATTTTGTTGTGGCGTTTGTTGTGGCTGTTGTTCAGCAATAACATTTGAACTTCCTTGGCTATAAATAATCTCTTGTTTAATATCTTTTTTTAAAGTTAATTTAAAATCTTTATCATTAATATCAATTTCAGTTAAAGAAGAATTGTCTAATATATCAACTAGTTCTTTAATTTGTTTTAAGTTCATTTGAAAAACTCCTTTTAAATTCTAATTCATTACACTTCATACATTTTACTTTAGTGGTCATACCAATTCAAGAGATTTTAAGATTTAATTAAAAATGACCAATAGAAGTTTTTTCTATTGGTCATTTAAACATTTATTATTACGCATTAACCTCTTGATACATAACTACCGTCAGTTGTGTTAATGATAAGTAAATCGCCTTCATTTACGAATAAAGGAACATTTAAGCTAAATCCAGTTTCTACTGTTGCTTGTTTTGTAGCACCATTAGCAGTATCACCTTTAATACCTGGTTCAGTTTCAGTAACTTGTAAAGTAACTGTATTAGGTAATTCGATACCAATTGTTTCACCATCATATGTTTGAATATGAACTTCCATATTTTCTTTAATGAACTTAAGTTCGTATTCTAAACTTTCTTCTGGTAGTTCTAGTTGATCATAAGTTTCGTTATCCATGAATACATGGCTGTCTCCGTTTGCATACAGATATTGCATACGACGGTTATCAATTTGAGCTTTTTCTACTTTTTCACCAGCTCTAAAAGTTTTTTCTTGGATAGCACCAGTTCTTAAGTTTCTTAGTTTAGAACGAACAAAAGCTGCACCTTTACCTGGTTTTACGTGTTGGAAATCTAATACTTTCCAAATTCCATTTTCAACTTTAATTGTCAAACCTGTTTTAAAATCATTAACTGAAATCATTCATTTTCCTCCTATTTATACCTTCTTATAAAATAATAAGGTCTTTTGAAGATTTAGTAAAGCGCTCTAGACCATTTTTTGTAACTAATACATCATCTTCTATTCTCACGCCACCTAAACCATCGACATATATGCCCGGTTCTAATGTTACACACATGTTCTCTTCAAGCACGATATCTGATTTTTGGGACAGTCCTGGTCCTTCGTGTACTTCTAAACCAATACCATGACCTAATGAGTGACCAAATGCATCTCCATACCCATATCCTTTAATAATATCTCTAGCTATCGTATCAGCTTCTTTACCTGTCATGCCTGGTTTAATTTGTTCTAGTGCAGCTAATTGTGCTTCTAACACAATATTATATATTTTTTTCATTTCTTCTTTCGGTTCACCTATTGCAAAAGTTCTCGTAATATCACTTACATAACCTTCGTATAAAGCGCCAAAGTCTAAAGTGATCATATCACCATTTTCAATGACTTTATTACTTGCAACACCATGTGGTAATGCACCACGGTGTCCGGAAGCAACAATTGTATCAAATGAAGAACATGTTGCACCTTTACTTCTCATGAACATTTCCATCTCGTTGTTCACTTCATTTTCAGTCATCCCTGGTTTAACCCACTCAAGAATATGTTCATAAGTTTCATCTACAATATCAGATGCTTTTTGAATTTGTTGAATTTCAAATTCGTCTTTAATCATTCTAATCGTTTCGATTACACCTTCAATAGAAGAAAGTTCAACATTTTCTGTATTTAATTCTTGAAAATCATTGTAAGTAATTAAGTCAGCTTCAACACCTACATTTTTATATGGACCTTGCTTAATTAAATCGTTTATCTTACCTAACATCGGACCTTCTTGATTTATAACCTTAAAGTCTTTAGCTTGATCATTAGCTTGCTGAATATATCTAAAGTCTGTGATTAAAAGTGATTGATCTTGTGTTATTAACAAACTACCACTCGTCCCCGTAAATCCTGAAAGGTACATTCTATTATAAGGTGATAGTATAACCACAGCATCTAATTCTTTTTGACTCATAACTTGTCTCAACTTATTAATTTTCATATTTATCCCCTTTCTATTTGTACAATAAATCTATATACATTAAAATAATAGCATACATGCAATAATTTTTTCACAGTAAAACATTGGGAGTTAATAAACATGAGAAAAACAATAATAACTATCATGGCGAGTACAGTTGTATTATCCGCTTGTGGGAATGATAAAATACAACAGCTTGAAGAAAAGAAATCAACTTTGAAAACTGATAATAGAAAACTAAAGCAAGAAGTCCTTGACTTAGAAGATAAAAACAAAACATATAAACAAAAAGAATCGGGCATTAATAGCTCCATAAAAAAAATTAAAAAAGAATCCACTAGTCAATTTACAACACAATATTTAAAATCATCAACACGTTTCATTAATGAAACAAAAACAAACATTTCAAGTTACAACAAGATCAATAAAAACATCACAAAATTTGATGACGAAGATACAAAAAACGAATTAGAAAACATTTATCAAAATCAAAAAACGATTACGAAGAAATATAAAGACGAAATGGAAGGTAAATCAATTCCTAAAGATTATAAAGATTTACATAAAAGTATGTTGAAATTGTCTACCGGAATCGAAAATGTATTTAAAGATTTAAATGAAGCATTTAATAAGAAAGATAAAAAAGGCGTAGAAAAATCTATCAATCAATTAAAAAGTTTAGACAACGAAATAGGACAAATAAAGTGAGTATAAGTTTAAAATATGCTATATTAAATAGACTAATTACTTAAGGTGAGGTTCTATGAAAAACGTTTTATTTTATTTATTTATTGCAGTAGCACTATTCGGCTTAATTATGAACCTTGATTTTTTCATAATGGGTTTTATTAGAATGTTTGTGTCACTTATTATATTCGGGTTAATCATTTTTTTAATTTACTATTTCTTCTTCTTAACACCAGATCAAAGGAAGTATAAGAAAGCAATGCGTAAACAAAAGCGCAGAAATAAATAAAGATGTCTGGGACATAAATACCATGCACAAAATTAAAGATCTCTTCATTAGGTTATCGCCTAGTGAAGAGATCTTTTTATATTTTTGATTTTTACGATTTTGAAAGTGCATACTTGCCTAGGGGTATGGTTCGAGCCTGTAGTCTCTCACTCATACTATTCCCTCAGGCGTCAGCACTTTACAAAATCGTGAGGACAAACCTAAGTGAAATCAAGGTAACTATGTCTCAGAATCCTTTATTTTCTATATGTCCATTCTTCTGATTTATATTTTTCTTCTATCTCTTTAATTTCAGTAAGTTGCGCTTCTGTAAAGATTAAGGGCTTATATTCAATATCTAATCCCTTTTTAAAACCTTCATAAAATGCTGTTTCCATTTCTTCTAATGTAATATGTCTATCAGACAAATCATTTATTGCGACCGCTTTATCAATGAAAGCTGCTTTCATTTTATCTTTTAATCTGTCATTTCTATATATAAACATATCAAACAGTTCATCTACATCAATATCTTGTAAAATCGAACCATGTTGCAAGATTACTCCTTTTTGTCTTGTTTGAGCACTTCCTGCTATTTTTCTATCTTCCACTACAAGTTCATACCAACTTGGTGCATCAAAACATACTGAGCTTCGAGGTGTCTTTAATTTGTCTCTAGCTTCTTTTGTTTTAGGGATTGAAAAATAAGCATCAAAGCCTAATGTTTTAAATCCTTCTAATAAACCTTCTGATATAACGCGATATGCTTCAGTAACCGTTTTAGGCATGTTAGGATGTGATTCTGGAACTATGACGCTATATGTTAGTTCTTTGTCATGTAACACACCTCTACCGCCAGTCGCGCGTCTAACAAGTCCATATCCTTTTTCTTTAACTTTTTCAATATCAATTTCTTTTGTTAGCTTTTGAAAATACCCTATTGATAGTGTAGCTGGGTTCCACGTGTAGAATCTAATTACAGGGTCTATTTCACCTCTGCTAACAAAATTCATAAGTGCTTCATCTACTGCCATATTGTAATATGGATCGTTTGATTTCGTGTTTATAAAGTGCCAAGTTTCTCTCACATTTAAAACTCCTATTCAATTAATTCTATATACTTGTCTATTTTAGCAAAAATATTTTGATAAATCTCACGAGAAATCTTATAATAGGAGTATCGACTTGAATTGGGAGGAATCAGACCATGAATTATTGGTACATCGCGCTCATAGTCGTAGTCTTGCTTATTATTTATATGGCAATTAACTATTCATTGAACAAGCGCGCAGTTAAAGAACTAGATCAAAATGAGTTTCACAAGGGATTAAGAAAGGCGCAAGTCATCGACTTACGTGAAAAAGCTGATTTTGACTATGGTCATATCATCGGAGCTAGAAATATACCGATGAGTGTATTTCGCACTAGATATCAAGGGTTACGTAAAGACCAACCTATTTATTTTTGTGATGCGAATGGTGTAGCAAGTTCTAGAGCAGCAAGAATGATGAAGAAAAAAGGTTATAAAGACTTGTACATGTTAAAAGGTGGATATAAAAAATGGACTGGTAAAGTTAAGTCTAAATAATTCCAAAAGATTATGGTACATAAATACTCGTTTTCAAAACAAAATATCTCTTCATTAGGTTATAAGCCTAGTGAAGAGATATTTTTATTTTACAATTAATTTTTTTCTTCTTTTAATAATTCGAATTTTAAAACTGGTTTTCTTGCTGCTTGCGTTTCATCTAAACGTCCGATAACCGTAGTATGTGGTGCATCTAATACGATTTCAGGGTTGTCTTCCGCTTCTTTAGCAATTTGAATTAATGTATCACAGAAAGCATCTAATGTTTCTTTAGATTCGGTTTCAGTAGGTTCAATCATCATGCACTCTTCCACGTTTATAGGGAAGTAAATTGTAGGTGGATGGAAATTAAAGTCTAATAGACGTTTCGCAATGTCCAATGTTCTAACACCTAGTTTTTTCTGTCTTGAACCACTTATAACAAATTCATGTTTACAATGTTGTGTATATGGCGTTTCAAAATGATCTTGTAATCTTCTCAACATGTAGTTCGCATTTAAAACTGCTGTTTCGGAAACAGCTTTTAATCCATCAGGTCCCATTGTTCTAATGTAAGTGTAAGCTCTTAAATAAATACCGAAATTACCAAAGAATGGCTTAACTCGACCTATTGAATTCGGCATATCATGCTCAAATTTATAGCTATCATTTTCTTTTACAACTGTTGGCTTAGGTAAATACGGAATTAAATCTTCTTTAACACCAACTGGTCCTGAACCAGGTCCGCCTCCACCATGTGGTCCAGTGAAAGTTTTGTGCAAGTTTAAATGAACTGCATCAAAGCCCATATCTCCTGGTCTTACTTTGCTCATTATCGCATTAAGGTTTGCACCATCATAGTACAGTTTACCGCCAGCTTGGTGGACAATTTCTCTAATTTCTAAAATATCTTCTTCAAACAAACCTAAAGTGTTAGGGTTTGTTAACATGATTGCAGCTGTGTCTTCACCGACTACACGTTTTAAATCTTCTATATCTACTAAACCTTTTTCGTTAGATTTAACTGTAACAGTGTCAAAACCAGCTACTTTAGCAGATGCTGGATTCGTACCGTGAGCTGAATCAGGTACAATTACTTTTGTTCTATTAAAATCGCCATTTGCTTCATGGAACGCTTTAATCATTAATAACGCAGTCCACTCGCCATGTGCGCCTGCTGCAGGTTGCAATGTCACTTCATCCATACCTGTTATTTCTTTTAAGTGTTCTTGTAAATCATAAATAATTTCTAACGACCCTTGTACAGTAGAAACATCTTGTAACGGATGAGCATTTGCAAAACCAGACATTCTGGCAACTTTTTCATTTATTTTAGGATTGTATTTCATCGTACATGAACCTAAAGGATAAAATCCAGTGTCTACACCATGATTTTTATTCGACAACTCTGTATAGTGTCTCATTAAATCAAGTTCACTGACTTCTGGTAATTCAGCTTTTTGTTTTCTCGTAAATTTATCACCTAGTATATCTTGAACATTTTGTGTTTCAACTTCTTTTTCAGGTAATGAAAATGCAAATCTGTCTTTTCTAGATCTTTCAAAAATTAATTCACTTGATGGTTTACGCACTATATTCACCTACTTTTTGGATAAATGTATCAATTTCTTCTTTAGTTCTAAGTTCAGTCACTGCAATTAACATATGATTTTCAAAATCATCATTCATAAATCCTAAATCAAATCCACCTATTATGCCTTCTTCAAGTAAATCTTTATTTATTTCTTTTATAGGTTTGTTAAACTTAACAACAAATTCATTAAATGAAATACCATCTAATACTTCAAATCCCGCTTCTTTCATTTGTTGCTTCATGTATGTTGTGTTTTCCATGTTAAGTTTAGCCATTTCGTATACGCCATTTTTACCTAACGCACTCATACATACTGAAGCTGCTAAAGCATTTAACGCTTGGTTAGAACAAATGTTAGATGTAGCTTTATCTCTTCTAATATGTTGTTCACGTGCTTGTAATGTTAATACAAAACCTCTATTACCATCTTCATCTTGTGTTTGACCTACTAAACGTCCAGGTAATTTACGCATCAATTTTTTAGTTGATGCAAAGTAACCACAATGTGGGCCACCGTATTGTGCTGGGATACCGAATACTTGTGCATCTCCAACAACGATATCTGCACCAAATTCTCCCGGAGGTGTAATGAGACCTAGAGATAACGGATTACTCGAAACAATAAATAATGCTTTTTTGTCTTCGATTAATTGTTTAATAGCTTCTAAATCTTCCAGTGAACCAAAGAAATTAGGATATTGAACGCATACAGCTGCAGTATCATCATCGATAACTTCTTTTAATTTATCTAAATCTGTTACTGTACCGTCTAAATCAACTTCGATTACTTCAATATCTTGAGCTTTCGTATATGTTTTAAGAACTTCAATAGATTGATAATGTACTGACTTAGAAACGATTACTTTTTTCTTTTTAGTGTGACCTGCTGCAAGTACAGCAGCCTCAGCAAAAGCAGTTCCTCCGTCATACATTGAAGAGTTAGCTACATCCATACCGGTTAATTCACAAATTAAAGTTTGAAATTCGAAAATAGCTTGTAATTCACCTTGTGAAATTTCAGGTTGGTACGGTGTATATGCAGTATAAAATTCTGAACGAGAAATGACATGGTCTACTACTGTTGGAATATAGTGATCATAAACACCAGCTCCCAAAAATGATGCATGTGTTTCACTCGTTATATTTTTATTAGCAATTTGTGATAATTCTCGTAATAAAGCTGTTTCTGATTTTTTCTCTTTAATATTTAGTGGATTGTTAAATCTTACTGATTCAGGTATATCAGTAAATAATTCATCTACTGATTTAATACCGATTACATCTAACATTTCTGACTTATCTTTTTCAGTTAAAGGTATATAGCGGTGACCCATTTTATTCACTCCTATGATTTAAATGATGATTTTTTTACAATTTTAGCTTTTACTTGTCTTTTTCTTACTTGAATTAGAATTTCTTTATCTAGTTCAAAAGATTCTTTGTTAATCAATCCCATTGCGATTGATTTACCAGTTGATGGTGATTGTGTTCCTGAAGTGATATACCCAATTTCATGACCATCAATATCTAAAATTTCATAATCAGTTCTAGGTATACCTTTATCAATCATTTCTATACCAATTGATTTTCTAGTTGCACCATTTTCTTTTTGCTCTTTAAGTACTGATTTACCAATAAAGTCTGCTTCAATTAAAGGTTTAACTGCAAAACCTACCCCTGCTTCATATGGCGTGATTTGTTCTGACAAATCTTGACCATGTAATGGTAAAGCCGCTTCTAATCTAAGCGTATCACGTGCTCCTAAGCCACAAGGTTCAACACCTTCCTTGATGAAGCCATCCCATATTTCTTTAGTATCTCCAGATTTGCAATATACTTCAAAACCATCTTCACCTGTGTAACCTGATTGCGACAATATAACTTCTTTCCCGAATAAACTAACATTTTGTTGAAACTCAAACATCTTCATTTCAGTAACGTCTATGTTCACTAATTTTTGCACTAAATCACGAGCTTCTGGCCCTTGAATAGCTAATTGTCCATATTCTGAAGATTTATTTTCAATGTTTACATTAAATCCTTGAATATTTTGTAACCATTCAAAATCTATATCTGTATTACCAGCGTTAACAACTAAGAAATAAACCGATTCTTCCAACTTGTAAACAACTAAATCATCAATCACGCCGCCCTTATCGTTACAAAGCATAGTATATTGAGCTTTAGAGTCTGTTAATGTAGACGGATCATTTGTTAAAGCATATTGAATAAATTGATCCGCTTCTTCTCCAGAAACGATAATTTCACCCATATGGCTTACATCGAAAATACCAACTTTTGATCTAACAGCATTATGTTCCTCTTTAATACTTGAGAATTGCACTGGTAAAGCCCAGCCAGAAAAATCAATAACTTTTGCTCCTTGATCAATATACGTTTGATATAAAGGTGTTTTCTTTAAATCTGTAGTCATCATAACTCTCCCCTTCTAAATATGTATAATAAAAAAACAGGGTAGCTTTCGCTACCCTGTTGAAGTACTCTTCAGGAATGCGTCACAAAGTTATCCTTTTGCCTGAGAGATTCACTCAAATATGGTTTGCTCCTTCGGCGATGAATATTACATTCATTCTCTCTAACTTTGATCATTCGCAAATATATAAGCTTATAGAGATTCAATAATCTCACTAGCAACTACTTCTTTAGGTCTGTTTGCATCAATATGCTTGAATGCGATTTCATTATAACTTAATTCTCGTTTTGAATACAAGGCTTTTAATTCATTTAAAGATCTGCCGCTTGCATTCGGTCTATTATGATCATGATTAATTCTATTAAATAATATTTCAATATCACATTTTAACCAGAATGTATTCACATTACCTTTCAATATATCTTTCGATAATTCAGATTCTATAATACCACCACCAGTTGAAATAACAACGTCTTTATCAATCCATTTTTGAAGGGCTTGATACTCTAAATCTCTAAAATATGCTTCACCATACTTTTCAAAAATTTGAGGGATTGGTAATTGTATTGTTTCAACGATATAAGTATCTATATCTACTAAAGGTTTGTCATAATGTTCACTTAACAAGTTACCGATTGTTGTTTTTCCAACACCCATAAAACCAACTAACACTATCGACATTAAATCTACTCCTTAGCTGTCACATTTCAACTTAAACTTTATTCTATCTCATTATTCAGAAAATAAAAAGACTAATATTCTTTATTTATCATTATTTTTATTTCTTGTTGATAGTATTGCTCTAGATTGTGATAAATATTTAACTTATAACTATATTGAACTAGGTAAAACGATAAAAAAGCGGAATAGATAAACAAAATACCTAGTAGAAATAGTAATAAAAACCCATGCTCATTAGATAAAAATTTCTTCATGAATTTTGTTATCTCCCTTCCTAATGGTTATATCTACCTTAAATGTATTTTGATTAACTTGTTGTATATTGAAGAGTTCGACATTATTTAATAACGTAATATTCCCTTTTCCATTAATACTTTTATATATTTTGGAGTTTAACAATGTATATTCTTTTGAATTGCCATTGTGTATAAATTTCATTTTGTGATGAGCATTATCAATCACGATGTTAGTATCTTTTATTTCTTCAGATAAATCTTTACGAAACATGATTAATTCATAGTTCGTATGATCCAGTGCATTATCTTTAAATACATATATACTTTTAATTAACAAAGGTATAAGTGCGAGGATAATAAGTAAAAATGACAAAGATAACAACATCTCTATCATCGTAAATCCAGAGTTATTTTTTGATACAAACTTTTTCATTTTTCTTTTCATCTTCCAAACAAATTTGATTATTAAAATTGATATATTTATATCTGCTTACATCATATTTAAATTCGTGATTTGAGGATTGAAGCGTTTGGTACAAGATTTGATAAAGCTTAATTTTGCTATGCTCTTTTTCAATATTTTTATTTAAAGTAGTCACTAAAGGTAATAACGTCCCACTTAATAAAATAATAATGAAAATTGAAAGCATAAAATCGATAAAAACATAACCTTTATTGTTCTTCGACAATTCTATATCTTCCCTTCTCTATACGAAAAACAACGTTATATTTTTTGTTGCTAAAATTCATTTTCAATGTACCAAACTGATTAATATTTCCTTCTCCATCAAATACTAAAGTAGTAAATTTATTGTCTTTAGATATATTGCCTTTATATAGATTGAGTGTTTGAATGTTATCTTTCTCTAATTGATAATAAATTTTTTCTGAATTAGGTTTAAACCAAACTAATATCGGCCTTTTAGTTGCAAGAGATTTTGTTTCTAAATACTCTAACTTCGTTTCAAAGTCTTTTATACCACTTGTTAATCCTATTTTATCTACTGAACTAATCGATAAAGACATCGTAACCATAAAAATCAAACTTAGTATTGAAATTACAATGATCATCTCGATGAGCGTAAATCCCTTATTCTCAATTAATTTGCAACGACTTCTCCATTTTGTAATGTAATGCTCTCACCTGATTTACACGTTAATTGCTTTTCATTTATATACCCATCACTTACTAAATCATTAACTGAGTTCGGTTTAGCATCATGCTTTAACGTATATGCTTCTACTTGTCCAGCTACCATTTTAATTTGTGCTTGACATCCAGTGCTTTTAACAGTTTCAGATTGTTTGCTAATATTAGGTATGATGATGATTAACAAAATGCTTATGATCAAAAGCACTATCAACATCTCGATTAAAGTAAACCCTTCTTTTTTACATAGCAATTTAAACTTTTTCATTTATAACATCCTTTCATTTTATGCCTTCAACCATTTGTAGCATCGGCAAAATAATAATTAAGTACAGTGTTACAATTAGTAATGCTAAAATCCCAAATACAATAGGTTGTATCCATTTCAAATGTTTAACAAAAGTCTTTTCTAATTTATCTAACATGAATACGCTAAAATAATGCAATTCCAGATCTAATTTAGATTTGTTTTCGCCGTGTTTAATATAATGAATTAAATGCTCGTCGAAACATCCTAATTGTTTTATTGCATTAGGAAATATTTCCCCTTTTCTCATAGCATTATTGATTGAGAGACCAATATATTTTAAAAAATCATCTTTAGTTTGTAACATGTAAATTTCAATAATTGTATTAAGCGTTACGCCATTTTGTATAAAAAATGAAAAGTCTCTAGCAACACGGTATGAATGATACATAGAAATGTATTTATTAATAAAAGGTATTCTCTTAAAAAACACGATTCTTTTGGAAACATCTTTACCCATATAATTCATATATAGTAAGAGGTTTATCAATATTAAGCTTAAAAATATCGTGAAAATTGTAGTAGGCAAATAGGAAAAGATTGTCGTAATTACTTTTAATGAGGTGGAAATTTCTACATTCATAGATTCATATATTTCACTGAATTGAGGAATAATTGTCTCGTTTACTGCAGCTAAAAGCATGAAGAATATACAAAGTAATAATGCAGGATATTGTATCGTTTTAATAAATCTTTCTTTTACATGCTCTATTTTCTTTAAATATAAAATAGAATGATCGATTGTTTCAATTAAGTTTCCGTAGTTTTCTCCAAAATAAATTTGAGTAATGATTACTTGAGGATAATTCAAAACTTTCAAAACTTCGTGCAATTGCCCAGTCACTTTCACCAGTTCAACTACTTTCGCTGTTAATTTTTGTTTAGAAAACTGTGGGAATTGATCTGTTAATAATTGAATGGCTTCCATCAAGGTAAAACCTTGTTTTAACATATCTGAAAGCCTAACTAAATATAATACTTTATCTTTTTTTAAGATACAGCCTTTATTCATGATAATCACGCACCATATATTGAATGATATGTTCACTAAACATGTAACTCATTTTTCGACAACGACTTGATTCATCTTGCTTAACTAATCGCTGATTTGCAATACACGATATGCCTTGCTTAATTTGTTCTACAGTTATGCCTAATTCAATTAATCTATGTATTGCACCGATATTATCTTTAGCATGCATAGTTGAAAGCACAAGATGCCCACTTAAACTTGCTTGTATAACTTGCTTAGCAGTTTCTTCATCTCTTATTTCACCTATCATAATAACATCAGGATCACATCTTAAAATTGCTTTAAATGACTGTTGATAAGATATATTCGCTCTTTCATTAACAGAAACTTGTACAACGCCATTTAATGTTTGTTCCACAGGATCCTCAATCGTAATAATATGTTTATTCTTTTCTTTCTTTAAGTCATACATTAATTCATACATTAAAGTTGTCTTACCAGATTCTGTAGGCCCAGTAAATAGAAATAAACCTTCAGATTGATACATCTTATTTCTAATTTCTATAAAATCTGAATTAAGCCTATTTGCATCACTTTCAATAAAATATTGAGGTGTTATCCTGATTGCACATGATTCTATCCCTAAACTAATTGGTATCGTCGAAATTCTCAAATAATAATTCATAACATGTTCATAAATATACTGACCACTTTGTGCTTTGTTTCTCTCACTTACGTCTAAGTGAGAAATAAATTTCATATAGATTAGCAATCTGTTATACAATTTAGCATCTAACGATAAATCATAGTCTTTGTTGTCACCATTAAATCTCATCTGAACAACAATCTTATCGTCTATTACAGGTATGAAATGAATATCGCTTACATTTGATTTTATAGCGTCTTCGATAATTGATTTAAATAATTTCTCCATAATCTCCTCCTATTATATATAAACGCTTTCAATATCCGTCATTACTTACTTGATTGTTTATATTTTGCATCAAAATGCTATTTACTTTTGTATGCAGTAACTTTATAATTAGAAATGAATAAGAAAGTAAACACAGAGGGGGTTCTTAAGAAGATGGATAAAGTTTATAAAACTCTAGGCTTCTGGACTGCTATATTTGCTACAATGTTTTATGTCGGAGGAATGGACATGATGGCGTATTTCTTTGTAGCTCAAACTGGATTTTTCGTATTGTTGGGATACTTAAAATTAACTGAAAGAATGTATATGTATATATTCGCTCTTTATTTAGTATTATGTTTTGTAGGATTCACATACTATTCAACATTCTTATTAGAGCCAAGTTTCGGTCATCATTAAAAAAAAGCATTACACATTTAGTGTAATGCTTTTTTATTTAGTTAAAACCATTTAAATAAGGATTCGTCATTTCTTCTTCAGATATCGTTGATTCGGGTCCATGTCCCGGAAAGATTGTCGTATTAGGATCTAATTCTAATAATTTATCTTCAATAGAGCTCATTAACGTTTCAGTATCACCCTTGTATAAATCCGTTCTACCGATGCCGCCTTTAAACAAAGTATCTCCAACAACAGCAAAGTCACCAAAAACAAACGATAAGCTTCCTGGAGAATGACCAGGCGTATGTAATGCCTCAAACTCAAACTCACCAATTTTATGTTGACCTTCACCTATAACTAAAGGTATCGTGTGCTGCACAACTGGAGGTAACTGATAAGCTTCAAACTTTTTAGAACCATTTTTCACAGTATCCGTTAACCAAGATTTCTCTTCTTTGTGTACATAAACGTCTACACCGTGAGCGTTAACGACATCATCTACACCACCTATATGATCAAAATGAGCATGTGTCAGTAAGATACCACTCAACTTTTTATTAAATTTCTTTATACGTTCATTTATAAATTGACCATTATCACCTGGGTCAATTACTAAAAGTTCTTCATCACCTTCGATAATATAACAATTTGTTTCAACAATGCCTAAAGAATAGCTATGTACTTTCATTTTATTTCCTCCTCTTTTTTAAAAAGTATCTCGACAAAACCGCATATTAATTATACAATTAATATGATAATAAAAGAAATTTGTATTGGGGGTATTGGAATGCCATTTATCGACACAGGGGAATTATTTGAGTTATTTGGAGTAAAAATCCATATCGGTGTTAATATTTTTTCTTTATTAATGCTAGCTGTTTTTATTCTTGCAATATTTGGTTTGATTTCAGCATTCAAAAACAAAAATATTTTGGGCATTCTTTTTGGTGCAATAACTGTAGTATCATTTGGCTTTTTCTCATTAGCTACAATATTTACTTACGGTTATCCAATCTTACATCATTAAAGAAAAGACGAGTTTTCACTCGTCTTTTTTTATTTGTTTAAATGTTTGTTTACTGATTCTAACTTTTCATTCATTTTTCTAGATTTGTCTCTTCTATCATCAATCCTAATGTTCGTGCACACTCTATCTAAACCTTTATTAAAAGGACTTTCATGGATTTCTTGAATCACTTCAAATAAATCCTTTAAATCGCCTTCAATTAAAGTATTCATAGGTGTTAGTTGAAAATCAATTTTTCCTGTTTCTTTATGCTTTTCTAAAATTAATTGGATATCTGCAATATATTCACTTACACTCGGTCCTTCTGTACCTACTGGTATGACAACAACGTCTACTATAGCCATTATTGATTCTCCTTTTCTAATACATAAGTTTTAATGAGGCCTGCTGCACCAATAATACCTGCATCATTGCCTAATTGAGCAACTTCAATATGCGTATCTTCTTGTGCAGGTCTAAAAGTCATTTTTTCAAAATGTTTTTTTATGAACTTAAGTAAGATATCTCCAGCCTTACTAACGCCTCCACCGATTATGATGTACTTCGGATTAGTCATAACACTAATGACACTTGCTGCATAAGCTATGTAACCTGCAACTTTATCAATGATAAATAAGCTGAATTCATCTCCTGATTTCGCTGCATCAAACACGTCTTTAGCCGTAACATTTTTGCTTGCAATGAGGTCATGAATATTAGACTTCATATTAATATTTGGATAAAAATGATGAACTAAATTAATAACGCCTGTAGCAGATGCGACCGTTTCTAAACAGCCTTTCATACCGCAGTTACATTGGAACCTTTTATTCTGATCTACTAAGAAGTGTCCTATCTCAGCGCCAGAGCCATTATGACCGTGAATCAATTCACTGTTGGAAACAATTCCACCACCTACACCAGTGCCAAGTGTTATACATACAACATCACTTTCATTTCTTCCAGCACCTTTGAATTTCTCACCTAAAGTTGCCACATTCGCGTCATTATCTACGTAAATAGGTCCATTGAAATACTGTTGCATATGTTTTCTTACTTCGATATTACCCGTCCAATTTAAATTAACTGCACCATGAACAATACCATTTTCAAAATCGATTGGGCCAGGAACACCGATGCCCATTCCAATTATATTTTCCATATCAATATTTTTACGGTTCATATGTACTACAAACGAATCGTAAATATTTTCTAAAATACCTTCGCCAGTTTTATTAGTGGAAATTTCCCATTTTTCTTCAATATTTAAAGTTTTATCAAATATTCCTAATTTACATGTTGTTCCACCAATATCTGCTGATAAAATATGTGTCATTTTTTCTCAATCCTTCTCTGGTTAATAATGAGTCTTGCTTGTAAAAATGTGTCTTTATCAATAAGCATAGATTGATACATTGACTTAATTTCTTGCTCCATCATTTCTAATCGATCTTCTTCATTTTTAAAATAGATGATATATCCAAACTTTTTTAATAATTGTTGTACATCATATAAGTTTTCCATTTATTAACTCCTAAATGCAGTTATTTCTTTTTTTAAAGCTTTATAATGTTCATTATTTTTATCTTGCTTTATTGATTGATTAATAAATTTATTTGCTTTATCGTAATCGTCTTTGGCTCTATAACCTAAAGCTAATTGATAATTGAGCTTGGGAGATTGAGGGAAAATCTTTAAACCTCTCTCCCACTCTAAAATAGCTTCATCCAATGACGTATTATTTGCTACAATCAATCCACTTAATATATATGTTTCATCAGATTCGAAGTTTTTTTCTTTTATTTGCTTAATCATTGTTTCCGCACTATTAAAATCACCATTATTCATCGCTTCTTTAGTTAATTCATCATATATATAATGCTGTTGTCTGCTAAAAATAATGAATACTAGAATAATGATTAATACGATAAAAGCAATAATATAATGCATTTTGAATTTATCATGCTCCATCCATTTATATATGATATACATAAGGATAGCACCACCAATAAATCCTCCTAAGTGGGCAAAATGGTTCACGTTGCTTATAAATAATGCTAATAAAGAAATAATCGCAATACCTATAAATGTTTGTAATACAAATTGTTTATTGATATTCTTTCTCGTAAATAAGTAGACGATGAATGCACCAATCAGTCCAAATATAGCACCACTTGCACCAATAGAAATAGATACAGTATCAATACTTAATGATACTAATCCAGCAAATAGACCAGAGACAAGATATATTATAAACATCTTGATTGAACCTAATGCACCTTCAATTAACTTACCAAATATAATAAGTGAAAATACATTCATGATCAAATGTGTGAAATCGGCATGCAAGAACATAGATGTTAATAACCTATACCACTCACCGTGTACAACGTTAAAATGTACGAGTCCACCGTAATCTACTAGATTAATTTGCGCAACTTGATTAAATATTAATACTAGTGATAGCCAGACAATCACGTTGATCGCTACTAAAAAATATGTAACTGGTGAAAATTTTAGCATAAAACTATCAATAAAACTCGCATTTAGCAACTTGTTCTTATATGTCGTTACAGCTGTTGTTTTAGAACGTTTAATTTGTTGTTTTGTAATGATATGGCTGGATACTTTCTCGAAATCTTCCACACTGCTTAAAGCATAATATCTAATTTTAGGACGCTTATAATGATTAAACTCTGTGAAATCTATATCTTTATCCGTTAAATAATATGTGTCCAATTGTTCAAAGCTAAATCCTATACTATCAATCAAACTACTTAAATGGTCTGTTGTTTTTTCAAAGTCAAAATCTACTTCTTGATGTGTAGGTGCTTTATGTATAAAGCGTTTTACGACTTTTTTAGATTCATGTGTTAACCAAACTTCTGAATCTTCTTCATCAATTGATAAAATATTAAATCCTTCTGTATATACTAAATAATAAATCGACTTCCACATTTGTTTTATTTTATCCATTTATTCTTCTCCATAAATAACATTTGGTAATATAATTTCTTCAACGGGTACATCATGCTCTTCTGTATCAAACGATTTAATTTGAAATGGATATACTAGGCTAAGCGTGCTTCCTTTGTATTCAGATAAGTATTTATCATAATAGCCTCCACCATAGCCAATTCTATAACCGTCTTCACTAAATACAACGCCAGGTACAATGATCAAATCAATATCGTCACTTATTTCAGTTTGCTTATCAATATATTTAATGCCCTTTTCGTCTAGAGCAATAGATTCTAAATCCGTTAATTGCTGAAATTTCATAATTTTTGTACTGTAGTTTGTTGTAGGCACATATACTTTTTTATTATCTTGTAATAACTTCTCTATAATTGGCAATGTATCTACTTCATGATCCATGCTCATGACAATAGCTACTGATTTTGCATTTTTATATTTATCGTGATCAAATAATTGTTTTCGTAAATTAAAATCATAATTCTCTTTCTGAGATTTTTGTTGATTTCTCATCAAATCCAGTATTTCTTTTCTCAATTTTTTCTTGATAGTCATGAATTTAACACTTCCCAATTATTATTTCATTTCTAGCATTTATACATTTAATGATAACACAAGAAATACTGTGATAGGTAGTGTTAGGACCTCTAAAGTTAAATAAAAAACACACTACCAAAATTGGCAATGTGTTCTTATTCGTTTTATTATTTTGTTTCTCTATGAAGAGTGTGTTTACCGTCACGAGCACAATATTTTTTCATTTCGATTCGCTCTGGGTTATTACGTTTATTCTTTTTAGAGATGTAGTTTCTTTCACCACAATCAGTACATGCTAAAGTTACATTTACGCGCATGATGAACCCTCCTATTCTTATTTCAATTAATATACGACCTTATTATAATACCATCTATGGTTATATAATTCCAGTATTATTTTTCAATTGGCTCATAGTGTTCGCCAGTAATATAATAATAACAGCTTTCACTAATATTTGTAATATGATCGCCAATTCTTTCTAAATATCTTGCAGCAAGATGTGCTTGACCTGAAATGAATGGATCATTGTCTATTAAATAAGTCGTATTACTAATCTCTCTATATAAATCATCAATGTCGTCATCACGCTCAATGATTTCTTTTATGAGCAATATATCCTTATTATTAACTGCTGTTTCTAAATCTCTCAGCATTAACATCGCTAGTTTACCCATGGTTTTTAATCTCATCAATATAAAATAATCCGTTATGATAGCTCTTTTTCTAATTTGAGCAATATTAGTTGAATTATCAGCCATTCTTTCTAATTCTGAAGCAATTTTTAAAGCTGAGATCATCACACGCAAATCAGTAGCCATAGGTTGTTGCTTCGTAATTAACATAACGACTTTTTCATTAATATCATATTCCATTTGGTTGATTTTCTTATCGTAAGCGATTAAATTTCTAGCGTTAGTCTTATCTTCATCACTTAAAACTGTAACCGACTGCTCAATCATCTGATAAACTTCTTTACCCAATTTAAATAAATCTTCAATCAGTGTGTTTAATTCACCTTCGTATTTTTCTCTTATAACCATATTAACCAAATCTCCCAGAAATATAATCTTCTGTTTTCTTATCAGTTGGGTTAGAGAAAATTTTATCAGTATGGTCAAATTCGTTTACGTAACCATTTAAGAAGAAAGCCGTTTTATCAGATATTCTAGCAGCTTGTTGCATATTATGAGTCACAATAATAATAGAGTATTTAGATTTCAATTCTTGAACAAGTTCTTCAACTTTTAATGTTGAAATAGGATCTAATGCTGAAGTTGGTTCATCCATTAAAATGACATCTGGCTCTATTGCTAAACAACGGGCAATACAAACTCTTTGTTGTTGTCCTCCAGATAGTCCATAAGCGTTTTTATCAAGTCTATCTTTACACTCATCCCATATAGCTGCACCTTTTAATGAACGTTCAACGATTTCGTCTAATACTTTTTTATCAGTAATACCATGGATTCTAGGACCATAAGTGATATTGTCATAAATAGACTTAGGAAATGGGTTTGGTTTTTGGAAGACCATACCAACATTCGTTCTTAACTCTTCAACACTATATTTTTTATCGAAAATATTTTGATCTCTATAAATAATTTCACCAGATGTTTTAACACTAGGAATTAATTCAATCATTCTATTTAAAGTTTTAATATAAGTTGATTTACCACAACCTGACGGACCAATTATCGCTGTCACTTCGTTTTCAGCGATATCAAGATTAATATTCCTCAAAGCATGGAAATCACCATACCATAAATCTAAATTATTTGTTTTATATACAATGTTTTTATCTTCAACTACTATTTCTTTACTTGATGTCATGTCATTTGAAGGTATATTTTGAGACAAATCTCTAATTTTTACGTCTGTCATTTTAATGACCCCTCTTCATTTTGATTTTAAAGTTTTCTTTGATATTTATTTCTAATATAAATTGCAATTGAGTTCATAAGAATTAATATTACGAGTAAAACGATTATTGCAGCTGATGATACAAATTGGAATTCAGCTTGTGGCAATTTAGCCCAATTATATATTTGCATTGGCAACGCTTGAAATGATTCAAAGATACTATTTGGCGTTTTCATTAATATAGCAGGAATACCAATTACAACTAATGGTGCTGTTTCACCTAATGCTCTTGATAGTGCAAGTATTGTACCTGTTAAAATACCTGGGATAGATGCAGGTAATACAATATTTTTAATCGTTTGCCATTTTGTACCACCTAGTCCTAAAGAAGCCTCTCTAATTGAAGATGGTACAGCTTTTATAGCTTCTTGGCTTGCTACGATAATAATTGGTAGAATCATTAGCGACATTGTTAATGCGGCTGCAATTACCGTTTTCCCTAGTGATAAGCTTTCAAACCCGGCTCCACGTACAAATATCGTTAAACCTAACAAACCAAATACTACTGACGGTACCCCGGCTAGGTTTGAGATATTTACTCTAATAAATTTTGTGAACCAATTTTCTTTTGCATATTCAACCATATAGATTGCTGTGCCGACACCTAAAATAATAGATATTGGAGCAATCGTCATCATGAGCCAAAGTGTACCAATTAAAGCACCTTTAATACCCGCTCTTTCAGGTGAAGTAGAAGAGAAATTACTAAAGAAATCAGTACTTAAATAAGGAATACCTTTTTTAAATATGTCAAATAGCAATATAGCTAATACAATTAACCCAATTAATGTACAGACAAAAAATACTGATTTAATCACTTTATTTTTTAACAATCTTGTGGGTAATTTTTTTTGAACAACAGTTTGATCAACTAAATTTACTTCTGACATATTAGTACTCCTCTCTAAAGCGCTTAGTGACCCATTGAGAAATAATATTCATAATAAATGTGAATATAAACAATGTGAAACCTACCGCGTATATACTGTAATAAATATCTGACCCATAAGTTGCATCTCCAGTAGCAACTTGAACGATAAATCCTGTCATCGTTTGAATTGATCCTGTTAAACTAAAGCTTGCATCTGGCGTACTACCAGCTGCTAATGAAACAATCATCGTTTCACCAATTGCTCTTGATACAGCTAATACAATCGACGCAATAATTCCCGATAATGCTGCTGGAAAGACAATTTTAGTTGCTAGCTCAAATTTCGTTGCACCTAAACCAAGTGCACCTTCTTTAATCGATTCTGGCACTGAACTCATCGCATCCTCACTCATACTTGTAATCATCGGAATAATCATGACCCCCACGACTAAACCGGGACTAATTGAGTTAAAGCTACCTAATTCAGGGAATATTCCTCTTAATATAGGTGTAACAAATGTTAACGCGAAGAAACCATATACAATTGTAGGAATACCTGCCAATATTTCTAATACTGGTTTAATCATTCTTCTTGATCTATCAGACGCATATTCACTTAAGTAAAGTGCAGCGCCTAGTCCAACAGGTACTGCAAATACCGTTGCTACAGCCGTTACTTTTAAAGTACCTAATATAAGCGCAAATATTCCGTATTGTGGATCAGAAGAAAAAGGTGCCCATTCTTTAGTGAATAAAAATTCAAATGGATTCACTCTCGTGAAAAACGTTACTGTTTCAGTAATAAGTGTAAATAATATCCCGATTGTTGTTAGTACAGAAACTGAAGCTATTAATAATAAAATAATTGGAACTGCTTTGTCAGCAAAAACCTTTCCTTTATTGTTATTATTTCGTTTAATAAGTTCCTGCACTGAAGTTTGTTCTTCCATAAAAATAACTCCTTCATTTTGAAAAAGGGCGACATATGTACGCCCTTTGCATTGATTTATTAATGATTTTTTTAATGATTATTTTTTAAATTTTTCTAAAGTTTCTTTGTCTTTTTTATATTCTTCATCTTTTAATGGAACATAACCTGCATCTTTCGCTGCATCTGCTGAGTTGTCAATGACATACTCCATAAAGCCGTAGAATGCATCGTTATCTTCAAGTGATTTATTCTTCGCGTAAACGAACAGTGGTCTACTTAAAGGATAAGTTCCATCATTAACAGATTCATCAGTAGGTTCTACCGCTTTACCTTCATCACCTTTGATTTTCACTGCTTTCAATGTATCTTTATTTTCTTGGTAGAAGTTGTAGCCAAAGAAGCCAATTGAATCTTTGTTATCTTGAACTGATTTAACAATTACGTTTGTGTCAGCATTTTTTTCTGATTCCAGATCTTTTTCATCTAAAACTTCTTCACTAAAGAAATCGTATGTCCCGTGAGATTGGTCTGGTGAAAATGCTTTGATTTTCTTATCAGGAAATTCTGAATTAACATCTTTCCATGTTTTAGCTTTCCCGCTATATATTTTTGCTAATTCTTCCATACTTAGTTCTTCAACAAAGTCATTATCTTTATTAACTGCTACTGTTAAACCATCTTGAGCAACTTTAAACTCAGTGTATTCAACTTTTTCTTTTTTCAATTTATCTTTTTCTTCATCTTTAATATCTCTAGAAGCATTTGCGAAATCAGTTTCACCCGCTATGAATTTTTCAAATCCTCCACCAGTTCCCGAAACACCGATTGATACTGATACATCAGGTTGTTCTGCTGAGAAGTCTTCGTTTATTTTTTCCATTACTGGTGCGACTGTAGATGAGCCATCACCTTTTACTTCGCCACTTAATTTATTATCATCTGAAGATTTAGTATCCCCTGAACTAGATTTTTCAGCTGCTCCACCACAAGCTCCTAATAGAAGTGCTGAACTCAATGCTGTTGTTGACCCAATTAATTGCCACTTTTTCATGTTAAATCCTCCTAATTAATAACGCCTTAATCTTTATTACACCTTTACTTTACATTTTCTTTATTAAGCACAAATAAATTGAATGTAAATTTTGTGTTAACATTTGATGGAAACGTTTTTAATTTTAAACGATCAATATTTTGACATGCCCTCTCTATTTAATCGGATGATATGTTTAATATATTATAATCTTCGATTTTGTTCGTGCATGCTTGCCTGGGGGTATGGTTCGAACCTGTAGTCTCTCTCGCATACTATTCCCCCGGGCGTCAGCACTTCACAAAATCGTTATAAATATCCATTTTTCTTATATTTTTTTCGTTTGTTCGTTTAAGTACATATTCTATGTTGCAAGACTACCTAAACAAACTAAAAAGAGCGCAAATTCTTCGAAAACAAGAATTTACGCTCTTTTATATTAATCTAGGATGTTCATGTCTATCTCATGATGCTATATTTTCAATTACTTTCTATCTTTAAAATAGTAGTTTATGATATCTCTACCTAAATCTCCACCTGGTAACCACGGTTCTGGTACGGGTTGGTTCGTATAAGTAATAGAAAATGACAATTCAGGGTTTTTAGCTGGTGCATACCCAATATAAGTTGAATTTACTTTTGGTTTTCCGTCTTTAAATACTTCAGCTGTACCTGTTTTACCTGCTGATCTAACAACTGTATCATTAAAGCTTGAATAACCCGTTCCTTCTACTTTATTGAATGCCATATCGAAACCTTTTTGAACTTGTTTAATTTCCTTATCACTATTGTTAACTTTGTTCATCACTTCGCCTTTAAATGATTTTTTAATAGGTCCAAGTGCGTCTTCGTTAGTAGAATTTCTAATTTCTTTTGCTAAATGTGGTTTCAATCTATATCCATCATTAGCAATTGTTGCTACATATTGTGAAAGTTGTATTGGCGTATAAGTATCAAATTGTCCTATTGCTAAATCAATATAGTTACCTGGATTATCTTTAATGGGTTCTATTTGACCTGCAGACTCGTTTGGTAAGTCAATACCAGTTTTTACACCTAATCCTACTTGATTTAAACCTTTACGTAATTTAATACCTGCTTGTTCAACATCTGATGGCAATGACATGCCACTTCTATATGGTGAATCTGCTAATAAAAGCGCTGTTTTATACATGAATACGTTTGATGAGTGCATTAATGCTTCGGCATCAGTGATTGTTTTTTTACCATCTTGGTTGAAATAAGAACGCTTCGTTAATCCACCGTTGAATTTTAGTGGTTCATCGACCATCGTATCTCCAACATCGAGTACGCCATTTTGATAACCAGCGAGCAATGTTGCACCTTTGACAGAAGAACCTACTGTATATTGACTTGTAAAGTTCCCAATATGATTATCTGTGATTTTACCGTTTTCAACGATATCACGACCTGCCATTGCTAAAACGTCACCATTTCTAGGGTCTTGAACAACAACCATGACTCTATCCATATCTTTCGCGCCTTTATCGCGTAATGACTCGATATGCTTATCGACATATTCTTCAACTTTTTTCTGTAATTCTATATCTATTGTTAATACGAGATCATTACCTCTTGAACCTTCAGAAATGACTTCTGAGCTTGTTATTTTACCTGACTTATCTGTCACGTATTTCATTTTTTTCTTAGAACCTTTTAATATATCTTCGTATTGATATTCTAAGTATGATTTACCTACTCTATCATTCCTTGAATAGCCTTTAGTTAAATAATCATTAACAAGCTCTTTCGGTAATCCTTCTTCTTTGCTTGATACATTACCAAATAATGTTCTTAAAGTTTCTCCATATGGATAGCGTCTTTCCCAGTCCATCGTTGTGTTAACGCCAGGTAATTCTGATAAGTGTTGCGAAACAGCTGCATACTCGTCGTTTTTAACACCTTCATTTTTAATAACTACCGGGCTAAGTTGAGAACCTGCATTCATTTCTCTGAAAATCGCTAAAATCTGCAAATCATTTTTCGATAAAGTATTTGTGTATTTAGAAGTCACTTTTTTATATAATGCTTCATCATAATCTTCTTGGCTTATATTCCCATCTGAGAATAAAGCTTGTTCATCTTTCATTAACTTTTGAACTTCATCTTGATTTCTTAAAATCCAAAAATCTTGTTTATCTCTATCTGTAATATTAGATGTGTCCATTTTCATTAAATGAGATAGTTTTTCAGCGATTTTTAAAATATCATCCTGACTTGTTCTCCTATCTCTTGTATATGTAATAGCTTTTCTAGATTCATTATCTACTAAAACCTTGCCGTTCCTATCATAAATACGGCCTCTTGGCACTGACTCGTTTACTGTGATTGATTCAGTACTATCTATTGTCCGTTTATATTCTCCGCCTTTAACTATTTGCAAGTAGCCTAGTCGCATTATAAGCACAGAAAATAAGATGACTACAACTGCTAATATTAGGCTTACACGTTTATTCATTAAAAGGCGAAATGCTTCTTCTTTAGATTTCTTTTTTACTCGTTTCAACAACTAAACCTACCTTTTTAACTCTATTATAATAATTTTATCATATATGATTATGACTTACATTGCTATTGATAAAGGTAAATTTTTATAAAAAAAGATGACTTCTATAAAAAGAAGCCATCCAAATCAAAAGACGAATTATTTTGCTGCTTGATATAATTCGTTTACTTTATCCCAATTTACAACATTCCAGAATGCATTAATGTAATCTGGACGTCTATTTTGATAGTTTAAGTAGTAAGCATGTTCCCAAACATCTAAGCCTAATACTGGAAGTTTACCTTCTGAAATAGGGTTATCTTGGTTTGGAGTTGAAACGATCGCTAATTCACCGTTATCTACAACTAACCATGCCCAACCTGAACCGAAACGGCCAGCTGCTGCAGCTGCAAATTCCTCTTTGAATTTGTCTAATGAACCGAATGTAGAACTAATTGCATCCACAACTTCTCCTGAAGGTTCAGAAGCATTTGGTGTTAATAGTTCCCAGAATAATGAGTGGTTATAATGTCCGCCACCATTGTTTTGAACTGCAGTACGAATATTTTCAGGAACAGAATTTAAATTTTTAATGATATCTTCAATAGATTTACTTTCTAAATCTGTACCTTTAACTGCGTCATTTAATTTTGTTACATAAGTGTTATGGTGTTTCGTATGGTGAATCTCCATAGTTTCTTTATCGATGTGTGGTTCTAATGCGTCATACGCATATGGTAATTTTGGTAATTCAAAAGCCATAAAAAATCATCCTCCTCATTTGTTTTACATACTTATCTTATCAAGATTAAAGTTTTATAACAAACAATTTGTTTAAATAATATTCAAAAAAATTAATTTTCTTATTTATCGCCTTGCAACTCTGTTTTTTTATCATTATTATTGAAACAAGAAGAGGTGAAATTATGCAGTACGCAAAGGAACTAAAAAGGCTATTCAAGCGCCCTAGCAAATATCCAATGTTCAGAATAACAAAGTTAAGATACATCTTTCTACATATATTATTATTAAGTTTCATTTTAATACTTCCTAATACAGTTCAATACATACAAATCACGCAAAACTTATCTACCCTTGTAGATAATGAAGTAGATGAAATACCTAAATTTAAAATAGACAACAACAAAATGATTTTATCATCTAATAAAACAATCAAGTTAAACGATACACAATCGATTGTCTTCACTGAATCTCCTCAATTTAATATGAAGGATAATCATCTCGTCGTATTTAAGCCTGACCATATTGAAATATCTAATTACAATGATTATACAGAAATCAGTTATGGCTCATTATCGACTGTTGTCACTGATCAAGATGATTTAATTCGATTTATTGATACGATTAATGATTCAAAGTACTTCTATTTAAGCATGATTGTTTTATTTCTTTTGTTCATCCAATTTATAAGTCTATCTTTAAAAATAAGTATATTGTCGTTAGCTGGTCATTTATTCAGCATTTTAATCCGAAAAAAATCACGTTATATGACATGGTTTAAAATGATGACATTTGTCATAACACTTCCGACTTTAGTCCTATTATTAGGAATAGTTGCGTCGAATACTTTATTAATGTTTGTTTCATGGTGTATAATTATTATTGGTATTCTCGTAATGGCATTTAACTTACCAAACGGAAAGAAACATGCTAATGTAAAATTATAAGCAAATATAAACAAAGGAGTCTTATCATGTCAGAAATCATTCATCGTACTAACACTAGACCTGTTAAAGTTGGGAACTTAACGATTGGCGGTTCAGATGAAGTCATTATCCAAAGTATGACGACTACAAAAACACATGATGTCAAAGCGACAGTAGCTGAAATTAAACGCTTAGAAGAAGCAGGTTGCCAAATAGTTCGTGTTGCTTGTCCAAATGAAGAAGATGCATATGCAATTAAAGACATTAAAGCTCAAATAAATATTCCTTTAGTTGTAGATATTCATTTTAACTATAAGCTCGCTTTAATTGCTATTGAAAATGGCGCAGATAAGATTCGAATTAATCCAGGAAATATCGGTAGACGTGAAAAAGTCGAAGCGGTTGTTAAAGCGTGTAAAGAAAAAGGTATTCCTATTAGAATTGGTGTAAATGCCGGCTCATTAGAAAAACATATCATAAAAAAATATGGTTACCCTACTGCAGATGGTATGGTAGAGAGTGCATTACATCATATTAAAATACTAGAAGATTTAGATTTTCATGATATTATTGTTTCAATGAAAGCAAGTGATGTTAATCTCGCGATAGAAGCTTATACGAAAGCAGCGCAAGCTTTTAATTATCCATTACATCTCGGTATAACAGAAAGTGGTACGTTGTTTAACGGTACAGTTAAATCTTCAGCAGGCTTAGGAGCCATTCTAAGTTTAGGTATAGGTAATACATGCCGTATTTCTTTATCGGCCGATCCCGTTGAAGAAGTTAAAGTCGCAAAATCATTGCTTAAAGCATTCGGTTTAGCTAGTAACGCTGCTACATTGATTGCTTGCCCTACTTGCGGTAGAATTGAAATTGATTTAATATCTATTGCTAATGAAGTTGAAGAGTACATTTCTAATCTTCAAGTGCCGTTGAAAGTAGCAGTTCTTGGATGTGCAGTAAATGGTCCAGGAGAAGCAAGAGAAGCGGATATAGGTATTGCAGGCGCACGAGGAGAAGGCCTTTTATTTATGAAAGGTAAAACTGTTCGCAAAGTACCAGAAGAAACAATGGTAGATGAATTAAAGAAAGAAATTGATAAGCTCGCTTTAGAGATGGAACAAAATATAACAACTCAAAAAGCATAAAATATAAAAAGGCACAATAATTACTAATTATTGTGCCTTTCATTAAATAACATATAAAGGTGATTTTTTATGAACCAAAAGCCAAGACTAGGTATAGATATTGACGGGACTGTAACATGTCCTAAAACATTTGTACCCTATTTACAAAAAGACTTTAATCAACAATTAAAATATGAAGATATAACAGAGTATAATTTAGCGAATGTATTAAACTGCGAAGAAGAAGTCATGCTCAATTGGTTTAAAAATAATGAATCTCATATTTATCAAAACTCTCCAGTTGCAGAAGGCGCAAAAGATATTTTAAACCAGCTTAAAAATGATTATGAACTATGTTATATAAGTGCAAGACATAGTCATTTAGAAGATATAACGAAAGAATGGTTCAATATGCATAATATACCATTTGATCAAATTACATTAACAGGTAGTCATAATAAATTAGAAGTTACAAAGAAACAAAATATAGACGTATTTTTCGAAGATAAATTAGATAATGCTGAAGATATCAACCATCATCTCAACATACCTGTCTTTTTATTCGATACACCATATAACCAAAAAGAGCTTCAACCAGGTATTTATAGAATAAAAACTTGGCACGAAGTATCACCATTACTTAATCGTTTATAAAAACAAAGTTCAGACATAAAAAGAGCAGCAATTCATTGTTTAAATTGAATTGCTGCTCTTTTTTATTATACTGTTTTACACTTCTCACACTTACCATATACTTCTAGTTTATGTGCTGCTATTTCTACATTTGGTAATTGTTGTTTTATTGAATCCATTGGACAGTAATCAATAACTTTTGTTGTTCCACATGATTCACATATAAAATGATGATGGTGATGACTTTGACATGCTATACGAAATTTCATTTCACCATCAATTTCAGTACTTTCAATTATATTTAAATCTTTAAATAAGTATAAATTACGATAAATTGTATCGAATGACAAACCTGCGTAATCATCTTTTAAAGCTTCTTGTATATATTTTGCTGTTATATATTTATCTTCGTTAACGAATAAAGAAATAATGTCACGGCGTTTATTTGTATACTTATGACCATCATTCTTCAATATTTGAATGGCTTCTTCTACTTTCAAGATGATAGCCTCCTTTTTTAATCAATACTTTGCTGTAGGCAATACTTGCAAGTAATTCTACAATCAATAATCCTACTATAATACCTCCTGGTGAAATATTCAAATAGAAGGAAAGTATTAGACCAGCAACGACGGATATTTCACCGAACAATATACTTAATGCGATTAATTGTTTAAATCCTTTTGCAAGTCTCATACTTGTAGCAACTGGCAATGTCATTAAACTGCTTACGAGCAATATTCCTACAACTCTCATTGATGCTGAAATAACCAATGCAACAATGACGATAAATAATAATTGAATCCATTTCGGCATGCCGATTACTTTAGAATATTCTTCATCAAATGACAATACGAAAAGAGATTTATATAGTAACATGACAAATATTAATACGATCACTGTAATCACAATAATCGTAAATAAATCACTTAAATTCACTGCACTTATAGAGCCGAATAAATAACCAAATAAATCTTGATTAAAACCATTTGCTAGCGATATAAAGATAACACTAACACCAATACCGCCACTCATAATAATGGGAATCGCAATTTCTTGATAATGCTTATACTCGGTTCTCAACTGTTCAATAAGTAAGGCACCTGCTATTGAAAATATAATCCCAAACCATATCGGATTAATTGAAGCAAATAATGGGCTAACACTCATTAAGAATAATCCCATTGATATGCCACCTAAAGTAACATGACTTAAAGCATCTGCAATAAGCGATAACCTTCTAACTACAATAAACGCGCCTATTAAAGGTGCGATAAAACCAACTAAGACACCACTTATAAATGAATATCTTATAAAATCAAAATTTAAAAACGCATCAATCATTATTTAAAAACTCCTTCACTTTGACCATCATTTCGCAAGTTCTTCCACTTGCTCGTTTACACAGCAATCACGATTATGTTGGTGATCAACAAATTGCACTGGATGTCCATAAATTTTAGATATTGAAACTTCATCTAACGATTTAAACGATTCACTTGTTCCATGGAAGTGTATATGTTGGTTTAAACATGCAACTTTACTTGCTGTATCTGCAACGACTCCGATGTCATGTGTTACAAGAATGATTGTAATGCCTTCTTGTTTTAATTGTGTAAGTAATTGATAAAATTCTGATACATGTCTTGCATCTATACCTACTGTAGGTTCATCTAGTATTAAAATACTCGGTTTAGAGATTAGCGCTCTTGCTATAAATGTTCTCTGTTGTTGACCACCTGATAATTGCGCTATATTTTCATTTTTAAGTTCGCTTATATTGAGTCTGTCTAATATTTCATCTACTTGTGCAGCGTCGTCTTTATTAAACCATTTAAATAAGCTTTTATTTTTAGTTAACCCACTCATTACAACTTCTTTAACTGTAGCAGGGAATCCTGAGCTAAATGCATTTGATTTCTGAGAAACGTAACTAATTTTTTCCCAAGATTTATATTGATTGATTTTTTTACCGCTAATGAATATATCACCTTTTTGCAAAGGTAACAGTCCAAGGATTAATTTAAGTAATGTTGATTTTCCTGAACCATTCGGTCCTACAATTGCTAGAAAATCACCTTTATAAATTTGTATATTAATGTGGCTAAGTGCTAACTTATTTGGATAGCTATAACTGATATCTTTTAATTCAAAAATTGGTGCTTCTTTTTCCATGTTCATCACCTCGTCAATAGAATACTATACAACGAAAATTGTTCAATGTAAATAGTAATGTTTACGAATAGAAAAAGGAATGCTAAATATTTAGCATTCCTTAATGATTATTTATTGATTAAAAATTTTATCTTTTAAGTCTGGATCGAATGTTCCATTTTTAATCATTTCTATTTCGTATTTATATGGTGGTTTTTTATTCTTTTTATCATCGCCTACATAAGGTGTTTCTAATATTTTAGGAACATCATTAAACGCTTCATGATTTACAATATAATGCAGGGCATCATATCCTATTGAGCCAAAACCTATGTTCTCATGTCTATCTTTTCTTGCACCTTGTGGGTTTTTACTATCGTTTACGTGAAGTACTTTTATTCTATCTATACCTACGATTTTATCAAATTCATTTAACACACCATCAAAGTCTTCTTTAACGTTATAACCAGCATCATTTACATGACAAGTATCAAAACAAACAGATAATCGTTCGTTATGGTCTACACCATCAATGATTTGCGCAAGTTCTTCGAATGTTTTACCACATTCAGAGCCTTTACCTGCCATTGTTTCTAGAGCTATACGAACATCGTTATTATTCGTTAAGACTTCATTTAAGCCTTCAATAATTTTTTTAATACCTTTTTCTTCGCCAGCACCAACGTGAGCACCTGGATGAAGTACTATATCTTTAGCACCTAAAGCTTCAGTACGTTCAATTTCAGATTGTAAAAATTCAACACCTAAATTAAAAACTTCAGGTTTAGTTGTATTCGCAATATTGATAATATACGGTGCATGCACAACAATGTTAGATAAACCATATTCTTTCATTGCTGCTTGACCATTTTCAATATTTAAATCTTCAATACTTTTACGTCTTGTGTTTTGTGGTGCACCAGTATAAATCATAAATGTTGAAGCATTATAACTTGCTGCTTCTTCCGCTGCTTGAAGCAACATCTTCTTACCACTCATTGAAACGTGTGATCCGATTAACATATATGACACCTATCCTTTTCTGCCTTGTTTTTTAGTCCTCTTAGAATGTGCTTTCTTTTCTTTAAATTTCATGTCTTCTAATTCGCGTTTAAATTTCTTCTTGTAACCAGGTTTAACTTTATTTTTATTGTTTCGTTTAAGTTTTTGCTTAAGTGTCTGCTCGATGTTGTCTTCTTTTTTAACACGTCTTGTTCTATTTTGACGATCTTTAATTTCTACGAATTCACCATTTTTAATATCAACATGATTAAATTTGTAATTGTTTTTCTCAATTTGTGTGATCAGATCATCTTCGTCTGGTGTATATAAACTAATCGCTACGCCTTTATAATCTCCACGACCTGTTCTACCAACTCTATGCGTAAAGAAATCAATTTCTTTAGGCAAGTCATAGTTAATCACATGACTAACACCTTCAATATCAATACCGCGTGATGCTAAATCACTTGCCACAACAAATTCAAAGTCTAATTGTTTAACACGCTTCATTTGTTGCGTTCTTTCTCTCGGTGTTAATCCTCCATGGATAACGCCAACTTTATATCCTTCTTTTGATAAATGAGCTACTAACTCATCAGCTCTATCACGGCTGTTAGCGAATATAATTGCTAAATAAGGATTAATCACTTTCATAACTTTTAAGATTTTTGCTTCTTTCTCTTCACCTTTAGTAGGTATTAAGTAGAAATCAATATTATCTTTGTTAGAAGTTGCTGTTTCAATTTCAACAAATTCCGGATTACTTAAATATTTATTTAAGAACGGATGTAAAGCTTTAGGAATCGTTGCACTAAATACAGAGATTTGTGCATTTCCATCTAATCTACTCGCAACACTATCAACTTTAGGCATGAATCCTAAATCGATCATTAAATCTGCTTCATCAATGACAACATACTTAGCTAAATGTAAGTCTAATGCTCTTTCTACAGCCATGTCATCAATTCTATTCGGTGTACCTACAACTACTTGCGGTGTGTTTTTAGATTTATCAATATCTCTTGATTTATCTGTACCACCAATATATAAACTGACTTTAACACCTTTTTTAAACTGTGCTAAATGTGATGCGGCATCATATAATTGTTTAGCTAACTCTCTCGTAGGCGCTAAAATAATGATTTGCGGTTCTTTTATATCAACATTTATTTTATCGAATAATGGTAATAAAAATGCATGTGACTTACCAGTACCAGTCTGAGATTGTCCGATTATATTGGACCCTTTTATAATCTTCGGTATTACACGTCGTTGTACTTCTGTTGGCTGATTAAAATTTAAATCTTTAACCGCCTCTACTAATTCATTTCCTAATTGAAAATGTTCAAACGGATGCTTAGACATAAGCGACCCTCCTCGTTTCTTTTTCACTTCATATATTATATAGTATATAAGCACTTTATGATAGGCTTAAAGAATTATTTCGAATTTTTATTTAGTTTCATTCATTCTTGAGTGTTGTTATAATGGTTATAAATAAGGAGGGCAATTAATGGAAATTATAAAAATTACCCCAAGAGGTTATTGTTACGGTGTTGTTGATGCAATGGTAATTGCTAGAAATGCTTCATTAGACAAATCACTTCCTAGACCTATTTATATACTTGGCATGATTGTTCATAATAAACATGTAACGGATGCGTTTGAATCAGACGGAATCATTACTTTAGATGGCCCTAACAGATTAAAAATTTTAGAACAAATTGACGAAGGGACAGTAATTTTCACTGCACACGGTGTTTCACCTGAAGTCAAAAAACGTGCTAAAGAAAAAGGTCTTGTTTGTATAGATGCTACTTGTCCAGATGTAGACAACACACATCAACTAATACGAGAAGTTAAAGAGAAAGGTTACAATGTTATTTATATTGGTAAAAAAGGACATCCTGAACCAGAAGGCGCAGTTGGAGTAGCCCCTGATATTGTTCACCTCGTCCAAACATTAGATGACATTGAAGCACTACCAGAACATATTAAAGATAAAAAGCTCATCGTCACGAATCAAACGACGATGTCACAGTGGGATGTAAAACATTTAATAGACGAATTAAAAATTAAATATCCTCATATAGAAGTTCATGAAGAAATATGTTTAGCAACACAAGTAAGACAAGAAGCAGTCGCTAACCAAGCTCAGCAAGCAGACTTACTCATTGTTGTAGGTGATCCTAAAAGCAATAACTCTAATAGGCTAGCACAAGTTTCAAAAGAAATCGCCCATACGAATGCTTATAGAATTTCTGACTTGAGCGAACTAAAGCTAGAATGGTTGCAAGATGTTGAGAGCGTAGCTGTAACAGCTGGCGCATCAACGCCTACACTAATCGTTAAAGAAGTGATCGATTATATTAAGAACTATGATCCTACAAATGTACCAGATTCAGCTTTAACGAGTAATGTCCCTATTGAAAAGATATTACCTAAAATTAAAAAACCACAACCAGTAAAAATCATGAAATAAACAAAAACTGCCGACAAGTTCACTTTAAGTGACTTTATCGGCAGTTTTTTTTATGTGCAGTTACATATATTCATATGGGTCTGTATTAATTGTAGATACTTTTACTTTGATAGATTGTTGTGTCCATTCTTCCAATAAAGACTTCAAGCCTTCTTTCATCACATATTCACTATAGTGATTAACATCTAGAACATTAATACCATCCGCTATAGCATCCAATGCTTCGTGATGTTTAACATCACCCGTTATAAATAAATCTGCTTGTTTACTTTTAGCAAGTTGTGCGTATTCAATACCTGCACCACCTACAATTGCAATTTTATTTATTGTCGCCTTATTATTTCCTATAAACCTTACTGCCGGTATTTGTAGTTTTTCTTTATAATTTTCCACAAATTCCTTAATAGATTGCGTTTGTTCTAATTCTCCAATTATACCTAAACCTATTCCAGCATTTTTCTTAATTTCTATAAAATCAAATACAGGTTCTTCATATGGATGGTTTTCATAAATAAGTTGTTGTGCTAATAATTTATCTTTTTCTTCTACCTTAAACTCTAATTTTGTTTCATATACTGTTTCTATTGTATTAGATTTACCTATATGTGGATTTGCGTTCTCACTTGGTTTAAATTGGCCTTTTCCTTGTGATTGGAAAAAGACTTCACTGTACTCTCCTATTTGTGTTAAATGATGCTTAACAAATGCAGCCTTCATCATATCTACATCTTTATCTGGCACATAAATTTGTACTTTGTAATAAGTTTCAAGTTGTTCATCTAGAACTGACATATTTTTCAAACCTATTTGATTGCCGATCATGTAACTTACGCCTTTAGGATGTACATCTAAATTTGTATGAAGCGCGATTAAATTGATATCATTTTGAATGAGCTTACGTATAATTGGACCGTAACTTTTATCTGTTATGTTTTGAACACCTTTAAAGATAAGCGGATGATGCGCAATAATTGTGTTCATATCATTATCGATCGCTTCATTTACAACTTCCATAGTGCAATCTAAAGTTGTTAACACGCCAGACACTTCACTGTCTTCTGTTCCAATTAATAACCCTGTATTATCCCATGATTCACTACTTGAAAATGGAACGTGTTTATTGATGACATTTAATAATTCTTGAATAATCATTTAAGCACCCCTTTGATATGAAGTATTTGTTGATTGATTTCATGATATCTTTCATGATCATTATGATTCTCTAATTGTTTACTAATCTTATTTAGTGATTCTAATTCCCTTTGCCATTTCTCTTTAAACAAATCAGTTTTAGATTTTAGCAATATAGGTCCGAATTTCATTTCTGTTTCGTCTAATTGCATTTCACCTTTTTTAGCAACAATGATTTCATAAATATGCTTTTTATCTTTTATTAATTGTTCATCATATATTTGGTAACCAATTTTTTGTAATACTTGTCTAATTGGTAATGCATGAATATTTGCTTGTAAAACTAAATCTGGGTAATGAGATAATTTGTGCTGTCCTTCATCAATAATTTGAGCTATTAATGGCCCCCCCATTCCACAAATGGTAATGACATCAATCGTGTCATCTATAACTTCTAGGCCGTCACCTAGTTTAACTTCTATAATATCAGTCATGCCATATATTTTAGTGTTATGTTGAGCAGCTAAAAAGGGACCTTTTACTACTTCTCCAGCTATCGCTTTATTAATGAAACCATTTTGAATTGCGTATATAGGTAAATAAGCATGATCAGATCCAATATCCGCTAATTTATTATGGTTGAGATATTCACTTACCTTCGTTAAACGTTTATTTATTTGAATCATAATTTTTCCTTTCATTAAAAAAATCTTTTGCAATAGCAAAAGATTTTTTTGTGTTATTTAGCTTCTTCTTTCAAGTATTTGACAAGTGTGTCTAAATCTTTATTTGAAATAGTCGCTTCATCATGGGCAGGCATTGAGCCTTTACCGTCACGAATGATTTTTTTCATTTCACCTGCATCTTTAGAACTACCTGCAAGTTTAGGTCCCATTCCACCTTCAAGATTTTGTCCATGACAACTTGTACAATTGTCCTTTGCGAATGTAGCTGCGTCAAACTTTTCAGTTTTCGCACCGCCTCCGCCTTCTTTTTCTTCCTCCTTGTTAGCACCATGTGCTGACATGAAGAATATTAATCCCACACCGAGTAATAAAATCAGAATAAACGGGATAACAGGATTACGATTCATTCATACAACCTCCCTTTTGTTAAACCTTCATACAATTATATTTTATATTAAAACAAGGCATTGTCAAAGGCTTTTTGGGATTAATATAAACTTTTCATGATTAGTCCATAAAATCTTTCAAACGCTTACTTCTAGACGGATGTCTTAACTTGCGTAATGCTTTTGCTTCGATTTGACGAATACGTTCTCTCGTCACGCCGAATACTTTACCAACTTCTTCTAGCGTTCTTGTTCTGCCATCATCAAGACCAAATCTAAGTCTTAATACATTTTCTTCTCTATCTGTTAATGTATCTAAAACATCTTCTAATTGTTCTTTTAACAATTCATATGCAGCATGATCTGATGGGCTTTGAGCATCTTGGTCCTCAATGAAGTCGCCTAGATGACTGTCATCTTCTTCACCAATTGGTGTTTCTAATGAAACGGGCTCTTGTGCTATTTTTAAAATTTCACGCACTTTTTCTGGTGTTAAATCCATTTCTTCACCGATTTCTTCAGGAGATGGGTCTCTTCCTAAATCCTGTAGTAATTGACGTTGAACACGGATTAATTTATTAATAGTTTCAACCATATGAACTGGAATACGGATTGTACGTGCTTGGTCAGCGATAGCTCTTGTTATTGCTTGGCGAATCCACCAAGTCGCATAAGTTGAGAATTTGAAACCTTTATTAAAGTCGAATTTTTCTACTGCTTTAATAAGACCCATATTACCTTCTTGAATAAGGTCTAAGAACAACATACCTCTACCTACATAACGTTTCGCAATACTGACTACAAGTCTTAAGTTAGCTTCAGCAAGGCGTGATTTAGCAACATCGTCACCTTTTTCGATACGTTTAGCCAATTCTATTTCTTCTTGAGCTGTTAATAAATTAACGCGTCCAATTTCTTTTAAGTACATTCTAACTGGGTCATTTATTTTTACACCTGGAGGAGCACTTAAGTCATTTAAATTTAATTTGTCATTAGTATCTGTAGAGTCTTTTTCATTAATCAAATTGATTTCATTCTCATTGATTAAATCAAAGAAATCATCCATTTGATCTGGATCCATTTCAAAGTTTTGCAGTTTATCTGCAATTTCTTCGTGACTCAAATGTCCTGCTTTTTTACCTTGTTCAATTAATTGATGCTTAACTTGATCTACAGTAAGTACTGCTTCATTATTAGCGCTATTGATTTTGTTTAATTCTTTATCAGACATGAATAGGCCTCCCGGGTTATTAACTCTTACATTCTATTCCGATTATATTGTACAATTTGTTCCAAATACTGTCTTTGCAGTGCGAAATCGCCTGCTTGCATTGCTTTATTCAATTGTTCATTTAAATATTCTATTGAATTTTCTTCTTGTTCATTAGGACTAATGACTCTAATATAATCTTCCATCTCATCAGTTTCTGGTTCGTCATTGATCAGCAATGAATCTAAGTACATAACTGTCTCCATGATTTGATGTTCTTCAATGTAACTTGAAAAATCACTTATGTTAAAAACATCATTATTCTTATAATACCCATTTAAACGTGAAAAAATCACTCTATTATTCAATGAAGTGAAGTCTTCTTGATTAATCCTAGAATGATATTCTAAAAATAACTGTTTATGATTCATAAAATGTTTTAACAACGCTTGTTCTGCTCTACCGATTTTATCTAGTTTTTTTTCCTTCATTTCAGGAACGACATCATAATAATCAGCATTATTTTGAACAATATTTGGCGATAGTCGATTTTTTAGACTGTTAACATCTACTTTATACAAATCAGCTACTTGTTGCAATACTTTTTTTCTTAAAAATTCTGAACGAATAAGATTGATATCATTGACTAATTCTTCTAAATGTTGTCCATGTTTTAAATCATTGTTTTCGTTGGCATAATATAATTGTTGAGCTTTGAACGCAACATAAGATTGTTTTTGCCCTTCTACAAATGATTTAAACGCTTCACTTCCATATTCAGAAATATAGTCATCAGGGTCCATTTTTTTAGGTAAATTCACAACAAAAACATTTAAACCTTCATTAAGTAGTTCTTTACCTACATTAATAGCAGCTTCTTTACCTGCGAAATCTCCATCATACAGTAAAGTAACGTTTGATGCCAGTTTTTTGACCATAATAATATGTTCTTTTGATAAAGCTGTTCCCATAGTCGCAACAACTTGTTTAATATCCGCTTCATCAGATTTAATAACATCCATAAAACCTTCAAGAAGAATCACTTCGTCATTTTGTCTTATAAATTTTCTGGCGCGATCGATGTTATATAACATTTTTCTTTTTTGGAATATTGGTGTTTCTGGACTATTCAAGTATTTAGGAGATTGATCAGTATAAGTTCTTCCTGAAAATCCAACTGTTTTTCCTTGGAAATTGAGCAACGGGAATATTATCCTATCTCTGAATCTATCAAAGTAATCAAATGTTTCATCATTGCGACTTAACAATCCAGCTTCAAAAGCGAGTACAGCATCATAACCATTCTTTTCTAAAAAGTCATGCGTAAATTTAGAATGATTAGGTGCGTATCCTATTTTTCTATCATTTATCAATTCATCGCTAAATCCACGTGATTTTAAATAGTTTAAAGCTGCTTCGCCTTCTTCGGTATGTTTCAAAATATAATGATAATTATTTGCCATCAGTTCGTGCATTTCGATCATTTTTATATGGTCATCAACCATTGAATCAGTTGCTACAGTTTCTTGATTTTCGATGTGAATATCTACTTTGTCTCCTAACTCTCTTACAGCGTCGACAAATGATACATCTTTAATTTCTTGTATAAATTGAAAAACATTTCCACCTTTTTTACAACCGAAACAATGACATATTTGTTTATCTTCTGAAACTGAAAATGACGGTGTCTTTTCATCATGGAAAGGACATAACCCTATATAGTTACGCCCTCTTTTTTCTAGCTTCACATATTCACTTACAACATCTAAAATATCATTTTTCTCACGGATTTCATTTATTAGTTCTTGTTCTATACGCATCATTTCACCCTTTAACGGTTTTGTTGAGTAATGATTTTAATAATGTCATTAGCTGTTTCTTCTATCGCTTTATCTGAAACATCTAATACAGGACATCCAATTTTATCAACAATTTCTTCAAAGTATTTTAACTCTTCTTCAATTCTATCATCTTTAGCATAGTTAGCATCATCGCTGAGACCTAGCTGAATCAATCTAGCTCTTCTAATCGCATTCAGATTTTTTTGATTGATTTTTAATGCAATGCATTTTTTCGGATCGATATCGAATAAGCCTTCTGGTGGTGCAACTTCAGGCACTAAAGGTACGTTCATCACCTTATAACGTTTATGCGCTAAATATTGAGAAAGTGGTGTCTTAGAAGTTCTAGATACACCGATTAAAACGATATCTGCTTTAGGTAAACCTCTAGGATCTCTTCCATCATCATATTTAACTGCAAATTCTATCGCTTCAATCTTCTTAAAATAGTCTTCATCTAGTTTATGAATATTACCTGGTTCATTAAGGGGAGATTCATTTAATTCATTGCCCAATATACTCATCAACGGACCCATAATATCTACATTCTTTATATGATTTTCTTCTAATTTTTCTTTTAAGTATAATCTCATTTCAGGTTTAACTAATGTATAGACTACGATTGATTTTTGTTCCAATGCTAATGAAACCACTTCATTAATATTATTTTCATTTTCAATATAAGGTAATCTCACAATATCTAATACATTGCCCTCAGTCTTATACTGAGAAGTACAAGCTTTAGTAACAAGTTCGGCCGTCTCTCCTACTGAATCTGATGCTATAATTATTCTTATCTCTTCCATTTAACGTATTCCTCCTACTCATCTTCAATAAGTGAAACAAATGCTCGAGTAATAGTAGTTTTAGTGATTCTACCTTTTACTTTCATCTTATCGCCTTTTAATTTTTTAACTACAGGTAATGCATCTATTTGTTTATCTATTAATAGTTTCGCAGCATATATTAGTAAATCGTCTTCTAAACATACGGTTATGTTAGGCATACGACTCATGTTTATACTTACGGGTGTTTCTTTCAGACTTTGACCGCCTATTGCTGCTCTTAACAAATCTTTTCTTGAACAAACACCTATTAAATAGCCTTCTTTATTAATAACAAATAATGTACCAACATCTTCTAAAAACATCTTACATATTGCTTCATATACAGAAACACTTTCTTCTATAACTACCGGTATAGCCATAGATTCTTTAATTGTCATTTTCTTAATTGAATCACTTAACAATTGTGTGCTCGATTTTCCAGTATAAAAATATCCTACTCTAGGTCTTGCATCTAGATAGCCTGCCATTGTTAAAATTGCTAAATCAGGTCTTAACGTAGCCCTCGTCAAATTTAGTCGATCAGCTATTTTTTCACCTGTAATAGGTCCATTGTTTTTAACAATTTGTACAATTTTTTCTTGTCTTTGATTTAATTCGATAACTCTCACCCCTTCAAACACAATTCAATTAGATTAATTATAACATGTATCGCAAATTTTGCTCAATTTGAATATTTGATTTTACTTGATAACTCTCACATACCATGCTATATTTTAATTAACTTTGAAATTAAAAGCGAGTTAAGGACGGTGAAAGCTTAACATTAAAAGTTTTGGCTTATAAAACTTAATATAAAGTGAGTGGCTACACTAATTTGGGTGGAACCGCGGGTTATATACTCGTCCCAAGGCATTATTTAATGATGTCTTGGGACTTTTTTAATTTAAATGAGGAGTGAATTTTTTATGGCAAATGATATGGACAAAGTAGTAACGTTAGCAAAACACAGAGGATTTGTATTCCCTGGTAGTGAAATTTATGGTGGTTTAGCAAATACTTGGGATTACGGTCCACTAGGTGTTGAATTAAAAAATAATATTAAAAAAGCATGGTGGCAAAAATTCGTTCAACAATCTCCGTATAATGTTGGTTTAGATGCTGCAATCTTAATGAATCCAAGAACATGGGAAGCTTCAGGACATTTATCTAACTTTAATGATCCTATGATAGACAACAAAGATTCTAAAATTCGTTACAGAGCAGATAAATTAATTGAAGATTATATGCAAAATGTTGAAGGCGATGAGCACTTTATCGCTGATGGCATGAGCTTCGATGAAATGAAACAACTTATTGATGATAAAGGTATTACATGTCCTGAAAGTGGTACAGCAAACTGGACTGATATTCGTCAATTCAACTTAATGTTCAAAACATTCCAAGGTGTTACAGAATCTTCAACAAATGAAATTTTCTTACGCCCTGAAACTGCACAAGGTATTTTCGTAAACTATAAAAACGTTCAACGTTCAATGCGCAAAAAATTACCATTTGGTATCGCTCAAGTCGGTAAATCATTCAGAAACGAAATTACACCAGGTAACTTCATTTTCAGAACGAGAGAATTCGAACAAATGGAACTTGAATTCTTCTGTAAACCAGGTACTGAAATCGAATGGCAAAACTTCTGGAAAGAGTATGCTGCAAAATGGTTAAAAGATTTAGGTATTAAAGAAGAAAATACTAAATTACGTGACCATGACGAAGATGAATTAAGTCACTACTCTAATGCTACAACTGATATCGAATATAAATTCCCATTCGGTTGGGGTGAACTATGGGGTATCGCTTCAAGAACAGATTTCGACTTGAAACAACATAGTGAATTTAGTGGTGAAGACTTCAAATATCACGACCAAGAAACTGGTGAAAAGTTCATACCATATTGTATCGAACCTTCATTAGGTGCTGATCGTGTGACATTAGCATTCTTATGTGATGCATACGAAGAAGAAAACGAAGGTGAAAAAGAACAACGTACAGTGTTACACTTCCACCCTGCGTTAGCACCATATAAAGCAGCTATTTTACCCTTAAGTAAAAAGCTTTCACCAGACGCGATTAAAGTGTACGAAAAATTAAGCGAAAAATTCGCAATTGATTTTGATGAATCACAATCAATCGGTAAACGTTACCGTAGACAAGATGAAATTGGTACACCATACTGTATTACATTTGACTTCGATTCATTAGAAGACAACCAAGTTACAGTACGTGACAGAGACACAATGGAACAAGTGCGTATGCCAATCGATGAAGTTGAAAGCTTCTTAGCTGAAAAAATCAGATTCTAAATAAAATAAAAACAGAGCAAAGACTTAGTAACTATAAAGTCTTTGCTCTGTTTTTTTATATTTTTAAATTATCAAGTTGTTTGAGTAATTTTTTCGTTCTAAATACAACTCCGACATATTCATCATACATATTATCAATTAAAGTTTGAATCTCTACCTTCACTGGATCGTTTATTTTAAAACTATTTAAATGTTGTATCGGTAATTGATACATTAAGTTCATGAAATATAACGCTCGATTAGATATTCGATAAGCATGTTCATCATTTGCGAGTGCCTGATTGCTTAATGGTCCATTATATATAAAACTATAAGCGTTTAATTGTTGTTGGTCCATATCGCCTGTTATCACACATGCATTAAATCTCGGTTCATATCCGTATTTAGGCATACATTTTAACGCAACGATCATACTCATTGTGTCAGCATCAACGCCCTTTTCAACCGCTTGAAAGACGCCTAAGAGCAGCTCATAGAAGAATACATCATGTTCTTCCTCTTCTAATGCTTTATCGACTATTTCTATACAATATGCGCCATAAGCACTTTTGAAAATATCGCTTTGCATCATTCTATGACTATTTATAATATCTGCTGAAGATAAAGTACCCATGCCTTTGAATTTAGAAAAAATAAACAAGCCATGAACGAAGGGCTGTGTAGCACCTTGTAAATGATGACTTGTTTTTTTAGCACCGCGTGCCATTAATGGAACTTTATGACCATATTCATTTAAAATCGTTATGATTTTATTATTTTCACCATAATCTACTGAGCGAATGACAAATCCTTCTTGTTTATAAAGCATTTTATCATCGCCTCCATTCTATTTAATACTCGTCTTCCCTATATCCCATTTGTTTAATGAAATTAGGTTTATTACGCCAATCTTTTTGAACTTTTACCCATAAATCTAAATAAACTTTTGAACCGAGTAACATTTCTATATCTCTACGGGCACGTTTTCCTATTTCTTTAAGCATTTTGCCACCTTTACCGATAACAATACCTTTTTGAGAGTCGCGCTCTACGTAAATTGTAGCTTCAACGTGTACTTTTTCGCCTTCAGCTTTAGTCATTTTATCGATGTTTACACCAATCGCATGAGGTATTTCTTGGTTAGTTAAATGTAATGCTTTTTCTCTAATCAATTCTGCTACAACAAATTGTTCAGGATGATCAGAAATTTGGTCTTTAGGATAATACATCGGACCTTCTTCTAAATATTTTTTAAATTGTTCTAAAAGTGTCTCTATGTTTAATCCTTCTAACGCAGATATTGGAACAATCTCTGCAAATTCCATAGTTTTTTGATATTTTTCAATCTCAACAAGTAATTGATCTGGATGTACTAAATCTATTTTATTTAAAACTAAAAATACTGGCGTTTTAGTTTCTTTTAATAGATCAATGATATACTCATCACCTTTACCAATACTTTCATCCACATTAATCATAAACATAATTAAGTCTACTTCTTTTAATGTATTTTTAGCGATTTTCATCATGTAATCACCTAAAGCGTGTTTAGGCTTATGGATACCAGGTGTATCGATAAATACCATCTGCGCATCATCAGTGGTTAAAACACCTTGTACTTTATTTCTCGTCGTTTGTGCTTTGTCTGACATAATGGCTACTTTATGACCGATAACTTTGTTCATAAAAGTAGATTTGCCGACATTAGGTCTACCTATTATAGATATGAAACCTGATTTAAATTCATTCATTTATTCTAAATCCTTTCCTGAGAAACCTAAAGGTAATAATTCATTAACAGTAGTTTCAATTCGTTCGTCTTTTTGATGTGTTAAATAAACGGGCATATCATCATCACATAGTTCCTTTAAGACTTGTCTACAAGTGCCACATGGTGATGAAGGTTTATCAGCATCAACAGTTATTGTAATACATTTAAAGTCTCCAGGTCTATAGCCATCTGACATTGCAGCAACTAATGCTGAACGTTCTGCACAAATTGTTGATGGATATGCAGCATTTTCAATATTTGCGCCATAATACGATTTACCGTCTTTCGTTATTAAATATGCACCAACATTAAATTTTGAATATGGTGTGTAAGCTCTTTTCTGTGCTTCTCTTGCGCCCTCGTACCACTCTTGTTTAAATTCCATAATACATCCCCCTTAAAATACCTCTATCAATTTCGGCAAAAATATCATTATCCCGATAATTGCCGCCATGATTGATGATAACAATACCGCTAAAGCTGCTGTGTCTTTAGCGTGTTTAGCAAGTATATTATACTTGTCAGTGTACATATCAACAACATATTCGATTGAGGTATTGATAATTTCAGTTATTAAAACACTGAATATAGCAAGTATAATCCATAGCCACTCATTCTGATTTAATTTTAATATTAAACTAACAAAGATGACGATAACAGCAAATACTAAATGCAATATTAAATTGCGGTCTTTTTTTACAATCGTAACTAAACCTGCTATAGGAAATTTAAAGCGATTCAAGAATTTATTCACGCGTTAGTCCAAACTCATTTAATATTTCATCTTGTCGAGAAAACATTTCTTTTTCATCTTCTTCAGTCATGTGATCATAACCTAACAGATGTAAGAAACCATGTAATGCTAAAAATCCTAATTCTCTACTGAGACTATGATTGTATGATTGAGCTTGTTCTTGAGCAACGCCCAAGCATATAATAATATCTCCCAATACTCTCGGAATGTCTAAACCTTCAATCTCAGGTTCATCCTCTTCAAGAGAAAATGAAATGACATCAGTCACTTTATCTTTATTTCTATAATCGCGATTAATCGCTTGTATTTCTTCTTCATCGACAAATGAAATAGAAAGTTCTGCTTCTTCAGTAATATTTTCCTTCTTAGCAGCAAGTGTTAGTAACGATTCAATTTGATTTTTAGTATCCTCATCAATTACTTGTTGTTCATCTATAAAATCCATTGTTAGCATATTAAATCTCCTCTTCGTATGCATTAATTATTTTACCTACTAATGGGTGTCTGACAACATCTGTTTGTTCTAAATATGTCATCGAAATACCTTTGACACCACTTAATCTTTGATCAGCTTCTATTAAACCGCTTTTAACGCCTTTAGGTAAATCAATTTGTGTTCTATCACCTGTAACGACCATTTTCGAACCAAACCCTAATCTTGTTAAGAACATTTTCATTTGTGGATGTGTCGTGTTCTGTGCTTCGTCTAAAATAACAAAAGCGTCATCAAGTGTTCGACCTCTCATGTATGCTAAAGGTGCTATTTCAATTGTACCTCTTTCGATTAAGCGAGCAGTTTGTTCAGTACCTAAGACTGTATGTAGACCATCATATAAAGGTCTTAAGTATGGATCAACCTTTTCTTTTAAGTCACCCGGTAAGAAACCTAATGATTCTCCAGCCTCGACTGCAGGGCGCGTTAATACGATGCGTTTAACTTGTCCGAGACGCAATGCTCTAGCTGCCATTACAACTGCTAAAAACGTCTTCCCTGTCCCTGCAGGACCAATGCCGAATACTAAGTCATTTTTTTTAATGTTATTAATATACACTCTTTGACCCATTGTTTTAGCTCTTATAATTTTACCATTACTATCTTTAGTGATTTCTTCGTCATATAGATTAATCAGTTCGTCAATTGTACCTTTATCAGCCATTTTTACCGCTGCTTGAACATCATTAATTGTTATACTTGCGCCACTTTCGATTACTTTTAACAAATTCATCAATACTTTTTCAGCTTTTTCAACATTTTCTAAACGTCTCCCACGAACACTAATTTCTTGTCCTCGTGTTAAAACATCCACCTCGAGCTCATTTTCAATATATTTTATATGCTCATCTCCATTACCTAATAACGCTTGAGCTTGATCCATATTCTCGATTTGAATTAATGTAGGCATTAAATATCTCCTTTATAAGTTGAATTGTTAACACTTTAAATGTACCAAACCTTGATATAACGTGCAATCTTATGGACTTTATTTTGCATATTATTTAATTTTTCTTGTGAAGTTAATAAATTTGTTACTTTTTCAAATTCACGTAATCTATTACTGTTATTCAATTTGATTTTAGGATTGATACGTATGAGCGTAATAATAAACTCTCTTTCTTCAATCGGACTAACCTTTTCTACTAATTTACCTTTTGAGACAATTTCTAACATACTATTTCCTTCAATAGATTTCGTCATGTTAATTTGTTCGATTTCAAAAATATTATAAGTATTCTTAAAAAAACCTCTTCTAATCGTTAAAAAATGTTCTTTGATCGTGTATCTTTCAAACATAATATTTACAATAATAAGAAAAGCCAATATAAAGGTTATTATGATTAAGTATTTGTTGCTAATAAAAAGAGGTATTAAAGCTATTAAAAATAATATAATTGAAATAAAAATAGATGAAACACTTATCTTCTTCTTAAATACCATTTTTATCACACCTTTTTAAATCCTACTTATATTGTAAGTCTAAATGATATTTTTGTGAATTAAAAAACCAGAACCTAAATATTAGGTCCTGGTTAATATAGCTTATTTCAACTCATTTGGTCTTTTGAGTATTTCTGACCAAATAATACCATTAACAACTTGATTCTCATCAACGTTTATTGCTTCATCATTAAACTTATGTTTACTATTCAAATAGAGTTGTTTAACCATTGAACGTCTCGTTCTTTCTGAAAGCTGAGTATTATTTATAATTTGTTCCGCTTCAGCTTCGATTTGAGAAATGTTTTCTTTTTGCAACTCTGTTAAAGCATTCATCTCTTCATTACTAAATTCTAAAAGTTGTTTAATCGTTTCTTTTTGATTTTTAGGTCTGTTTTTACGAATTTGCTCTTTTCTCTCGTTAATAAAAGCATTTTCATGTTTAGGTGATGATTGACGAGTGTTATTCTCTTTAACAGTTTGGTTAATTACAGGCTTTTCAACGTCTATATTATTTTGTTTAAGATGTCTTGCAAGTTGATCAGCTAAATTCTTATAATGGCTAGACATACGGTCAGATGAACTCGTTTCAGCTTTTTGTTTATAAGATTCATATTTATTAACTAAATCTTTCAACTCTTGTTGTGCCTTATTCGTTTTTTCTGTAGCTTGTCTATTTACTGGATTTTGTCTTTGACTAGTTTGGGGTTGTTTATTATTTTTCTTTTTATTTTTAGAGTTACCTTCAATAATTCCACTGACCACACTAAAAATTACCCAAATAACAAAGATGATAATGCCTATTTCCATTTTAAATCACCTCTCTTATTGGTTCGGTGAATTAGAATCTTGTGGCTTTGTACTCTTGTTAATTGCTTCTCTCATGCCAGTATCAGCTTCTACATTTTTCAAATTGTAGTAATCTTTTACACCTAAATTACCAGATTTAAGTGCTTCTGCCATTGCAAGTGGTACTTCTGCTTCTGATTCAACAACTTTAGAACGCATTTCTTGTACTCTTGCTTTCATTTCTTGTTCAGTTGCTACAGCCATAGCACGACGTTCTTCAGCTTTAGCTTGTGCAATATTTTTATCTGCAAGTGCTTGTTCTGTTTGAAGATCTGCACCAATGTTTTTACCGATATCTACATCAGCTATATCAATTGATAAGATTTCAAATGCTGTACCAGAGTCTAATCCTTTACTCAATACAGTTTGAGAAATACTATCCGGATTTTCAAGTACTTTAGTATGATGTTTACTAGAACCGATTGTAGATACAATACCTTCACCAACACGAGCGATGATTGTATCTTCACCAGCACCACCAACTAAACGCGCGATGTTAGCTCTAACTGTAATTCTAGCTTTTGCTTTTACTTCGATACCATTCATTGCAACACCTGAAATAAATGGTGTTTCAATCACTTTAGGGTTAACTGACATTTGTACTGCTTCTAGTACGTCACGTCCAGCTAAATCAATAGCTGCCCCTCTTTCAAATTCTAAATTGATTTCTGCTCTTTGTGCAGCAATAATCGCATCTACTACTCTATCAACGTTACCTCCAGCTAAATAATGAGATTCTAATTGATTTGTAGTTAACGCTAAACCAGCTTTATGTGCTTTGATCAACGGATTGATAACACGTCTAGGTGATACACGTCTTAAACGCATACCGACTAATGTACCAATTCCTACTTTAACACCTGCTGCTATAGCTGAAATCCATAATCCTACTGGAACAAATGAGAATAAAATCATAAGTAGTACGATTAAAATGACAGCAATAATTATAAAGGCAACTAAACCTGATAACATATGCAACTCTCTCCTTAACTATATTATATTTCTCTTACAACGACTCTCGTACCTTCTACTTGTACGATCTTTACTTGTATATCCTTTTGAATAAAATTACCATCTGAAACAGCATCTATTCTTTCGTCATCCACAAGTATAATGCCAGAGGGTCTTAATGCAGTGTATGTTGTACATAGTTTGCCAATCAAATGACTTCTATCATCGTGTGATGTGTAGCCAGATTCTTTGTTCGTAGAATCTTTAAGAATAACTTTATCAAAGAATGGTATTTTTCGATTAAATCCTTTCACTAATATCACCCACTCTATCGTTGTTAGAATTAATGCTACCGCAATAATCATACCCATTGTTAATATGTTTTCACCAACTAATATAAAACTACCTATAATAGCGATAAATCCAAGGATACCTAATATTGCGCCTATAACAAATAATTCAATTATTACTAAAAGCGCACCTATTGCAAAAAGTAAAACAGAAATCAAACTAATTTCATCAATTATTACATAACCAATAAAGAAGATAAGCGTACAAATAAAACTTAAAATCCCTGCAAAGTTAATATGGTTTGAATATAATTGATAAAGAGCGCCTAGAAAAATAATACAAGTCAAAATTAATGTCACTAGCGGTGTCGTAATAAAATCGCCAATTTTTGAAAGACTTTGACTTGAAACAATACCTAAATTCAAATTATGTTGAATGAAAGCAATTATGTATTCATACCCTGTTGTCAATAATCTCACCCCTCTTTAATATTATACAATAAAACAGACACGAACTAAAACGTATACACATATTCTTCCATAAATATAAGCTTAAATTATTTTTATATATATAAAAAAGAACACATAAACAAGTTGTTTATGTGTTCTTCTAACGTTTTAAACGTTAAATAACGTTCATTATAATTAATTAATATTCATTGAGGGAGTTCAATAAAAAATTAATTATTTAACTTTACGTTTACGAGCTGCTTCTGATTTCTTCTTACGCTTAACGCTTGGTTTTTCATAGAACTCACGTTTACGCACTTCTTGAATCGTACCGCTTTTTGAAACTGTACGTTTAAAGCGACGTAATGCATCTTCGATTGATTCGTTTTTACGAACTACTGTTTTAGACATCTGTATTTCCCTCCCTCCAAATATCAACAAAGCTTTATTTGTCATTTACATAGCATTTAAATAACTATGTACTATAACATTATAAAATAAGTCATTTTTTAAGTCAATAATCATTTCTTATGAATATTACTTTACAAGTAATCTTTCATCTTTATTCGTTGCATGATTGACTACTTTTACAAGTTTTCCTTTATTAATAGGATAACTTGGTGTTACTACTTTAACTTTCACTAATTCACCAATTAATGACTCGTCACCTTCAAATTCGATCTTCATGTAATTATCAGCATAGCCAACTAATTTTCCATCAGAAGAACCTTTCTCTTCAGGAATAACTTCTAATACAGTTTGATCAAATTTAGACGCGTAATCTTTCGCTAATTGATCAGATAGTTCAATTAATCGATGTACACGATCATTTTTAACATCTTCATCAATTTGATCCGTCATTCTAGCTGCTGGTGTACCTGTTCTCATAGAATAAGGGAACACATGTAATTCTGAAAATTGGTGTTTCACAATAAAATCATATGTCTCTTGAAATTCTTCTTCAGTTTCACCAGGAAAACCAACAATAACATCACTTGTCACAGCTAGACCAGGTAAAGCTTTATGAAGCTTTTGAAGCCTTTCAGAGAAATGTGCCATCGTATATTTTCTTCTCATGCGTTTTAACACAGTATCTGAACCTGATTGTAATGGAATGTGTAAATGTCTCACTACTTTTGTAGATTTATCAATGACATCAATTACTTCATCAGTAAGTTGACTCGCTTCGATTGAAGAAATTCTAATTCTTTCTAAGTTTTCAACTTGTTCTAAATCTCTAAGGAGTTGCGCTAAATTATAATCTTTTAAGTCTTCGCCATATCCACCTGTATGAATTCCAGTTAAAACAATTTCTTTATAACCTGAATTTACTAGTGTTGTTGCTTGACTGACCACTTGTTCAGGATCTCTTGATCTCATCAAGCCTCTAGCCCACGGAATGATACAGAATGTGCAAAAGTTATTACAGCCTTCTTGAATTTTTAATGATGCACGTGTTCTATCAGTAAAATATGGCACTTCTAATTCTTCATATTTTCTGTTTTTCATAATATTACCTACACCATTAATAGGTTGCCTACTCTGTTTATAATCTTCAATGTAAGAGATTAATTTATGTCTATCTTGAGTACCGACAACTATATCAACACCAGGAATCGCCATGATTTCTGCAGGTGATGTTTGAGCATAACAACCCGTTACACAAACGACTGCATCAGGATTTTGACGAATTGCTCGCCTAATAACTTGTCTACTTTTCTTATCGCCCGTATTTGTCACAGTACACGTGTTAATAATAAACACATCTGCATTTGTTTCAAATTCTACTCTTTCGTAATCATTTTCCTTAAATAATTGCCAAATTGCCTCAGTTTCATAATGGTTAACTTTACAACCTAAAGTATGAAATGCTACTGTAGCCAATTATAATCACCTCATTAATTCTAATTGATAACTTAAAGCAGCTAAAGCATACAGTGGAGCGGTTTCAGCTCTTAAAATTCTAGGACCTAAACTCACTTTTTCTGATCCTTTAAAAAGATTGACTTCACTTTCAGTTAAGCCACCTTCTGGTCCAAAGATGATTAAAATCTTTTGCCCATGTTTAAGATTAGAAACAACTTGATGTAATTTACTCGTTTCCCCACGTTTAGCTTCTTCTTCATATGCTATTAATACATAATCATATTCATTCATATTATCATATATTGATTTAAAACTCGACTTATACTCAATGTCTGGAATTGTAAGTCTCATACTTTGTTCACTAGCTTCTTTTATAATTTTTTGCCATCTATCGATTTTCTTAGACTGTTTCTTTTCTTCCAACTTAACAATTGCTCTTTCAGATTGAACAGCAATAAAATGATGTGCGCCCATCTCAGTTCCTTTTTGAATCATCCATTCATATTTGTCACCTTTAATAAGACCACTCGCAATTGTTATCTCAACAGGAAGTTCTGTTTGTCTCGTTGTATCTTCAATCGTTTCTAATTCAATACTATCATCGTGAAAAGCAATTATTTTAGATATTAGAGACTTTTGGTCTTTAAACGTTAAAATAAGTTTTTGATCCACATTCATGCGCATCACATTTTTTATATGATGTATATCATCTGTATTATGTATAAAAAAACGCTGATTTAACTCAGCGTTTTCGAGTAAGAAATATCTTTGCATCATTTCTCCTACTTTCTAGCTCTTATTGAAACCCATCCATCTTCTCGTAATACTTTTTCGATAGTATAACCAGTTTCTTTTAGTTTTTCAATAATTTCATCGGATTTTTCTTCTATAATTCCAGAAGTAATAAAGTAGCCATTATCATTCAGTCTTGCATAACTATCTTCAATCATTAAATCGATTATGTGCGCTAAAATATTAGCAATAATCACATCATATTGTTCAGTTTCTTCAGTTAATAAATTGCCAGTTTCAGCTAATATATCTTGCTCACAATTATTTTTTTCGAAGTTTTCCTTAGCGACTTTAATAGCTAACTCGTCTAAATCAACAGCTTTAATTGATTGAACGCCAAGTAAATGACAACCAATACTTAAAATACCAGAGCCTGTACCAACATCAATGATTTTATGATTTGGCTTCACAACTTCTTCTATATGTTTTAAACACATGCTTGTAGTTGGATGATCACCAGTACCAAAAGCCATACCTGGATCAAGCTTTATGCATAAATCATCATCTTGGTTATCATATGTGTCTTCTTCCCAACTTGGTACGATTGCAAATCTTTCAGAAGCTTTAAATGGGTGAAAATAATTTTTCCATTCATTTTCCCAATCAGATTCTTTAATAATTGTTTTAGAGAAAGATAATATCTCAGAATTAATACCTTCAACATGAGCAATAGAATCTTTAATTTCTTGTTCTAAACTATCAGTAAAAACTAGTTCATTAAAGTAACACTTAACTCTTATGTCATGTTCCGGATAATCTTTAGGATTTAATTCATAAATTTCACCGTATACGTCAATATGTTCTTTCTCTAATTCTGATGAATCTTCTATTACAACGCCGTTTGCGCCTAATTCATTTAGCAATGCAGTAACGACTGGTTCTGCTTCTTTATTTATCATGATAGAATACTCAATCCAATTCACAGGCTATTCTCCTTTAAAAAACTTTTTAGCTCTATCTTTTAAGCTAGATGGTTGTTCTGTTAATTTTTCTCCACCAATTTCAGCAAATTCACGTAGGAGCTCTTCTTGTCTCTCAGTCATTTTTTCAGGTGTTACGACTTTAACCGTTACAAAGTAGTCACCTTTACCATAACCGTGAACATTTTGTACACCTTTTTCTCTAAGTCTAAACTGTTTACCTGTTTGAGTACCAGCTGGCACAGAAAGTGATACATTACCAGTTAATGTAGGTACAGTTATTTCATCACCAAGCGCTGCTTGTGGAAATGATAGATTCAAGTCATAAAAGATGTCATCGCCTTCACGTCTGAAATTGCTATGAGGTTTGACTCTGAATACAACATATAAGTCACCAGCAGGTCCACCATTTATACCTGGTCCACCTTTTCCAGCTAGACGAATTTGTTGATCATTGTCTACACCTTCTGGAACTTTAACTGTGATTGTAACTTTTTTGTTTTGTGTACCTTTACCATGACAGTCTGAACATTTTTCTTCAAATACTTGTCCAGAACCTTCACATTCAGGACATACTTTTTGAGTTTGCATTCTACCAAGAATCGTATTTTGTTCAACCGTTACATGACCTTGTCCACTACAATACGTACATGTTTTTTTCTTAGTTCCTGGTTTAGCACCATTACCATGACATGTATCACATTCAACATCTTTGCGTACTGTAATATCTTTTTCAGTACCAAATACAGCTTCTTCAAATGTTAATGTCATGCTATATTGTAAATCGTCACCTTGTCTAGGTGCATTTGGATCTCTTCTAGCACCACCGCCACCGAAGAATGACCCGAATATATCTTCAAATCCACCAAATCCAGAGAAATCTTGTCCTCCAAATCCTTGTGAACCTCCAGAACCTTGTTGTGGTCCATTATGTCCGAAACGGTCATATTGAGCACGTTTGTTTTCATCGCTTAATACTTCATATGCTTCTGATAATTCTTTAAATTTAGCATCAGCACCTTCTTCCTGGTTAATATCAGGATGGTACTTTTTTGATAATTTTCTATAAGCTTTTTTTATTTCATCTTTAGAAGCATCTTTGGAAACACCAAGCACTTCATAATAGTCTCTTTTTGCCAATATAAACTCTCCTTTACACACTGATTTATAATACGGATATGAATTAAAAAAGTCAAAGCCAATCACATTGACTTTGACTTTTTAATGATCAGTATTATTTTTTATCGTCTTCGTTGACTTCTTTGTAGTCAGCATCAACTACGTCATCATCGTTTGAAGTAGATTGGCCATCAGCTGATTCAGCACCTTCTTGTGCTTGTGCAGCTTGTTCATACATTTTCACTGATAATTGTTGTACAATTTCTTGAAGTGCATCTTTTTTAGCTCTGATGTCTTCGATATCAGTGCCTTCTAATGCTGTTTTCAATTCTTCTTTAGCTTCTTCAGCTTTAGTTTTTTCGCTTTCATCAACATTTTCGCCAAGATCAGTTAAAGTTTTTTCAACAGTAAATACCATTTGGTCTGCTTCGTTTCTTACATCGATTTCTTCGCGACGTTTTTTGTCTTCTTCAGCGTTTTTCTCTGCGTCTTGAACCATACGATCGATTTCTTCATCAGATAATGATGAGCTTGATTCGATTGTGATTTTTTGTTCTTTGTTAGTACCTAAATCTTTAGCTGTTACATTTACAATACCGTTTTTATCGATATCAAATGAAACTTCAATTTGTGGTACGCCACGAGGTGCTGGTGGAATGTCCGTTAATTGGAATCTACCAAGCGTTTTGTTATCTGCTGCTAATTGACGTTCACCTTGTAACACGTGAATATCTACTGCTGGTTGGTTATCAGCTGCTGTAGAGAATACTTGTGATTTAGATGTTGGGATTGTAGTATTTCTTTCGATTAATACTGTAGATACGCCACCCATAGTTTCAATACCTAAAGATAATGGTGTAACGTCAAGTAATACTACGTCTTTAACGTCACCAGTGATAACGCCACCTTGGATCGCAGCACCCATTGCTACTACTTCATCAGGGTTAACACCTTTGTTAGGTTCTTTACCGATTTCTTTTTTGATAGCTTCTTGTACAGCTGGTATACGTGTTGAACCACCAACTAAAATTACTTCGTCAATCTCAGAGTTTGATAAACCAGCATCTTTCATAGCTTGTTTAGTAGGTCCCATAGTTCTTGCAACTAAATCACTTGTTAATGATTCGAATTTAGCTCTTGAAAGAGTAGTTTCTAAGTGTAATGGTCCATTAGCGCCACCTGAAATGAATGGTAATGAAATTTGTGTAGATGATACACCTGATAAGTCTTTTTTAGCTTTTTCAGCTGCGTCTTTTAGACGTTGTACCGCCATTTTATCTTGTGTTAAGTCAATTCCATTTTCTTTTTTGAATTCTTCAGCTAAATATTTAATGATAACGTCGTCGAAATCGTCACCACCAAGTTTATTGTCACCCGCAGTTGCTAATACTTCAAATACACCGTCACCTAATTCAAGGATAGATACGTCGAAAGTACCGCCACCAAGGTCGAATACTAATACTTTTTGGTCTGTTTCAGTTTTATCTAAACCATATGCTAATGCAGCTGCAGTAGGTTCGTTAATAATACGTTCTACTTCTAAACCAGCAATTCTACCAGCATCTTTAGTTGCTTGACGTTCTGAGTCATTGAAATACGCAGGAACTGTAATAACTGCTTTAGAAACACTTTCACCTAAATAACTTTCTGCAGTTGATTTTAAGTTTTGTAAAATCATTGCTGAAATTTCTTGTGGTGTATATTCTTTATCTTCAACTTTTTCTTTATAATCAGTACCCATATGACGTTTAACTGATTGAATAGTATTAGGGTTAGTTACTGCTTGACGTTTAGCAACTTCACCAACTTGTGTTTCACCATCTTTAAATGCTACTACTGATGGTGTAGTTCTGTTACCTTCAGGATTTTGGATTACTTTAGGCTCTCCACCTTCTAAAACTGATACTACTGAATTTGTTGTACCTAAGTCTATACCTATTACTTTACTCATAAGAATGATTCCTCCATTTTATAGTTATGTTTTAAACTAAATTGATTATTCGTTTACTTTAACCATTGCCGGTCTTAAAACGCGATCTTTTAATTTATATCCTCTTTGTAGTTCTTCAGTCACTACACCTGACTCGAAATCAGGATTACTATCTTGCATTACTGCTTGATGTACATTAGGATCGAATTCTTGATTATATGATTCGATTTCTTCTAAACCATTATCTTTCAATGATCTTAATAAATCGTTATAAACCATATTGACACCTTTTTTAAATGTTAAGAAGTCTTCAGATTCACCTTCTTGTTGTAATGCGCGATCCATATTATCTAAAGCTGGTAATACATCAGTAAGCACTCTTTGTGCTTGATAATCTTTCATAATACTAGATTCTTGTTTCATTCTACGTTTATAATTTTCAAATTCAGCATATAAACGTAAATATTTTTCTTCTTCAATGTTAACTTTTTGTTTGAGTTCTTCGAGTTCAGCTTCCGGAATTTCGACTAACTTTTCTTCCTCAACCTCTTCAACATTTTCTGTGTTATCTACCGATTCCGTTTCATTTGTTTCTACATCTTCAGTAGCGACAGATTGAGCTTGATCATTTGTTTCGTCGAATTGTTCATTTTGCTTTTCTTCCGTCATTTCATGCCCTCCATTTTCTTTCCTTATTTAAAAATGATTCAACAATTGAATCACTTTGTTATAATGCATAGCAGTTGGACCGATAACAGCTAAATGCCCGCTTATATCTCCAGAAATCTCATAATTCGTACTTACAATAGAAATACCGTGTAAGTCTTTATTGATTTCCTGTCCAATTTTAACGCTTATTGAATCACTAGACATTTCATTTAAAAATTGAGCGATGCGTTCTGATTCAAGATACTTTAATATCGATTGAATCATCGTTACATTTGTAACATCCAAAGCATCAATCAAATGCATCTTTCCACCTAGAAAGATTTCTTCACTTTGATCATTAATTTGTGTTAATAAAGCATGTTTAAACTTTTTAATAAAGTCATGATCTATGAATGACACCGTTAATGATTCTAACGTTTTTATCATTGTAGATAAAGTGTTTTGCTTAAAATGTTGATTTAAATAGTTCATTAATTTCTCTATTTGTTCTTGTTGTAATGATTCTAATACTTGAACGTGAACTTTTTCAACATATCCATCTGTAAATACAATGACACTCATTAAATGAGTAGGGTTGACTCTAACAAAATGAATTTCAAAAATATATCTTGAAAATTTATTTGGTCCAAGAACCACAGTTGTATAATGAGAACGATTTGATATCTCTAAAGCTAGCCATTTAAGCATTGCATTGACATCATATTGATTTTCATCATGAAATTGATCAAACCAATTTACACTTTTATTGCTTAGAGATTTAGACTTTAATAATTGATTTACATAATGTCTAATGCCTCTTTCGGAAGGTATACGCCCTGATGACGTATGCGTCTTCTCAAGAAGTTGCAAATCTTCAAGTTGTTTCATTTCATTTCTAACTGTAGCCGGACTTAAAGGCAATTGATGCCTTTCGATAATCGACTTAGAACCAATTGGCTGTCCTAACTCAACATAATCCTCAACAATCACATTTAATATTTGTAATTGCCTCTCAGTAATCATGTCATCACCTCGATTAGCACTCTCTGTTCCCAAGTGCTAATTATAATTTATCAAAATGGTCAAAGAAAGTCAACGTTAAAGCATTCAATTTTTAAATCTTTTTTAATTATGAATCAGCTTAATAAAAATCTTTCAAACACTTCATTCCCAATGATTTGACCTCGGTTACTTAAACGTAAAAAGTCATTCTCATCTATTAATAATGCTTGTGAAGTTAGTTCTTTAACATGCTCGCCGAACACATCTTCAATTGTTCTATTGAACTTGCTTTCAAATTTAGTCTTCGATACACCTTTAGACATTCTGAGCCCAAGAAACATTTCTTCTTCCATCTGCTCTTTAATAGAAACTTCGCTACTTTGCAATTTAGGCAATTCATTGTTTTGAATCTTCTTAATGTATTGATTCACCGGGTTTATATTGCCGTAACGGATACCATTTATATAGCCATGTGCACCTGCACCGAAACCATAATATTCTTCATTTTTCCAATAAACCATATTATGAAGTGATTCACGTCCTTCTTTAGCGAAGTTAGATATTTCATATTGATTTAAATGAGAGGCTTTTAACGTTTCTTTAAGGTGTTGGTACATTTCTTCTCCTAAATCTTCGTTTGGTAGCTTTAATCTACCTTTTCTATATAGGTTATAAAATTGTGTTTTTGGTTCAAGTATTAATGCGTAACTCGAAATGTGATCAACATCTAAAGCTAAAGCTTTATTCAACGAGTCATCAAATTGCTTTAATGTTTGGCCAGGTAAATGAAACATTAAATCTAAACTAACTGACTCAATTTGATGTTTTCTAGATAAATTGACCGCTTTTTCAATATCTTCACTATGATGCGTTCTGCCCAATACTTTTAGTAATTCATTATCAAACGTTTGGACACCTAACGATAATCTATTTACGCCATATTGTTTTAATAATTTTATTTTAGCTTCAGTTAGTTCATCAGGGTTAGCTTCAAAAGTATATTCTTTCGTTATAACAAACAAATCGTTGATTGCTCGAAGTAATTTTTCCAATTGCTCTTCTGATAATGCTGTTGGTGTACCACCACCTACAAACATTGTCTCAACTACTTTATCTTCCCTCGTTGACATCTCTTTAATCAAACAATCCAAATATTCATCCACGGGTTGATTAGCTATATAAAACTTATTAAAATCACAATAAGTACAAATTCTCACACAGAAAGGTATATGAATATATACACTTTTAGCCATTTAAATTCTCCTTTAAAAATAGAAACAGCTACATATTATGCAGCTGCTTCAAAATTAGTCTTCATCCATTTTAAGTACTGCTAAGAATGCATCTTGAGGTATTTCAACATTACCTACTGATTTCATTTTAGCTTTACCTGCTTTTTGTTTTTCAAGCAATTTACGTTTACGGCTAATATCTCCACCGTAACATTTTGCTAATACATTTTTACCCATAGATTTAATATTTGTACGTGCTACTATTTTATTACCAATTGCTGCTTGAACCGGCACTTCAAATTGTTGTCTTGGGATTAATGTTTTTAATTTATCTACTATTGCTTTACCGCGATCATATGCAAAATCTTTATGAACGATAAAACTTAATGCATCTACTTTTTCATTATTTAACAAGATATCCATCTTAACTAATGTACTTTCTTGATATCCAATCAATTCGTAATCAAATGAAGCATAACCTTTCGTATTAGACTTCAACTGATCGAAGAAATCAAAAACAACTTCAGATAACGGAATTTCATAAATAATATTAACTCGAATATCATCTAAATAGTCCATTGTTTTAAAGTTACCACGTTTTTTCTGACATAATTCCATAACAGCACCAACATAGTCATTAGGAACCATCATTGTCGCTTTAACGAATGGCTCATAAATTCTATTGATTGTTTGAGGATCTGGAAATTGTGATGGATTATCAATTTGAAGCTTTTCTCCATCTGTTAATTCACATTCGTATACAACTGAAGGTGCAGTCGCAATTAACTCAATATTGAATTCTCTTTCTATTCTCTCTTGAATAATTTCCATGTGTAATAAGCCTAAAAATCCTGTTCTAAAACCGAAACCTAAAGCTTGAGATGTCTCAGCTTCAAATTCAAGTGAAGCATCATTTAGTTGTAATCTTTCTAAAGCTTCTCTCAAATCGTTATATTTACTATTATCAATAGGATATAAACCACAGAACACCATTGGATTCATCTTCTTATACCCTTGTAATGGTTTCTCAGCAGGTCTGTTAGCTAGCGTTATCGTGTCACCGACATTTGAATCTCCAACATTTTTGATAGCTGCTACAATATAGCCTACATCACCAACAGATAAAGTTTTGACTGGCAGTTGTTTAGGTGTGTTAATACCTACCTCTGTAACTTCAAAAGTTTTACCAGTAGACATCATTTGAATTTTATCTCCTGCTTTAACAGTTCCTTCAACCACTCTTATTGATGAGATGACACCTCTATATGCATCAAATGAAGAATCGAATATAAGTGCTTGTAAAGGATTTTCAGGGTCACCTTCAGGCGGTGGAACCATTTCTACTATTTTTTCTAAAATATCTTCAATTCCAATATTCGCCTTAGCACTAGCAAGAACTGCATCACTCGTGTCTAAACCGATAACATCTTCAATTTCTTGTTTAACACGTTCAGGCTCAGCTGCAGGTAAATCAATTTTATTAATAACTGGAATTAATTCCAAATCATTATCTAGCGCTAAATAAACATTAGCTAAAGTTTGAGCTTCTATACCTTGAGCGGCATCGACAACTAATATAGCACCTTCACATGCTGCCAAAGATCGTGAAACTTCATATGTAAAGTCGACGTGTCCAGGTGTATCAATAAGATGTAGAATATAAGTTTCCCCATCTTTTGCTGTATAGTTTAAACAAACGGCATTAAGTTTAATCGTAATGCCTCTTTCTCTTTCAAGATCCATAGAGTCTAACAACTGTGCCTTCATGTCTCTTGTCTCTACACTTTTAGTGTTTTCCAATATTCTATCAGCTAACGTTGATTTTCCATGATCAATGTGAGCAATGATTGAAAAGTTTCTAATTTTATTTTGGCGCTCTAGGCGTTTAGTTCTGTCCATTTGAACTCCAACTTTCTCGTTAATTTTACATCTTCTAAATGTAAGTCGCATCTTTGATATGATACCGTCTTTACGAAATAAATGCAAACGTATTATCAAACTGTCAATAAAGTGTTATGCTATATAAGGAATGTGCAAATAATGATTGCACTTATGCCCTACATTTGATAAAATATTTTTTGTTGCAATCAAAAAATCTTTGATCACGGACAACATATTTAGGAGGTGACTCTCATGCCAAACATTAAATCTGCAATTAAACGTGTTTCTGTTACTGAAAAGAAAGACGCTGCAAATATTTCACAAAAAAATGATATGCGTTCTGCTGTTAAAGCTGCAAGAACTGCTATCGAAAACAATGCTGATAACAAAGGTGAATTAGTTTCATTAGCTATTAAAAAAGTTGATAAAGCTTCTAAAAACAATCTAATTCATTCAAATAAAGCTGATAGAATTAAATCAAGCTTAATGTCAAAAGCTAACTAATTAATAAAGCTACAGATTTTTCTGTAGCTTTTTTATTTTTAAATTTTTAGAATGAATAGTTCTAATATAAGCACTTTATCCATATATGATGATTTTAAATCAAAATCTGTCTCTGCACATATATCGATTGTTGCAAGCAATCTTTCTAAAGATAATTTCCTAACGATTCTAAGTGCAAGTTTAACTCTATACGGATGAACACCTATTGTTTTAGCTATTTGTTGTTCACTATAATGCTTGTTCGCTAATATTTTACATTGATAATATAGTCGATAGTTACTCGTTATCAATGCTAATAGTTTAATAGGCTCCTCTTTCATATTGATTAAATCTTTCAACAAATTGATAGATTTCTCTTTTTGACCCTTTTGAATATATTCTGTAAGTAAAAATACATTCTGTTCTAATGAACGACTTACAATATCTTTCACATCTTGTTTGTTTATAACAGCTTCATCACCAATAAATAAAATTAATTTATCTAGTTCAGCTTTTATAATATTGAACTGAATGCCTGTAAGTTCTATAAATTCTACTAAAGCATCTTCTTTAATATCCTTATACTGCTCATTTAAATATGATTTAATCCACTGTTTAATTTCTTGCTCTGTCATCTGGTCAATTTTATTTAATCTCGCATTTTTCTTAACAGTTTTGACTAACTTTTTCCGTTCATCTAGCTTTTCATTGAATACATCAAAGACCACTAATGTTTCACCATCGTATTGTTCTAGAAAACCCATTAATTGATCAATATTTTGATTAATATTATTAGTTACTTTTTCTCCTGTAAATAAGTATGCATTCTTAATATGTACTACTTTTTTGTCTGAGAGGAATGGTAAAGTTAAAGCTTCTTCAATTGCGCTCGAAATGGATGCTTCATATAAATCATATTTAACATAGTTGAACTCGTCGCGTTCCCCGTTTAAATATTCATTAATGATTTCGTCTGATTTTTTCTCTATTAGTGCATTTACTGCACCATAATTCAACACAATATTATCTTCCAAAATAAGTCTCCCTCTCTTATAAAGTTCTAATTAAGTATAGCATTTTTAAGTTTATTATCATATAATGAATGTAAGTATAGGAGGGAGTCATATGAACAGATTTGAAGGTGAAAATACTCAAGGGCGTAACAATGATGTTAAAGACTCTGGATTTGGATTTATAATTGGTTTCGCTTTCTTAGCAGTAATATATATTATTGCTCAAGTATTTAGCTTACTTCCAAATTAAGATATAAATGACAAATCTATTTATATAAAGCTTACAAAAATCTAATGATTTTTGTAAGCTTTTTTATTATATTCTGATAATCCGCTAGTTATATTCATATCCTCTTTATCAATTGTGACTTTGATCACACCATAGTCTTGAGTATTAAAAACTTTACATTGATTATTCTCGAGCTTTTGAACAATTTTAGGATGCGGTAATTTATATCGATTATGACGCCCAGAACTGATTACACATAATTTAGGCTTTACTTTATATATAAAGTTATCACTAGTACTTGTTAAACTACCATGATGACCTACTTTCAACAAATCGTAGTTCGATGTTAAATCATTTAAAATATGGTTTTCAATTCTTTCAGTTGCATCTCCTGCAGTTAATATCTTTTTATTATATGCTCTAATCTCCGTAACAATCGATGTATCATTTTTATCTGCATGATTTTCACTATCTTGATTATATAACTGATATACAGTTGCCCCAATTTTGAATTGTTTAATATGCGTACTATCAATAATATGTGTATTTGAATGAGCAACTTCATTTAATATTAATTTTAGTGCATGACTATCCCACGTCTTCTTATTAATAATCAAATTTTTAATCTTCACTTTTTTACTTAAATTCACTAATTCACCCATATGGTCAGCATGAGGATGTGAAATAATTAAATAATCAATTTGATTATATCCTTTCTCATATAAATCTGGCACAAGAACTGAGTCAGTATAATTGAGTTCTTTATTTCTAATTTGCCATTTTTCTTTATGATGCTGATCTTTTCCACCTGTATCGATCATAACTACACTATTTACATCTTGGTGGTAAGCAATCATAGCATCCCCTTGTCCGATGTCTAAAAACTCCAAAATAATGGCATCATGGTTATGCTTAATTGATAACATGAGCATTAATACAGAAAATAAAGTAATGGCTTTTATATATTGTAGCTTCAAAATTGATACTACGATAACGATAATAGCCACTAGAATTAAAAAGTAAAAAATTGCATGTAAATTCGATATTACTAAATCATTAATAGGTATTTTGTTCAATGCTTCAATTAATTCAAGTGTTTTACCAAATACAAATTCGATAATATGACTTAACAACATAGGGACTTTGCCTAAAATAATAAATAGCATTAAAAATAACATGACTAACGGAAATATGATTAATTCAAAAAGTGGAATAAAAATGAAATTGCTTATAAATCCAAGCCATTGAAAAGTATTGAAGTGAAAAATCAAAATAATAAAAGAGGATAATTGTGAAATCATATTAATCGTAAAAGTTTTACGAGTCATACTAAATGTTTTGATGAGTGGAATACTTAAAATAATAAAAGTGGAAATAATGTAAGATAATTGGAAGCCTATGTCAAAAATAACATAAGGATTGAAAAGTACAAATAATATAAATGTTATTGAGAGGATTTGCAGTGAATCAATATTCACAACTCTTTTAATGACCATATATACCATTACGACTCCAACAGCCCTTAACACACTCGGGCTTAATCCTGTCAAAATAGCATATAACGGTAATAATATAAAAATAATTAACTCAGAATGATGATATTTCACATTCATCCTCAATAGTAATCGAAACAAGAATACGTTAACCAATGCTACATGAGAACCGCTCACTGCATATAAATGATAAATTCCTAGCTTCTTTAATTGTTCTATTCGTTCAGGTGATAAATAACGCGTTTCACCTAAAGTTAATGCAATGATATCGTCAATGTTCTTTACGTCTAATGTCTTTAACTTTTGTATTAAAATCTCTCTGTATAATTGAGCCTCTTCAATTATGTTTAGAGATCTTTTTTTACAACTCTCAATAGAGAATGCTTTCACTTTCAATACGCCAGCTATTTCATGTTGTATTAAATACTCATTATAGTTAAATTTCAAATCATTCGTATTAGGTAAAATGTCCGTTCTATTATATGTAATTCTACAATTCTTCATGAATGGCATCGCTTTTAATAATGTCATTTTTTCTTGCTCATTTTTTAAAGTGTAAAACACTTTATAAGTTAGACCGTTAATCTCACCATTAGCTTGAAAAAGATCACCATCTATAAGCACTTTATCACCAAATTGTATTGTATGAGTATAAACTTTGTTCTCTTTAGATAGATTGAATGATTCCATATAATGCAATGACATTTTAGGATAAATTAAATAACCTATGACGATAAATAATAAACTCATCATCATTATTTTATATGATTGAAATTTAATCATACAACTCAAAAAAATGATCATGAGCATTAATATCCCTACATAAGCGCTCAAATGCAAAATGTAGCCACTTAATAAATGCAGTGCAAAATAAAACCACATACAAAGACATATCCTTTAATTCAAATATTTAATGATATCTTGTGGGTGAAAATCTATTTTTTCATAATGAACACCTGATTGTTCTAATAGTTGAATTGCATATGTATGATTATGATAATCGTCCGCATAATAAATTTGTTTAATACCTGCTTGAATGATTGATTTCGTACAATTTAAGCAAGGAAAATGTGTAACGTATATTGTTGCACCTTCTGAAGAAACACCAAGCTTAGCACATTGTATAATGGCATTCATTTCTGCATGTATCGTTCTAATACAATGTCCATCAACTACAAGGCAGCCGTTATCGATACAATGTTCTTCACCTGAGACAGACCCATTATAGCCACCGGCAATCACTCTGTTATCTTTCACTATAGTAGCACCGACTGATAGCCTCTCACATGTTGATCTTAATGATAAGAGATGACTTTGAGCCATAAAATATTCTTTCCATTCAATTCTTTCCATTTCATATCGACCTACCTTTCATATATCCTTATTGTAATAACTAAAAAGCTGAATTGCAATTTCAATTTAACACTATATAATCACTTAACGACTCAATTGTCTTTTCACCAAATCCTTTAACATTTTTCAAGTCTTCAATCTTCTTGAATTCTCCTTTAGTTTCTCTATATTGTAATATTGCTTCAGCCTTACTTGGACCTATCCCAGGTAATTTTTCAATTTCAGCTTTATCACCGGTGTTTATATTAACTTCTACTTTGTTATCTGAGGATTGATTTGTCGAATGTTTTAGTACTTTTTCCCCTTTTACAGGTACATAAATATACATTTGATCCTTTAACTTTTCCGACAAGTTTATTTGACTTAAGTCCGCATCGTTTTTAGTTTGTGCTTTCTTTAATACATCATTAACTCTGTCAGAAGATTTCATATTATATGTATTCGGAAAATTGACAGCACCCTTTACATCAACAGTAACACTTTTATTTATGTTGATATCTTGCGTTGACTTAGTCATTTCAGATTTAACATCTTTATCTTGAGAAGCCTCCTGAGTTATTTCTTTACGTGTGTCCTCTTCAATATTCGACTGTTCTGAATCTGCTCCTATAAATAGAAACTTAAATATAACAAACAGTGCAATAACAGCAATTAACACAAGTTGATAATGGTTCATTAACCACTCTTTCAATCTCATTAAATTGTTCAAAAAAACACCTCCTACTTTATTAAACGTAAGAGGTGTTCATGATTACTTATTTTTGAGCAACAATAAAATGTCTGTCGCCTTCGTCATTAAAATCGTCGATATTAAAATCTGTAAAAACATTTTTAACATCAAATCCAGCAAACTCTAAAAGTTGTTTGTAAAGCTGAATTTCAAATGTAACTTGGTAATGCTCTTCATCAAACCGTTCATATAACCCATCTTCTCTTTCTGCAAAAAATGACATTTGATGGTATACACTATTTGGTTCTTCTCCAGCAATTGCTTGCCAAGCCAATGTTAATTGCTCTGTCTCATCAATATAATTACAATTATTAAACTGATGATTCATTTTATAAATTGAATGCACATCAAAAATAAGTAAACCACCATCATTTAAATAACTGTTAACATAGTTAAAGACTTGAAGCACATCTTCTGGATCAGTTATATAGTTTAAGCTATCGCAAAATATCGTAACAACGTCATATTTTTGAGGTAAGTCCAAATCTCTCATATCTTGACAATACCACTTAATATCAGCGTTTCGACTTTCTGCTATTTCTAACATTTCTGCACTCAAATCCAGACCACTAACATTACCATAATCTAAAAGTTGAGTCGTCAGTCTTCCAGTACCACAGCCAATGTCTAAAATTTCATTGTCGTGACCTGTTGTAAAATGACCAACGATTGCTTTCCATTTATCATATGGTTGATCATCCGTTAACAAATCATAGAAATTACTCATACGATTGTATGCCATTTAATTTACATCCTCAGTTAAAGTGATTAACGGTGCATCTTTATATAATCTTTCTAAATTATAGTAATCGCGTTCTTCTCTATGGAACACATGAACAACAACATCACCTAAATCGATTAATATCCATCTCGCTTCGTTAAAACCTTCTAATCTTTTAACTAAAACACCATTTATTTCAGCTTCATCTTTAACATTTTTAGCGATTGCTTGAACTTGTTTATCACTATTACCGTGACAAACAACGAAATAATCCGCAATATCACTAATACCTTCCACATCAATCCCTACAATATCTTCTGCACGCTTATCATCACACGCTATTATACTTCTTTTCATTAATTCATTTGAGTTCATTTAACCATTCCTTTATTGTTCTGAATGCAAATTATAATAATTTAAGCATTCTATTGTTTTTAAATGTACTGTTTTATCTTTATTAATTAAATGTAAAACAGTACGTTTTGAAATTTCATAAACAGCTTTATCTAAATCTCGCTCTTTAAATACGATATCTCGAATTTCTTCAACACCTGGTGTCGTTCTTTTAGGTTCTATATAGTCTGCAATAAATATAATTTTTTCAGTCTTATTCATTTGCGCTCTACCAGTCGTATGACTATAAATTGCATAATAAATTTCTTCATCATCAATTTCATATTGATCTTTAAGACGCGCAGCAGCAACTGGTCCATGTAAAATTTCAGAACCATAACTTAATAAATCTTGACCTAAATCATATTGAGTCACACTTTGATATAAATCTGATAGTTCTTCATATTTGCATAAGTCATGTAATATGCCAGCTAGTTCGACTTTTTTAGGATCACCATCAAAAATTTCAGCCATTTTTTTACCTGTTTCAGCAACTCTAATTGAATGATTATATCTTTTTGAAGGTAAAGTTTCTTCTACTAGCTTTACCGCTTTTTTAATTTTCATACAATCGTCCCCTTTTGATATATGTTTCAATACGTGGTGTAACTAGCATCTTGATAGATTGACGATTTTTACATCTATTACGGATATCTGTTGAGCTAACATCAATTCTTGCAATGTGTAATGCCAACATGCCTTCATGAACATCTTGTCTATCAACTTCTCTATTAACAACTACGAAAATTAACATTTCTTTCAATTCATCTATGTTTTTCCATTTATTCAAATTTTCATATTGATCTGTGCCTATTATGAAATAAATTTGATGTTCCGGATATTCACTTTGAATTTCTTTAATTGTATCAAATGTGTAACTTGTACCTTTTCTATTTAGTTCTCTTCTATCCACTACACCGAATTGTAAATCTTTAATCGCTAGCTCTAACATGTTTACACGTTCAGATTCTATGAGATAAGATTCGTTATGTTCTTTAAGTGGAGATTGATAACTAGGTAAAAATAAAAATTCGTCTGGCTGAACAAATTGATACGATTCACTCGCAACTAGCATATGACCAATGTGTATAGGGTTAAACTGACCACCATATATCATTAACTTTTTCATGGATTTAAGGTAGTTCTATTTTCTTGTTTTCTTTAGATTCTTTATATAATACTATGATGCTGCCAATAAGTTGTGCGAGTTCACTATCAGTTTGTTCAGATATGCTTGCAGCTACTTCTTTACGATCATCCATATTATTTTGTAGAATATGCACTTTAATCAATTCTCTTTTTTCAAGCGCTTCTTTCACTTGCTCTATCATATTTTCATTTAGTCCACCTTTACCAATTTGGAAAATTGGATCTAAATGATGCGCTTCTTTTCTTAAATATCTCTTTTGTTTACCTGTTAACATAATTATCTCCTTTTGAGTTCATCTTTTACTCTATTTTTCATTACTTCTATATTTGCTTCTTGACCCGTCCATATTTCAAAGCTTTCTGCACCTTGATAAACGAACATATCTAATCCATTGTATATTGCTAAACCTTCTCTTTCACATGCTTGTAATAGAGGTGTTTTATTAGGAATATAAATGATATCACATACTAAAGCTTTTTTACTTATTTTTTCTATTGGTATAATAAGCTCGCTACTTTTTTCATTCATTCCAACAGGTGTTGTATTAATAATCATATCAAACGTATGAATCAAAGGCTTAACTTCCGTTAAACTCATTGCTTTGATTTCTAGTTGCCAATTATCAAATCTATCAACACTGCGATTCGCTACAGTTATTTTATGATTAGTAAATTTTATCATTTCAGAAACGATACCTTTACTTGCACCACCTGCACCAAGTACTAAAATATTCTTTTCATCAATTGGACCATGCTTATCTATTAAACCTTTAACAAATCCAATACCATCAGTATTATAGCCTATCCACTTATCATCTTTAACTAACACCGTATTTACAGCCCCTATATATTGAGCGCTTGGGGAAATTTCATCTAAATACGGAATGATAGATTCTTTATGCGGTATTGTAATATTAAAGGCGTTGAATTCTTGTTCTTTAATAATTTCTCTAATGCGCTGAAAGTGCTGAGGTGGTACATTCAACGCATGATATTGATCGTCTCTGCCTAAAGCTTCAAAGTTTGCAGAATGCATAATAGGCGAAAGAGAATGGTCAATGGGATGACCAATAACTCCAAATTTCATTTAATTCACCTCTTATAAAATTGATGTTCTCAATGTAACTTCTACTTCTTCAGGCGCAATAATGTGTACTTCTGCACCTGCATCTACAGTCACAAATCCTAAACCAGAAATCATAATGTCTTGTCGCTCGTTTTCAGTTACAATTTCCGTTTTATTCAAACGTTCAAAATCAAAATTTTCCGGATTATATGGTGGTTTAAGTAATTCACCAATTTGACGGTTCCATAAGTCATCAGCGTTTGACAACTTTGTTCTATGGATATTTAAATCGTTAGATACGAAACATGTTAAAGAACGTCTACCACCACTAACATAGTCGACTCTAACTAAACCACCTAAAAACAAACTTTGTTCTTCATTTAATTGATAAACTTTTGGTTTTATTTCCTTTTTAGGCATAACAACCTTTAATTCTTTGTCGGTTACATAATGCGTCATTTGATGGCTTTGTATAATACCTGGCGTATCAAACATATATGAATCGTCATCTAACGGAATATCAATCATATCCAAAGTTGTTCCAGGAAAATGACTTGTTGTTATAACGTCTTTTTCACCAACACTTTTTTCGATTAATTTATTAATCAAAGTTGATTTACCAACATTTGTCGTCCCAACTACAAAGACATCTTTACCTTCTCTAACTTTTTCAATCGTATTAAGCAGTTCATCAATACCTTGATTTTTATAGGCAGATATAAGCACGACTTCGTCAGGGTTTAAACCATAATCTTTAGCTCTATTTCTAAGCCATATTTCCACTCTTTTTTTATTAATAGCTTTAGGTAAAATATCCATTTTATTGGCTACAAGTACCACTTTTTTCTTACCTACAATATCTTTCAAACGATGTATCATCGAACCTTCTAAATCAAATACATCAACAACATTAACGATTAAACCATCTTCGTTATGTAATGATTTAAGCATATTTAAAAAGTCTTCACTTGTTAAATCAACATCTTGAACTTCATTATAGTTTTTAAGTCTAAAACATCTTTTACAAATCACATCTTCTTTATTCAAACTAGATTGTGGTACATAACCTGCTGCTTCCGGATTATCAGATTGCAGTATGGCACCACAACCAATACATTTAGCTATTTCTGTCAAATTTATTCCTCCCAATTAATTAAACCTTTTCTCTTAAAATAGTTTAGGAATCTTCTCTCAATTAAACGATTGAATTTTGTAACTAAACCATCTGTCTTTTTCACTGGTACAACCATGATTGTATAAAGTCCATTCCTATTACCGCCGAAAACGTCAGTCAACATTTGATCACCAATGACAACTACTTCAGATTTATTAACATCCATTAAATTTGAAGCTTGTCTAAACGCTTTTCCTCTAGGTTTACGTGCTTTAAATATATAATCTATATCTAACGTTGATGAAAAGGATTCTACACGTTCTTGATTGTTATTAGAGACAATCGTTACAGTTATATCATTTTCCTTCATTTTTTCAAACCATGTTCTTACTTCGTCAGTAGGATCTTTCACGTCCCAACCAACTAAAGTGTTATCTAAATCTGTAATGATTGCTTTTATATTTTTAGATTTTAAATGTTCAGGATTTATATCGAAAACAGACTGAACATATTCATTTGGCAAAAAGTATTTAGTAAATATTCCCATTATTACACCTCAATATTATTTCTTATTTTAACATAAATTATGTATACATTCCTTTTAGTTGAATACAAAATAAAAGTGTTGCAAATCAAATTAGATTCGCAACACTAAATATTATTCAGTAATTTCACGGTCAGATGTTTTTTCAACATCCGTATTCGCATAAATCACAAAACCAACAAGTGCTGTAGCAATGACAGCGATAGCCATTAATATTAACATGAAACTGCCTCCTTATGCCACTCTATTTAATAATAATTTTACAATTTTACTGGAATTCACGCAAGCTACTTTTAAAAATTCTTCAAAAGTAACGTCGGATTCTTTATCAGCTAAATCTGAAACAGCTCTCGTAACAATTATAGGCATATTATATTGATAACAAGTTTGAGCAATTGCACCAGCTTCCATTTCAACGACACTCGATGAAGGGAAATTTGATTTAATCTCTTTACGTTGTTCGAATGAACCTATAAAACTATCACCTGTAGCAACTTCACCAACAATACCATTTAACTCAAGTTCTTCTATTGAAGATTTCGCTATAGATATTAACGCTTCATTTGTTTCATAATATTCTGGCATACTCGGAACTTGTCCGAATTTATATCCAAATGCAGTTGCATTAACATCATGATAATAAACTTTATTACTTATAATGATATCTCCAATATTCAATTGATTGTCAACTGATCCTGCCGAACCTGTATTGATAACAAGTTCAGGATTAAATTCACTAATCAATAATGTAGCCGTTATTGCAGCATTGACTTTGCCAATTCCACTTTGAGCTAATACAATCTCTTTACCTTCTATTTGACCTTTATAGAAAATAACATGTGCTTTTTGGATTGTTTCTATATTTTCAATAGATGACTTTAATATTTCTACTTCTTCTTCCATTGCTCCAATAATACCAATCATGCTTTATCACTCCATCATATTCATTCATATTTATATTAACATAATTAGTACGCTTTGAAACATGTTTTTAGCTATTCCATAAATCTTGTAAACCTTGCAACGATAATATACCAGCAATCAATGTTGTTATCACCGCTATAACACCCATTACAATCATCCAAGTTGGATGTTTGTACTCACCAACAATGCTTTTTTTACGAGAAGCTATAAGTATTGTACCTAAAGTAATTGGTAATATTAAACCATTCAAAGCACCCGCAATGATTAATAATTTTATCGGTTTACCTATTGTTAAGAAAATGATTGATGAAATAACTATGAAAATAATAATAACTAAGTTTCTATGATTTTTAATTGATGGATGTAAAGATTGAATGAAAGTTGTACTTGTATAAGCACAGCCAATAACTGATGACAATGCCGCTGCAAATAATACAACACCAAACACTTGTTTACCTATTGGACCAAGTACATGCTCAAACACTGATGCAGGAGGATTGTCTGGATTTAAAGCAAAGCCAGTTACGACTACACCTAAAACTGCTAAAAACAAAAATGTTCTCATAATACCAGTTGTTAAAATACCTGATATGGCAGCTCTATTCACAAAAGGTATGTAATGTTTCCCAGTGATACCTGCTTCAAGCAATCTATGTGCACCGGCAAAAGTAATATAACCACCAACCGTACCACCAACTAGAGTAATGATTGGTACAATAAGTTTACTTATATCATCTGGCGCAACCATTTTGTGCGCCGCTTCTACTACTGGTGGTTTTGTTAAAATCATTACGTAAGCAACAATAGCAATCATGAGCACACCTAAAATTTGTGTAATAATATCCACAACTTTTTGTGCGTTTTTAACGATAAAGATCAAAATTGCTAAGACGCCGGTTATACCAGCACCAATTCTCACATCAATACCAAATATCGCATTTAATCCAAGTCCAGCTCCAGCTACATTCCCAATGTTAAAAGCTAAACCACCTATAGCAATTAATATCGCAATAAATGTACCTAGTCCTTTGAAGACATCGTTCGCTATATCTTGTCCGCCTTTACCAACAACAGTAATAACTCGCCATATATTAATTTGAGCCCCTATATCAATCAATATCGATGCAAGAATAGCAAATGCAAAACTTGCTAGAAATTGTTCTGTAAACACTGCTGTTTGAGTTAAAAATGCTGGACCTATAGAAGAAGTTGCCATTAAGAAAACAGCGCCCCATAATATTCTTCTATGTTTGTTAGTATATTCAAACGGTTTATTTAAATCCTCATACCCTTTATTTTGACTCATATACATTCCTCCTACTTCATTGCACTGATTTGTATACCTTCAGATTCGAACTGAGCGATAATTTCTTTAACAAAGTCTAGCGCATGTTGTCCGTCTCCATGAACACATATTGTGTCCGCTTCAATTGAGATTTCTTTTCCATTTATTGTTTTAACTTTAGATTCTTTGACCATTTTAATCACTTGCGCCACTGCTTGATCTGTATCTTTAATGAGCGCACCTTCTTTTTTACGAGATACAAGCTGTCCATTATCTTCATATGCTCTATCAGCAAATACCTCACTTTTATACGTCAAATTGTGACGTTTACAAGATTCAATTAGTTCGCTATTTGATAGACCTACGAATAACAATTGATCATCAAAATCTTTAACAGCTTTAACGATAGCATCCGCTATTTCAGGAACTTTCGCGCCCATCTGATATAAAGCGCCATGTGGTTTAACATGATAAATTTTAGTATTATGAATTTTACAAAATCCAGATAATGCACCTAACTGATAAATCACTAAGTCATAAACTTCTTGTGGTGTTAAATCCATATTTCTACGACCAAATCCATTCAAATCTTGAAATCCTGGATGTGCGCCAATATGTATATTATATTTAGCAGCCGTTTTGACTGTTTCATTCATGACATGTTGATCACCCGCATGAAAACCACAAGCTACATTAGCAGATGTAATCAAAGGTAAAATAAGTTCATCATTACCAACTTTATAGTTACCAAAACTTTCCCCTAAGTCGCAATTCAAATCTACTTGTACCATTTAGCTCTCTCCTTAAACTATTTTATGTTCATGTAAAAACTTAATCGTTATATCATTATTTATATATGGCTCATAACTTAAGACGCGATAAAGGAAATCGAGTGTCGTCGGAAAACCATCTATAACGGTTTCTTCTAAAGTCCCTTTCATCTTCTCAATTGCTTCAAGTCTATCTGTACCTTTTACTAAAATTTTCGCTACTAAAGAATCATAGTATGGCGGTATCATATATCCGTCATAGAGCATGCTATCGACTCTTGTATTAAAGCCGTTAGGTAAATGTAAAGCTAGGACTTTACCAGCTGCCGGTCTAAATTGTTTTTCAGGATTTTCAGCATTTATTCTGCATTCAATGACATGGCCTTCAAATTTTATATCTTCTTGTTTAAGTGATAAATGCTCACCATTTGCCATTAATATTTGTTGTTTAATTAAATCCACACCTGTAAGCAATTCAGTTACCGTATGTTCTACTTGAATTCGCGTATTCATTTCTAGAAAATAATAACCATTATCTGTTAATAAAAACTCAATTGTGCCAGCACTTTCATAATTACAAGCTTTAGCAGCTTTTACTGCATCTGCATGTAAAGAGGCACGCGTCTTAGAATCAAGAGCTGTACAAGGCGCTTCCTCAATGAGCTTTTGATTTTTTCGTTGAATGGAGCAATCTCTTTCACCTAAATGAATGGCCTCACCATGACGACTTCCTAACACTTGAACTTCTACATGTCTTGCTTTATCAATAAATGTTTCTATATAAACACGCTTGTCGCCGAAATATTTTTCGCCTTCTGATTGTGCTTCTTTAAAGTTTTTCTCAAGTTCTGATGCTTCATGAACAATTCTTATACCTTTACCGCCACCACCACTAGCAGCTTTTATAACAAATGGAAAGCCAACTTTTTCAGTTATTTGTCGAGCTTCTTCTACAGTTTTAACTTCGCCAATAGAGCCAGGTATAATTGGAACATTAGCTTGATACATCGTTTCTCTCGCTTTTATTTTATCTCCCATTAAATCCATCGTTTTGAAGCTTGGACCAACGAAAATAATATTTTCCTCGTCTACCCTTTGTCTAAAAGTAGTTGATTCAGATAAAAAGCCATACCCTGGATGAATTGCATCTGCTTTACTCATGTTACAAGCTTCTAATATACGATCGATATCTAAATAGCTTTCAGCAGATTGATTAGGGCCAATACATATTGCTTCATCAGCTAATTGTACGTGCAAACTATTTTTATCAGCTTCTGAATATATGGCGATTGTCGTTATATTCATCATCCTACATGTTCTAATAATTCTAACGGCTATTTCCCCTCTGTTAGCAATTAACAAACGTTTTATCATTCGAATCACCCCTTTACTTTAATGTCATAATTGTTTGTCCATATTCAACGGGATCTCCATGACTAATCAGAATATCTTCAACAACTCCATCATGATCACTTATGACTTCATTTAATACTTTCATAGATTCTATATAACCGACTATTTGACCTTTTTTAACTTCATCCCCAACTTTAACAAGTGGATTACTTAACTGTTCTTCATCTTGTAAATAAAAAGTTCCTAGAATTTCTGCGTCAATTGTAGTATGTTGCTCAGTGCTATTATGACTAGTTTGAGTCTCATTCGTTGGAACTGTTGTAGGACTCGCTGATTCAGTTACCGTCGTTTTCAAATCTAATTCTATTTCCACTGATTCGTCTTTATATTTCATATATGAAACGCCATTATTTTTCATTAACTTAATTACATCTTCTATTTTTTCGATATTCACGTTTTATTCCCCTTTTATAAGTTTTGCTAGTTTCTTAGATTTCGGTCTAACAATGCTTAAGTCTTTATATTTCTTCATTTTGATTGTTTCGATATCTTGTCTCATTTGTTTGATATACGCCTTATATTCTTTCGTTGCTTCTTCTACTGTAATCCATTTAAATTGCAAATGATCTTGAGCTTTTAATTGTGCTAGTTTTTCTCGTCCTACAAAACTTACAGTGGCAATTTTAGTATATCCACCGATAGTTTGGCGATCATTCAACAAAATAATGGGTTGGCCATTATTAGGTACTTGTACACTTCCTGGTGCAATTGGTTCTGAAATGATATCAGCACTATCTATATGAACTAAAGAATTTTCCCCATTTAATCGATAGCCCATGCGATCTGACATGTCAGAGATGCTATACGTTTGACTCACTAATAACTGCTTGGACTCTGGTTCGAATTGTTCGAATTGAAGACCTTCAATAATGGGTATCGTATTAGGTTCATGAACATTGTTTAAGTTAAATGTGTTACCTATAATGTCATAGTTAATGGGTTTATCCTTGAAATAAAACACATCATTTCGTTTTAATGTTCTTCCTTTATACCCACCTATACCACTTCTCGTATGTGTGGAAGCGCTTTCTAAAACGGGTAAAATATTTAATGGTTTATGAAATGCTAAGTAGCCTCTCGCTCCAGCTGTAATACTTTTTATATTGAGCACTTGTCCCTTCTCAACATATATCGCAGTATTCACTGGAATTTGTTGATCATCTAAAAATATTTCAGCATCTAGCGCTACAAAAGCAAAAATATTTGAAGCATTAAATTGAAGAACAGGACCATTCATCGTGATTTCTAATACTGATGCGCCCTCATTATCAACTAGTGCGTTTGCAATGTTGTAGAAATATTGATTCATAACGCCTGCTACAGAAAAACCATCTTTTTCATATTTTGTTCTACCTAAATCTTGAACGGTTGTAAACAAACCTGGCTTTATACATTTCAATTTAATTCACCTACTAATCTGCTGTAATCAAACTTTCCACTTTCAATTTCTCGCTCAATTTCTTGAAATTCTTGTTCTTCAATCGCTTTGAAAGATATGTAATCTCCTGCTTCGTATAAAATCATTGGGTTTCTCTCTAGGTTGAATACATCAATAGGTGTACGACCAATAATTTGCCATCCTCCAGGTGATTCTTTCGGATATAACCCTGTTTGATTATTAGCTATACCAACAGATCCTGATTTGATTTTGCTTCTAGGCGTTTCTTTTCTCGGTGTATATAACTGTTTATTTAATCCCCCTAAAAATGGAAATCCTGGTAAAAATCCAATTGCATAAATCAAGTAATTCTCGTCCGAGTGCAATTTAATCACTTCTTCTTTTGTTAATTGTGAATGTTCTGCCACAATGTTTAAATCTGGCCCATATTGTTCTCCATAGACAACAGGTAATGTAATCACTTTTTTAGATTTCTTGCCACTGTCGGACTCAAAATTAATGTTTTGAAGATTCAATTCTTTAATTAACGTTTCATATGTATACGTTGTAGCATCAAACGCCACCATAATGGATCTATATGAAGATGTTACACTTAATATGGCAGGATGCTTGTATGACTCAATATGTGATACTATGTTTGAAATTTTATCCCTAACTTCAGGATTAATTTCATTTTGTTCGTAAATCATAAAATGAGTTTCGCTAATTTGACGAATATTCAATTTTACCACCCTTATTTCAAAAATTATTAAATAAACAGATTATTAAAACAATTTTACCTTATCATAATAACATGCTTTATATATTAAAAAAATACTGTAAAAACATTTAATTTCAATGTTTTTACAGTATTTTTTACTAAATTGCAAAATAATTAATCTATTTTTACAATTTTGACTTTCATTTCATTACCATTTGGTAATGGCACGTTAACTTCGTCATTTACTTTTTTACCAATTAGCGCTTTAGCAATTGGAGATTCGTTAGAAATTTTTCCTTCAAAAGGATCTGCTTCTGCTGAACCTACAATTTTATAGCTTTCTTCATCATTACCTGGAATTTCAGTAAATGTTACAGTTCTTCCAATTTGGATATCATTTTTAGATCCGTTGTCTTCAATAATTTGAGCATGACGAATCATATTTTCGATTTTTTGAATTTCTTGTTCGATAAATCCTTGTTCGTCTTTAGCAGCATCATACTCAGAGTTCTCAGATAAATCTCCAAAACTACGCGCTACTTTTATTTTTTCCACGACTTCTGGTCGTTTTACAGTTTTTAATTCTTCTAATTCTTTTTCTAATTTGTTGAAACCTTCCTGTGTCATAGGAAATTCTTTTTGTGTTTCCATTCTTCCATCTTCCTTTACTTTGTAATTATTTAAATATTTTTAACGAGTGATTGGATCTTCGTTGTCATGATATCAATCGCTACCTTATTGCTACCACCTTCAGGGATGATGATATCCGCATACTTTTTCGTTGGTTCTATAAATTGGATATGCATCGGTCTTACAACTGATAGGTATTGATCAATTACTGATTCCATAGTACGTCCTCTATCTTTTATATCTCTTGCTAAACGACGTAATATTCTCAAATCAGCATCAGTATCAACATAAATCTTAACATCCATTAAATCTCTTAAACTTTCGTTCTCTAAAGCGAAAATACCTTCTAGTATAACAACATCTTTAGGTTCGAATCTAATCGTTTTATCACTTCTTGTATGATTAGAATAATCATACGTTGGTACTTCAATTGCTTGTCCTTCTTTTAGATTCTTTAAGTCATGCTTTAATCTTTCATTATCGAAAGCAAATGGATGATCATAGTTTGTCTTAAGTCTATCTTCAAACGACATATGTGATTGATCTTTATAATAGTAATCTTGCTCAATTAATGCAACACTATATCCATCTAAATTTTTCATTATTTCGGATGTTACAGAAGTCTTTCCTGAACCAGAACCCCCTGCAATACCTATGATTGTAGTCTTTCCCATCAAACGATTCCCTTTCTCATCATGTTTTTTGGATAAATCGGACGATCCACTTTTATTTGTAAAATTTGAAGTGGATGTCTTGCTGCGTCTAATTCCTCACCGTTTTCATCATAAATTTTATCGATGACTTGTGTGAAATTTTCAATTTCTGGACCGAAAAATTCAATTTCTTGTCCAGGTTTAAAATAATTTCTTTGTTGAATGGTAGCTATTTGAGATTCTGCGTCATAGTCTAACACTAATCCACAAAAATCAAAAGGTGTTTTTTTATTTGATTGTTGTCCAAACATTTGTTCTTCATAATGCGGAACACCTTCAAAAAATGCAGGTGCAGTGTCTCTATTAGCACATTTATCCAATTCAATTAACCATCTAGGATCAATTTTAAAGTTTTCAGGGTCTTCAGCATAACGGTCAATGACTTTACGATATACTGATACGACTGTCGCAATATAATGAATAGATTTCATGCGACCTTCAATCTTTAATGAATCAATACCAATGTCCATCATTGTAGGTATAGATTCAATTAATTTCAAGTCTTTTGGACTCATTGCAAATGGCGTGGTGTCTTTATCATCGAAATATGGCTCTAATTCACCGTCTTTTTCCACTGAAATTAAATCATAATCCCAACGACAACTTTGACAACATCCCCCTCTGTTAGAGTCTCTTGCCGTCATGTGATTGCTTAACGTACATCTGCCAGAGTATGCAATACACATCGCACCATGTATAAATGTTTCTATTTCTATATCAACTTTTTCTTTCATTTCACGCATTTCTTCAGCACTTGTTTCTCGGGCAAGTACGACACGTTGGAGGCCTTCTTCTTTCCAATATTGTACAGCGCGGTAGTTAGACAATGATTGTTGAGTACTTAAATGAATTTCTAAACTTGGCGCAACGCGTTTACATGTTTCAATAATAAGCGGATCTGCAACAATGATTCCATGTGCGCCAGTATCATTTAAATTTCTTAAATAGTCTTCTAAACCTGGAATGTTTTCGTCATGTGCAAAAATATTAGTTGTGACGTAAATCTTTGCACCATATTTAGCAGCAAACTCAACGCCTTCTTTAATTTCTTCCATAGTAAAATTATCGGCGTTAGACCTTAATCCATATTCTTGACCACCTAAAAATACTGCGTCTGCCCCGTAATGGACAGCAATTTTCAGTTTTTCTAAATTGCCTGCTGGTGCTAGTAATTCAGGTTTCTTAATCTTAGTGTGACGACTAGCTCCTATAGGTTCTAAAACCTTCATTTTAATCATTCCTTTAATTAATCTTAATAAACTGTTTGTTTAAACAAGAATCCTTGATCCATAGGACGATAATCTTTTTGAACTTCTTCGATTGGTTCAAGTAACATAAACTTTTCATCTTCGTATAATTCTGGGTCTTCGTTAAATAAATCAATAGCTTGTCTGTATTGCTCAGTCGCAATATTAATATATTCCTCTGTTTGAAGAACACCATCAATTTTAAATGAGTCTATTTGAGCTTCTAATAATTCTTCTAAGTCTTCGATCAAACAAATATCGTTCGGACTCATAATATGCGTACCATTACCATCTTCATAAATCGGATATTTATTGCTACGCTCTTCGTCATACAGAAGCATATTGTCATTTTCTTTTCTGTTTTCAATCTTCATAACTTTATCTTGATACATAAAATAATTACCAAGCAATTTCCTTTTTGATTGGAACATGCAGGTCATTCCATGTACTTGTACTTCAATTTCAACATTACTTTTTTCTTTAATCTCCAGCACTTCTTCAATGCTTAATTCACGTGCAAGCACGGCTCTCTGAGATCCTCTATCTCCCCAGTAATTACATTGAAAATGATTTGTTACAATCGTTTCGGCACTCCAATTTAACGGGATAGGATTTTCACGATGTTTCATAGCCATGACAACGGCTGGATCACCGAATATAATTCTATCTGCTTTCAACTCATGTAATAAATCGATATAAGCTTCTAAATCATCAATATGCTCATTATGAAAAATACCATTTACAGCTATATATGCTTTTTTGCCATGTTTATGAATTAGTTTAATTGCTTCGCGAAGTTCAGGTTCTTTAAATTCGCCTGCAAGTCTCAAACCAAATTTCTCTTCACCTATGACAAACGCATCAGCACCTAATTCTATTAGTTTCTCAATATGTTGAACGGATTTAGGCGTCACTAATAATTCTGTCATTTTGTATGCTCCTTTTTAGAAATAGCCATGCCATCGCCAATGTTAATCAATGTAGTGGTATAGTCAGAATGATTCATAAGCCATTGATTATAGTTTTGAACTTTCTTAACCATTTGTTTAACATTTCTATTTCTCACAATATCTATGTCACTTACAAAACCATGATATAAAATATTATCCGTAATGATAATACCCTCATTATTTAGCAATGGTTCATACAGTTCAAAGAACTTTTGTGACTGGGCTTTAGCGGCATCAATAAAAATCATGTCAAACGTTTCGTTAGGTGGCAATAAATCATAAGCTTCTAAAGCATCAGAAAATATCACATCAATTTGATTATCAAATTGATAATGTTTAATATTTGATAATGCTTGTTCATACATTTCCTCGCTTCTTTCAATAGTCCAAACTTTCAAGTTAGGATTGCATGAAGCAAAATGCATAGCACTGTATCCAATCGCCGTTCCAATTTCAAGAATATTTTTCACATCTTTAATTCTAATGATTTGTTTAACAAATTCTGTTGATATTTTATCCATTATTGGAACATTATGCTCAGTAGCATATGATCTTAATTCATCTATTTGAGATGAATTTTGAAAAAGTAATTGTTCGATATATTCTATATCTTTGTCCATGTTACAACTTCCTTACACTTCAATATAATAAAAAACCCAACTAGTCCATTGGCTAGTTAGTATGTATCAGTCATATCCGTAATATGTTTTATAAACATTAGATATTTTACCATATTTTCGAATAAATAGTAAGTATAAATACAAAACAAGAACGCTTATACGACATCTCATTGCGTTCTTGCTTTGTATCCACCTATTTTTCTCTATTTTTTTCTTGCTCTTTTAATGTTTCAGCAAATAAAATTTTACCACTTTTCGATTTTGTATAATAATAATACTCTGTCTTAGGTGGATTAATTATCGTTCTTGCCGTTTCGTCAGAAACATTACTTATCGGTCCACTTGGTAAACCTTTATTTACATAAGTATTATATTTAGAATTATCTTTGTAGTCTTCTTCTGAAATAGACTCATTTGGCTCTTTCTTAGTTGCATAGCGTACAGTTGCATCGGAATTCAAAGCAATTTGCGGATTATTTTCGATTCTATTTATAAGCATAGAAACATATCTTGATTTATCTGTCATTTTCTTCATTTCCAACTCAACCATGGATGTTAATGTTAAATACTCGTGAAAAGTAATTTTCTTTTCTTCATAATTTGACGTAAATTTAAATCCGCCATTATCTTTATAAATTTTATATGTACTATTGTAAGTTTCTTTTAGCATTTCATTCGTAATATCATCAATTGATACATCACTTTTGGAAAATTGATAAGTAGAAGGCGCAAAGTATCCTTCTAAAGGATAGCGCAAGTTCTTATTTAACACTTCATCTGTTAACATGTCGGGATATTTTTTTTGAAATTTTTTAATATAATCTAGATCTCGCATTTTTTTCAAAAATGCTTCACGACTAATAGAAGTATTTTCTTCAATTATGCCTGCAATAAGCTCTAAGTTAGAACCTTCCTTAACATCAAATTGGATGGCAGTTTTTAAATATACTTTCCCACTTTCTAAACTTTTAGCTATTTCTCTAGGTGACATTGATGGTGAAAATTTATATTCCCCTGCTTGAAAGCTAGAAATGTTATTTAATTTTAAATAATATTTGAAAATAGTGACGTTTCTAATAATTTTTTTATCTGCTAATTGATGACTTAACATTTCAGTTGTTGTATTTGGATTAACTTCAACAATGACTTGTTCATTACTATCAGCATTTACTGGCTTTATATTAATTCCCACAAAAATTAAGCCGACTATAGTTATTAATAAAAATAATAAAAAGAGGATACCGATTATCGTTATACTAATATACTTCGATAATAATCTAGCATCTTTATATATACTATTTTTTCCCATATGTAACTCCTTATGTAAATTAAATACCCCTAATGATTATATCACATTAGGGGCATCGTGTACTATTACATATTAATTTTTAAACGTCATCCATTTCAGTATTAACGATTTCTTCTATCATTTCCCACTCTTCGTCAGTTTCAACTGGTAATAATTTACCACCTTCACCATCATCGTTAGCTTCATTAATCATAGGAATTAATTCAACTTCTTCTTCGTTCTCAGTTCCTTCTTCAGCTAGAATAATGTATTCTTTCTTGAATTCAGGATGATAAAATTCTAAAACTTTACGGTATAAAACTTCGTTATTATCTTCGTCGATTAACGTTAATAATTCTTCCTCGTTGTTGATATCTAAATGTTCTTCATGATTATGTTCAGTCATTATTCATTCTCCTCATCTTTATTTAATAGAATCTAAGTACCCCTGCAAAATAAATACAGCAGCCATTTTATCTATAACTTTCTTTCTTTTTTTTCGAGAAACATCTGCTTCTAATAGTGTACGTTCAGCTCCGACTGTACTCAGTCTTTCATCCCACATCACCATTTTTAAATCCGGTCTTTCTTGTTCAAGTACTTCCTTGAAATGAATTGATGCCTCTCCACGTGGTCCGATAGAATTATTCATGTTTTTAGGCAATCCAATAATGACAGTATCAACATCATATTGATCTATTATTTTAATTAATTCATCAATTCCAAACTCTTCTTTGTCTTCGTTAATTCGGAGTGTATCGATTCCTTGAGCTGTCCAACCCATCGCATCACTGACAGCTACACCAATTGTTTTACTTCCTACGTCTAAACCTATTATCCTATTTTTAAGCATTGAATTCATTTTCTTGCTTTAAATAATGGGATACTAATTCTTCCATAATATCATCTCTATCTAAGCGTCTAATTTGATTTCTTGCTTCGTTATGTCTAGGAATATATGCTGGGTCACCAGACAGTAGGTATCCAACTATTTGGTTAACTGGATTGTATCCTCGTTCTTCTAATGTGCGATAAACATTTTGTAGTACTGTTTTGACATCTTCTTTCGGAAAATCATCATAGTTAAACTTCATGGTTTTATCAAAATTATTCATCTATATTTACACTCCCTAACTCCATTAACTTAGTATTAATTATATCATATTCTATTAATACTTAAAATTATAGAGTTTTAATGTAGTCTTTAACAAACTGTAACGCTTCTGTTACTTTCGAAGGATCTGTTCCGCCACCTTGAGCCATATCTGGGCGACCTCCACCTTTACCGTTAGTAATTTGAGCTGCTTCTCTTATAATATCCCCAGCTTTAACTTTATCTGTTAATTCTTTTGGTACTGTAGATACTAATGAAACTTTTTCTCCATTAACACTTGCTAATAATAATACAGTATCTTGCATTCTTGATTTGTAATCATCCATGATTGATCTGAGCACTTTAGGATTTTCAGCTTCTACTAATACAGAAAGTACTTTTTTACCATTAATTTCTTCAATACTATCTTCAATGTTACCTGATTTTAATTCAGTTATTGTTTTATTTTTTTGTTGAAGTTCTTTTTCTAAGTCTTTATTGTGTTGTTGAATTTGATCAATTTTTTCAATTGTTCTCGTTTGATCTTTAACTTTCACATGTTGCATAACGTCTTTCAGTATTGTTTCAGTAGCTTTTAATGTTTCATAAGCTTTTTTACCAGTCACCGCTTCAATTCTTCTCACACCTGCGCCAGTACCTGATTCTGAAACGATTTTAAACAAGCCAATTTCGCTTGTGTTTCTAACATGTATACCACCACATAGCTCGATAGAGTATGATGACATTTCAACAACTCTTACAACATCGCCATATTTTTCACCGAATAGCGCCATTGCACCTTTTTCTTTCGCTTGTTCAATCGGCATTTCTTGAATGGACACTGGGATGTTTTGCCATATTTTTTCATTTACAATTTGTTCAATTGTTTCAAGTTCTTCATTTGTTACTTGTCCAAAGTGTGAAAAGTCAAAACGTAATCTTTCACTTTCAACTAAAGAACCTGCTTGGTTTACATGTGAGCCTAGTACTTCTTTTAAAGCTGCATGTAATAAATGTGTAGCTGAATGGTTTTTAACGATTGATTTGCGATCAGCTTTATTAACAATTGCTTCAACTGTCTCTCCAACGTGAACTTGTCCAAATGTAATATGACCAGCATGTAGGTTTTGACCGTTTGGCGCTTTAATAACTTCAGTTACTTCAATTTCAAATTGATCATGTCTAATAATACCTTTATCTGCAATTTGACCACCAGATACTGCATAGAACGGCGTTTCTCTTAACACAAATTGAATGTCTTCTCCGCTTTCTGCTTCTTCAACTAATTGTCCATTTAAAATAATATCCGTGATTTCAGATTGTATTGCAGTATGTTCATATCCAACAAACTTACTAGGTGTCGTTATTTTACCTAAGACCTCATTTTGCACTTGCATAGATTGCGTTTTTTGACGTGCTGCTCTCGCTCTATCACGTTGTTGACGCATTTCATTTGCAAATCCATCACTATCAATTGTAATACCTTCTTGTGCAGTAATTTCTTCAGTCAGTTCAATTGGAAAACCATATGTGTCATATAGTTTGAATGCATCTGAGCCAGATAATACATGATCTTTTTGTTTAGCTCTATCCATCATTGTATTAAGAATTGCTAAACCTTCTTCTAATGTTTCATGGAAACGATCTTCTTCAGACTTAACAACTTTTTTAATAAAATCACTTTGTGCTTTAACATTTGGATAATATGGTTCCATTATTTCTGCAACAACATCAACGAGTTTGTATAAAAATGGTTCGTTAATATTTAAAGTTTGGCTAAAACGAACTGCTCTTCTAAGCAATCTTCTTAAAACATAGCCTCTACCTTCATTTGCTGGTAATGCACCGTCTCCTATAGCAAAACATATTGTTCTAATATGGTCAGCTATCACTTTAAATGCGATATCTTGTTCTTTAGATTGTAAATATTTCAATCCACTAACCTCTTCAACTTGTTGAATGATTGGAATAAATAAATCTGTATCATAGTTAGTCGGTACATCTTGTGCGATTGACGTCATACGTTCTAAGCCCATGCCTGTATCAATATTTTGATTTGGTAATGGTGTATAAGTGTGATCTGCATTATGATTAAATTCGCTGAATACTAAGTTCCAAACTTCGAGATAACGTTCGTTCTCACCGCCTGGATACATTTCTTCGGCTGGATCTTCTTGTCCGTATGTTTCGCCTCTATCATAGAAAATCTCTGTATTTGGTCCAGATGGGCCTTCACCAATGTCCCAGAAATTACCTTCGATTCTAATAATTCTACTTTCTTCTAAACCGATCACTTCATGCCATAAATCATATGCTTCAGTGTCTTCAGGATGAATTGTTACATATAATTTTTCAGGATCCATTGCCATCCATTTATTGCTCGTTAAAAATTCCCAAGCATATTCAATCGCTTCACGTTTGAAGTAGTTACCGATTGAAAAGTTACCTAACATTTCAAAGAAAGTATGATGTCTTGCTGTAAACCCTACATTTTCAATATCGTTTGTTCTAATCGCTTTTTGTGCATTCACTATTTTTGGATTTTTAGGTATTTCTCTACCATCAAAATATTTTTTTAAAGTCGCAACTCCTGAGTTAATCCATAGTAATGTATCGTCATCAATTGGTACTAATGGTGCTGATGGTTCTACCATATGTCCTTTTTCAACAAAAAAGTCAATATACATCTGTCTAATTTCACTTGCTTTTAAATTTTTCATCGCTTTCACTCCTCAAATAAAATAAAAAACGCCCCTCCCTCAAAAAAGGGACGAACGTATCGCGGTACCACCCTAGTTATGACAAAATGTCATCACTTTAAGTTTATTCAATTTAAATATAAGAAGTAGCGTTCAATATATATTGTCATGTTTCACACCAACCAACATGTCTCTTTAAACAATATATTATTTACTCGGCTTCTTTATTAGCATTCTATTAGATTATAAGCACTGGATTTTTAGATGTCAATTATTTCATAAAATCATAAGGTGTTTTATCTTTCATGTTAATCATCGGGTCAATTTCATACATATTATCTTCTGTTAAAATTAAGTTTTTCATTTCACTAGGTTCGTTTGTATTTTCAGTATCCGTTTGAAAATATGTTTTTAATTTAGTATCAAATGACGTCATTCGTCCATGCCCTAACGTTTGTATACCTTGATTAAAAGCATTCTCTTCTCCGCAAATGACCAATGATTGTTTAGCTCGGGTTAGTCCTGTATACAAAATGTTCTTCTGTAACATTCTAAAGTATTGTCTAACTATAGGCATGATTACAATTGGAAACTCAGAACCTTGCGATTTGTGTATGGAACAACAATAAGCATGTGTTATTTCTGATAAATCTTGTTTCGTATAAGTAATATCATTTCCTTCATAGTCTACAATGACTACATCTTTACCTAACGCATTTTCTTCTGCTTTATAAACGCCTGTTACAACACCAATATCACCATTAAATACATTATCGTCTGGTCGATTTATGAGCTGTAACACTTTATCATTTTCTCTATATTCGATATCTCCATACTCAAGATAGCGAGTTGTTTCATCTTTCGGGTTCAAAATATCTTGTAATAACTCATTCAGTTTATTAATACCTGCAGGGCCGCGATAAATTGGGGCTAACACTTGTATATCTTGCATGTTATAACCTTTATTCACTGCACCTTGGACAACTTTTTCAACTACTGTTGCAATTTGATTACTACTACACGGGATAAAGGATCGATCATGATGTTTTTCATTAATTGATACTGGTAAACCGTTTTTTATTTTGTGTGCTAAATCAATAATTGAAGAACCTTCTTGCTGTCTATAAACTTCTTTTAAATTAACTCTAGGTATCACTTTAGAATCAATCAAATCTTTGAAAATCTGTCCTGGTCCAACTGAAGGTAACTGATCTTCGTCACCTACAAAGATTATTTGAGCATGATCTGGCACCGCACGTAGAAACTGGTACATTAACCAAGTATCTACCATGGACATTTCATCTAAAATAATTAAATGCGCATGTATATCATTATCAAGCACATCATCCGGTTGTGTATCTTTGCTCCAACCTATTAGCCTATGAATGGTCATAGCTTCTAAACCTGTTGATTCACTCAGTCGTTTTGCTGCACGTCCTGTAGGTGCAGCTAATACGATAGGAAAGTCAGTACCTTCTTGGTAATCATCATAATTTAAACTGACACCATGAATTTCAGAATACAATTCACAAATCCCTCTTATAACTGTCGTCTTACCAGTACCAGGTCCACCTGTTAGTAGCATCATCTTGTTGTTTATCGCTGTTTCTAATGCTAATTTTTGACCATCAGCATATGACACGTCATTCATATCTTCAATTTCACCAATGTGTAATTGCAAATCACTTTTTTCAATATCTTTAAGTTCTTCTTGATGTTGATAAAGACGATGGATAATTTGAACGCTTTTAGCTTCAGAATAATATAGAGAAGGTAAAAAACAATTATTATCTTCAATTATTAATTTGTTTTCTTCACTCATCTCTAAAATAACACTGTTCAGCTGATCTTTATTCACGACTTCTGGTTGATTATGATTTAACAATTCATATGCACCATTAATTAATATATCAACAGGCAAAAATGTATGACCATTTTGTAAAGATTGTTGATCTAAGAAATAGCTAATTCCAGCGACAAGTCGATCATGATGGTCTTTTGAAATACCTACTTGTTCGGCAATTTGGTCGGCTCTTTGGAAGCCAATACCGTTAATATCCATAACTAATCGATAGGGTGTTTGTTTAATAATATTAAGCGTTTCTTCCTTATAAACTTGATATATAGACATAGCAAGTTTCGGTCCAAAACCAAGTTCATTCAGTTTAATCATGATGCGTTCTATAGCTTGATTCTCACGTATAGCTGCTGCAATCGTATCTCGTTTTTGTTTGTTTAATTTAGGTATTTCTTTCAATACTTCTGGCTCTTCAATTATTTTTTTAAGTGCGTCTTCGCCTAATTTATCAACAATTGTTTCTGCAGTTTTCTTTCCTATACCTTTAAATAAATCACTAGATAAATAATGAATAACGCCTTGTTTAGTTTGTGGCAGTTCTTTTTCGAATGTTTCAGCTTGTAATTGCTTACCATACTTTGGATGATTAATTACTTTACCTTTAAAAAGATATGTTTCGCCTTCTACTATTTGAGGAAGATAACCAACAATTGTGACTTCTTGATCGAAATCTTCATTTGAGTCCATCACATCAACTTTTATAACGGTATAATAGTTATCACTATTTTGAAATAAGATTCTAATAACTTCACCTTTTACATGTGAAAGATCAAATAAAGATAAGTTTTCCAATGTTAGTCCTCCTCTTCAGCTAATTGTTCAAACATTTTTATCGCATGCCCACTTAATAAATGATCTGGTTGTATGTCTACTGCTTTTCTAAAATAAGTAAGCGCTTCGTGTGGGTCTTCATTTTTCATATATTTTGCTAAACCTAAGTTATATAAAGCATCTACATGTTTAGGATCTTTTGCTAAGACAATTTCCAACTGTTTAACCGCTTCTTCAAACATTTCAAGTTGACACAATGTTAAACCGTATTGAAAACCGATTTCTACATCTTCGTTATTAAGTTCAGACGCTCTCATAACATATGGTAATGCTTCTGTATGCGCACCTAATTCATTAAAGCTCATACCTAGCATAAAGTTTGTATCTGCGTCATTGAGCCCTCTTTTCAATGCGTGTTGATATAATTTAACCGCTTCTTCAAAACGTTGTTGATTGTAATATAAATTTGCAAGGCTGTAATACGCGCCACCATGACTCTCGTTAACCGTAATCGCTTTTTGGAAGAATTTTTCTGCTCTTTCAATGTCATTTGCCTCTGATAAAATTGTACCAGCATTAATATAATTCGTAACTTCGTTCGGATCTGCTTCAATATTTTCAAATAAATATGAAAGTGCTTGATCGAATTTTTTATCTTGTATTAGTTCAACTATTTGTTCTTCACTATGCATGTTGTAACTCCTTTAAATATCATTACTTTTAATTATAACAAAAATAAATAGAGGTGCATCAGAAAAGATAACACCTCTAGAGATTTATACCATATAATCTAATTGTTTTTCAGTTTTGTATACTTTATCAATTGTTGCGCCGCCTAGACAAACTTCACCATCATAAAGCACAACGGCTTGACCAGGTGTAATAGCACGAACTGGTTGATCAAAAGTAACTTTAATTTGATTGTCAGAAATTTTTTCAACTGTTACATCTGTATCTTTTTGTCTATATCTAAATTTAGCAGAACATTTTACAGGTTGTGAAAAATCAATATCATTCACAAATGATATGTCAGATGCGATTAAGTAATTACTATACAAAGCATCATGATGAAAACCTTGTTCTACATATAGAATATTTTCTTTTAAGTTTTTACCAACTACAAACCAAGGGTCTCCATCTCCGCCGATACCTAGTCCGTGTCTTTGTCCAATCGTGTAATACATTAAACCGGTATGTTCACCCATATCTACACCATCTAATGTTTGCATTTTACCATTTTGTGCTGGTAAATATTGAGATAGAAATGTTTTGAAGTTCTTTTCTCCTATGAAGCATATACCTGTTGAATCTTTTTTCTTAGCAGTTGCTAAATTTTGTTCTTCAGCTATTCTTCTTACTTCACTTTTTTCTAATTCACCGATAGGAAACATTACTTTAGATAATTGTTCTTCAGTAAGTTGATTCAAGAAATAAGTTTGATCTTTATTATTATCTACGCCACGTAACATTTCAACTTTGTCACCTTCACGGTTAACACGTGCATAGTGACCAGTTGCCACATAATCAGCACCAAGTTTCAAAGCGTGATTTAAGAAAGCTTTAAATTTAATTTCTTTATTACACATCACATCAGGGTTAGGCGTTCTTCCTTTTTTATACTCATCTAAGAAATACGTAAAGACTTTATCCCAATATTCTTGTTCAAAATTTACAGCATAATATGGTATATCTAATTGATTACAAACTTCTATTACATCATTATAATCTTCAGTAGCTGTACACACACCATTTTCATCCGTATCGTCCCAATTTTTCATAAATATGCCTACTACATCATAACCTTGTTCTTTCAATATATGCGCAGTAACAGAACTATCTACGCCCCCGCTCATACCAACGACTACACGGGTAGTTTCATTATTCATTTTCTTCCTCCTTAAATTGATTGTATATTTTCATAATTGCGTCCACAATATAGTTTATTTCTTCTTCTGTTGTTAAATCACTAAAACTAAATCTCACAGATTGCTTAACTCTTTCATGCTCACCATACATAGCTTCTAGAACATGTGATGGTAGTGTTGAGCCTGCTGTACAAGCTGAACCACTTGATACATATATGTTGGCCATATCTAATAATGTAAGCATTGTTTCCACTTCAATAAATGGAAAATACAAATTCGTAATATGCCCTGTTGTATCTACCATGCTACCATTTAGCTCAAATGGAATAGCATGTTGTTGTAAACCGACAATGAGTTTTTCTTTTAAATTCATCAAATGAACATTGTTCTCATCCATATGTTCATTTGCAACTGCTAAAGCTGAAGCCATCCCACATATATAAGGTACATTTTCAGTACCAGCTCTTCTCTTGAGTTCTTGTTCTCCGCCTTGAATAAACGTATCTAATTGTATACCTTTTTTGACAAGTAAGGCGCCAATTCCTTTTGGTCCACCAAACTTATGAGCAGTCATACTCAATAAATCTATAGGCATTTCATCAAATTCAATCGGCATATGACCAATTGCTTGAACGGCATCAACATGAAAAGCAATGTTTTGTTCTTCCAAAATTTCAGCGATTTCATATAATGGCTGTACAGTACCTACTTCGTTATTAACTAACATAATCGATACTAATGTTGTTTCAGGATTGATAGCTTGTTTCAACTCATCTAAATCAACAAGCCCTTCATCGTTTACATTTATATAAGAAACTTCAAAACCTTCACGTTCAAGTTCTTCAAAAACATGTAATACAGAATGATGCTCTATTCTACTCGTAATAATATGTTTTCCTAAGTGCTTGCGTTTTCTTGCGATTCCTTTAATAGCTGTATTATTAGACTCTGTTGCACCACTAGTAAAAATGACTTCATTAGGGTTTGCTCCTAATAATGTAGCAATTTCTCTTCTAGATTGATCTAAATACTTTCTACCATCTCTACCAATAGAATGAATTGAAGATGGATTTCCGTAATGTTCAGATAGTATTTCGGTTATCTTCTCTGTAACAATCGGTTTAACGGGAGTAGTTGCTGCATAATCTGCATATACTTTCATGTTGAACGTCCTTTCTTAGTTTTCAATGTACCTATTCTAGCACCATTTTCATAAAATGACTAGAACTCTGTTTCTCGATTTCTTTCATGAGTATATTGTTCTAATTCATTTAAATTTTTTTTCATATTTTCAGCATTTAATGGATTATCAATTTTTAAATTTTCATGAGTTAAATTTCGTTCATTTATAGTCCACACTTGATCTTTAAGTTTTTCTTTAAAGTGTTTATCATGTGAAATAATAAGCGTACTACCTTGAAATGATTGTATTAATTGTATAATTTTTTCTTGCATGTCAATATCAAAGTAATTTGTCGGTTCATCTAATATGAGTATGTGAGGATTTGAGAAATATAATTTAACAAATTGTAGTCTACACTTTTCACCCATTGATAAAGTATTAACAACATCATCTATTCTATCCTTGTCAAAATAGAAACTTGCTAGTATTGTTCGCGCATCTGTTTCTTTAATTTCAGGAATACACATAATTTCTTCTAACACTGTATTTTCCATCGTTAAATTGTTAAAATCTTGAGAAAAATAACCTATTTCTAATTCATGGTGAATGATTATTTCTCCTTTATCAGGTACTAATTGACCTAATATTAATTTTATTAAAGTGGATTTTCCCGAGCCATTTGGCCCTTCAATAATAACATTTTGATTTCTTTTTATATGAAACGATACATTTTCAAAAATAACTCTCTCCTTATATGAAAATGTTACATTATCGAATTTAACTAAATACTGTGGTTTAAAAGTATGATGTTGAATCGAATATGATTTTTCTTGTTCATCAGGATTCATAATGTTATTTTGCTCTAGCTTTTTATTCATTTGATGTTCTTTAGATTTGAATTTTTTTGCCAGTTTACTCAATTGTTTTTGCTGGTAAGGACTTCTTACAGATGCTTTTTTTGATGCTTTTTCATACCATTCTTTATATCTTTTAATTGTTTCTTCTATAGCTTGTTGTTCTTTCTCTTGTCTTTCATATTGTTGTTTAACTGTTTCATATTCTATTTCTTTTTGTTGTCTATAATGCCCTAATTGACCAGGATACTTTGTTGCACCATTCTTATTTAATTCTAATATTGAATCTGGCGTTTCATTTAAGAATGTTTTATCGTGAGACACAAATAATATTGCCCGTTGCTCTTGTTTAAAAGCTTTTGTTAACCATACTTTCATTTCTTGATCCATATGATTAGTTGGTTCATCTATTAATAATAATGATGCTTTATCTAATTTAACTTTTAAAAATGAAATTTTCGTTTGTTCTCCGCCACTTAATGTAGAAATCAATTGATCAAAATGACCTTCTGTTAAACCTAACTTTTTACCTTCTATAATAATATTTTGTTCAATATCATAACCATCTAATTCAATAAAGCGATTTAGATAATCTAGTTCACTTAAATTTTCTCTTAATCTTGATAACTCTGGGTATGCTAGCATAATAAATTGCATGACATTTAAATTCTCAAATGCCTTCAAATCTTGTTCCATCATTGCTGTATCAATATTTTCATTAAAATGAATTTCATTTAATAATGTGGTCTTTCCGATACCGTTAACACCTACAATTGCCATATGTTCATTATCTTCAATGTTAAAAGTTAATGAAGGTATAAGGACTTTTTGTTCAATCTCTAAAGGTTTTTCTTCAAATAAAAATAGCATAATGTTGCCTCCTCGATCCATGCATTACACAGGAAGACACACCATTACACTATTTATTATGTAATGGCAACATCAAAATATAGACATACTCTTCCAATCATCATTGTGTAATACAATGGTATTTTTACGTTATAACTTTATGTCGTAAAAATTATTGGATATCCATGCCTATTATTGATGCCACCTCTCATTAAATTTGGGTTTATTATATCTTTAACTTGTAAGTTAGTCAACTTTTGTTGAGCAATTAAATAGTGCATTGCGATGACGCTTGATATACTTCCAATATATAATTAAGTAAGGAGAGTCATAAAATGAAATCTAAATTCCCAGTCTCTGCATTGAATCTCGTTCCATTAAGAAAGGGAGAAACAGAGCAAGAGGCCATTAAAAACATGGTCACATTAGCACAAAATGTAGAGGAACTCGGTTATGAAAGGTACTGGATTGCAGAACATCATAATGCACCTAACCTTATAAGTTCAGCTACTGCATTACTGATTCAACATACATTAGAACATACAGAATCTATACAAGTTGGTTCTGGTGGTATCATGCTACCTAACCATGCCCCACTCGTTGTAGCAGAACAATTCGGCACAATGGCAACAATGTTTCCTAACAGACTAAACTTAGGATTAGGAAGAGCGCCAGGTACAGATATGATGACAGCTTCTGCATTAAGACGTGATTCTCATAAAGGTGTATATACTTTTGGCGACGATATTAATCAATTACTTAAATATTTTGGACCAGAAGAAAATCAATCTTATGTAAGAGCTTATCCGGGTGTTGATACAAATATTCCGATATATGTCTTAGGGTCTTCAACGGATTCTGCACATTTAGCAGCACGTTTAGGATTACCTTACGTATTCGCCGCACACTTTGCGCCTGAACAAATGTCACAAGCTATTGAAATATATAGAGACTTATTTGAACCATCAGAGTATTTAGATGAACCATATGTCACTATTTGTTTAAATGTCATTGTAGGTGAAACAGACGAAGAAGCAACTTTCTTATCATCAACAATGCACTTAATGTTCTTAGGAATCGTGAGAAATTCACGTCTGCCTTTACAACCACCAACAGATCAATTAGAAAACATTTGGTCACCTCAAGAAAAATATATGGCTCAATCTAAAACAAACACATCATTCATTGGAAGTGAAGAAACAGTTAAAAAACAATTATTAGACTTCCAAAAGAAATATAATGTAGATGAAATAATGGCTGTAAGTTATATTTATGATTTAGAAAAACAATACAAATCATTTGAATCATTCAAAAAAATCGTCGATGACGTTTACGGTGAATAAAAAGTCATAACAAAGATCTTAGGGCATAAATCCCAACGCAAAATAAATAACAACTCATTTCACTGATTTATTCAGCTAGAAATGAGTTGTTATTTTTATGAAATCTACGATTTTGTTCGTGCATGCTTGCCTAGGGGTATGGTTCGAGCCTGTAGTCTCTCTCTCATACTATTCCCTCAGGCGTCAGCACTTCACAAAATCGTGAAGGATATCCATTTTTATACAAAAAAAGAGCAGAAGTTCGATTTTAAAAATGGACTTCTGCTCTTTTTAAGTTTTTAGGACATTTATGTCCCAGCAGCTTTTATTTATTTCAAGTTACTATTGATAAATTCTTGAACGCTACTATTAAATAATACACCGCTGTTATGACTATCTGGTACGCCACCGTAATGTAGACCGATTACTTGATTGCTAGCATTAAATATTGGAGAACCTGAGTTCCCACCATATGTGCTTAAATCATAAGTTACATCACTTCCTGAAGCTGACAAGATATTGCCTTTACTTTCCCATAATGTTGCGATTGGCTTGTCTCCTGGGTATCCTGTAACAGTAATATCATCACCTTTTTTAACAGTTGATGTATCAGCTATTGTTGCTGGTTGAACAGCATCCCCTATTGATTGTCCTTCACTATTTTCACCAACTGTTACGACAGCTAAATCTTCTCCATCTGGAGCTGTTTTATAATCAGTCGCTGTAAATGTTCCTGCTGGGTAATTTCCATCTCCATTTGCAGCCGGTGAAAATTTTAATACTGATGCATCTCCGTTAGTTGCATCTACAACATGTTTGTTTGTTAATACTGTATTTTTACCGATTACAACTCCTGAGGCTATTGAAGTCCCTCCAATATCAGCAAAAGCAATGGATTGATAGTGTGCCGATGTTGTATTTGTTATTTGTTCTCGGTCATTATTAGGTAGTATAACTCTTGATGAAGGTTCATCCGTTTTAGCATTTGCTTCTAAAGGTAAACCTACGAAACTTAATAATAAAATTGAAACTACGGTCAATATGTAAACTTTGAATTTTTTCATATAATCTCCCCTTTATTTGAGTCTACAACTATCTTAATATGAAAAATTATACAGAGGAGAAAATTACACTACATTATCAAATTTCATGCTTAACTGTCATAATATAACTTTTATTAATACAGTTAAGCATGAAATGCATACAGTTGAGCATTATTTTGTTTAAACTATTCAAAAAAAAAAAAAAAATAAAAGACTATCCATCAGTTATTCATCTAATGGACAGTCTTGTTAAATTTAAATGTAGAACATATACCCTTCAAGTTCATCTTGGTTTGTATAGTTTGCTAAATATTCTAATGTTGTATTATCAAGTACTTCTTTAACAGCATCACGAATTCGTATCCATAATTGCTGTTGTGCTGGAGGTTCATCTTCTATACCTTCGACAGGTGTAATAGGTCCTTCCAACAATCTAATAACATCACCCGCTGTTATTTCTGATGGTGCTTTTTGTAATTGATAGCCCCCCTTGGCCCCTCTTACACTTTTAATAAGACCAGCATTACGTAGTGGTCCTACTAGTTGTTCTAAATATAAATCACTTAAATTATTTTCTTCTGCGATAGATTTTAACGATGTACATCCTTGACCGTAACGCTTAGTCAACGATATCATAAGTGTTAAGCCGTATCGTCCTTTAGTAGAAATTTTCATGTACTACACCTCTTATTTTCTTTAAAGAATATTGTTAACTTATTTTATCATTTTTTGTACACTTTGAGTAATTAGAAAGGTTGATCACAAATGAAAAACGAACCATTAGCTTATAGAATGCGTCCAAAAACGATTGACGATGTTATCAGTCAATCGCATTTAGTAGGTCCAAAAGCAATTATTAGAAGAATGGTAAATACTAAAAGATTAACTTCTATGATTTTTTATGGACCACCTGGAATTGGTAAAACAAGTATTGCGCAAGCTATAGCAGGCAGTACTCAATATAAATTCAGACAACTAAACGCCGTTACCAATACTAAGAAAGATATGCAATTAGTTGTTGAAGAAGCCAAAATGTCTGGCCAAGTTATTCTATTACTAGATGAAATTCATAGACTTGATAAAGCTAAACAAGATTTTTTATTACCTCATTTAGAGTCTGGTAAAATTGTACTCATCGGTGCAACGACATCAAATCCTTATCATGCTATTAATCCAGCTATACGAAGCAGAACGCAAATTTTTGAACTTTTCCCATTAGAAGAAGATGATATCATAATTGCTTTACACAGAGCACTTGAAGATTCGGAAAACGGTTTAGCCAGTTACGCACCCGTTGTAGATGATGAAGCCATTCAGTATTTTGCAAAAGCAAGTTATGGTGATGTTAGAAGTGCTTTGAACGCGTTAGAACTAGCCGTACTTAGCGCCGATACTGAAAATGAAAAACGTCATGTCACGATTGAAGATGCTAAAGTATGCATACAAAAAAATGCTTTTCAACATGATAAAGACGGTGATCAGCACTATGACGTAATGAGTGCCTTCCAAAAATCCATTCGAGGTAGCGACGTTGATGCCGCTTTACACTATTTAGCAAGACTCATTGAAGCTGGGGATTTACCCACGATTGCAAGACGCTTGCTTGTCATTAGCTATGAAGATATCGGCTTAGCATCACCTGGTGCCGCTGCAAGAACGTTATCTGCTATTGAAGCAAGTGAACGTCTTGGTTTTCCAGAAGCACGCATTCCACTGAGTCAAGCCGTAATTGAATTATGTCTATCTCCAAAATCAAATTCAGCTATTGTCTCTATTGACAGTGCATTGTCTGATATTAGAAATGGAAAAGCTGGATTAGTGCCTAAACATTTAAAAGATGGCCACTATCAAGGTGCTCAAGAATTAGGAAATGCGATTGGTTATAAATATCCACATAACTACGAAAATAGCTATGTAGAACAACAATATTTACCTGATACATTAAAAGATAAACAGTACTATCAGCCAAAGCTCACTTCTAAATCTGAACAAAAGCTAGCAGAAATATATAAAAACTTAAAAAAATGAGACTGGATACGTCCAGTCTCATTTTTTATATCAAAGTCGTTGTTATTTATCTTTGACTCTTTTTACTGGTATATCTTTCAAAATATCATTAATAACATAACTCGCACAAATTAAGCCGACAACACTTGGTACAAATGCATTTGATGATGGTGGCATTTGAGCTTTTCTTACTTTTGCATTTTTATCTCCGATAACTTCTTTAACGTCTTCACGAATCATAATCGGACTTTCGTCACTAAATACGACATTAATTCCTTTATGGATGCCCATTTTTCTTAATTTCAGACGTATTATTTTTGCCATTGGGTCAGTATGTGTCTTAGAAATATCAGCAATTTCAAATTTAGTTGGATCTGTCTTGTTAGCAGCACCCATACTTGAAATAACATCAATGTCTCTTTCTAAACATTCTTTCATTAAATGTACTTTATACATAATCGTATCACTAGCATCGACGAAATAATCAATATCATATTCATTAAATAACGCCTCATACGTCTCTTCTGTATAGAACATATGAAGTGATGTTACTTTACAATCTGGATTAATGAGCTTAATACGTTCTTCCATTAAATCAACTTTAGATTGACCTATTGTTGTTGTTAACGCATGTAATTGTCTATTTACATTTGTAATATCTACATCGTCTTTATCTATTAATATAATGTGACCAATATTAGTTCTTGCGAGTGCTTCAGCTGCAAACGAACCTACGCCACCTACACCAAGCACAACTACTGTTTTACTTTTTAATAAGTCTAAACCTTCTTTACCTACTGCTAATTCATTTCTAGAAAATTGATGCTTCATAGTTTAATTAACTCCTTTACACAAAAATACGCAAGACATAAAGTCTTGCGTACCGATAGAATCCAATTGTGCCGTAATATTAAGTGCTAGATCATTTTGGCCTGCTATATACAGGTGGGTGCTCTGTTTCTTATTTTGCATGTCCTCCTTACGAGGCGTATGCGCTATTAAGAAAACCAATTAAGCTCCCTTGATCAAAAGTGTTAGGTCAAAATATTAAAAGCTTATTACGAACACTTCAGATGACTACCTTATAAATTTATTTTATCATAATTCTTCTAAATAACAAGTATTTAAACTTTTAATTATTTTTCATCTAAATCAAGTTGCAAATGTAATTCATGTAGTTGACTATTAGATACTTCACTTGGTGCATCTGTTAATAAACATGAAGCACTTGCAGTCTTAGGAAATGCAATCGTATCTCTTAAGTTCGTTCTACCTGATAAGAGCATGACTAATCTATCAAGACCTAAAGCAATACCGCCATGTGGTGGCGCACCATATTTGAATGCTTCAATTAAGAAACCAAATTGATCTTGCGCTTGTTCATCAGTAAATCCAAGTGCTTTAAACATTTTTTCTTGAAGATCTGATTTATGAATTCTAATAGAACCTCCACCTAGTTCAAAACCGTTAAGAACGATGTCATAAGCATTTGCTTCAACATTTGTAGGATCAGTTTCTAACATCGATTCATGTTCTTTTTTAGGCGCAGTAAATGGATGATGGGCTGCTACATATCGTTTTGAATCTTCATCGTATTCAAATAATGGCCAATCTGTTACCCATAAGAAATTATATTTATTTGGATCAATTAATCCACGTTCTTTACCTAATTTATTTCTTAATTGAGCTAAACTTGCTGCTACAACGTCTTTTTTATCAGCTACAAATAATACTAAATCACCATTGGTAGCTTCTGTACTACTTAACAACTCGGCTACATTATCTTCAGTAAAGAATTTACTGATAGGTCCATTTAAACCTTCTTCAGTAACTTTAACCCAAGCTAAACCTTTTGCACCATAAATACTTACGAAAGTTTGTAACTGATCTATATCTTTTCTTGAGTAATCATTTGCTGCACCTTCTACAACAATCGCTTTGACTTCGCCGCCATTTTCAACAGCAGATTTAAATACTTTAAAGTCCATTTTTGATGCAAGGTCAGATAAATTAATCAATTCCATACCAAATCTAGTATCCGGTTTGTCAATTCCGTATCTTTCCATAGCTTCAGCATGAGTCATACGTGGGAATGGTGTTGTAATATCAATGCCTTTGACATCTTTCATAATACGCTTCATTAAACCTTCATTCATTGTTATAACATCTTCTTGATCAACGAAACTCATTTCAATATCGATTTGAGTAAATTCAGGTTGTCTATCTGCTCTTAAGTCTTCATCTCTAAAACATTTAACGATTTGGTAGTATTTATCAAATCCACCTATCATTAATAACTGTTTGAATATTTGAGGTGATTGAGGTAAAGCATAGAATTCACCATCATGAACACGTGATGGTACAAGATAGTCCCTAGCGCCCTCAGGTGTAGATTTTGTTAAAACAGGTGTTTCAACTTCGTAAAATTCACCTTCATCTAAATAATTTCTAACCGAACGTGTAATTTGATGTCTCATTTTGAATGTTTGAGCTAAACTTTCTCTTCTTAAATCTATATAACGATATTTCAAACGTACATTTTCATCAATGTCATTCATATCTGTTATAGAAAATGGTGGTGTTTCTGATTCATTTAAAATAAGAATATCAGAAACTTGTACTTCTACTTTACCAGTATTAATTTTGTCATTGACTGATTTTTCGTCTCTTTTGCTTACTAAACCTTTAACTTGAATAACATATTCAGAGCGTACTTTTTCAGCAACTTGTAAAGCTTCTTCAGAAAAGTCTGGGTTAAAGACTATTTGTACAACACCTTCACGGTCACGCAAATCGATGAAAATTAAACCACCTAAGTCACGTCGCTTTTGTACCCATCCGTTTAATGTAACTGTTTGTCCAATATATTCTTCTGTAATTTTTCCTGAGTATGTTGTTCTCTTATCCATTATGATTCCACCTTTATATAATTCTCTAATTCTGATAATGAAACAAGTGTTTGTTCACCAGTTTCCATATTTTTTACTTCAACTTTTTCTTGTTCTAATTCGTTTTCACCAATAACAATTGTATTTCTAGCATTAAGTCTGTCTGCTTGTTTCATTTGCCCTTTTAATTTTCTGCTAAGATAATCTTTATCACAACTTATACCAGCAAGTCTTAATTTGTTAATCAATTGTACTGAAAATTGATCGGCTTTTTCACCCATCGTAGCTATAAATAAATCAATTGAGTCTTCTTGTTCTATTTCAATACCTTCTGCTTCAAGCGCAAGTAATAATCTTTCAATGCTCAATGCAAACCCTATACCTGTTTCTTTAGGGCCATCTAACAATTCTAATAATCCATTATAACGACCGCCACCACACAATGTCGTAATAGCTCCAAATCCTTCTGCATTACTCATAACTTCAAAAGCAGTGTGCGTATAATAATCTAATCCTCTAACAAGATTCGTATCGATTTCATATTCAATACCTAATTCATCTAATAAGTGTTTAACATCATCAAAATATTGATTAGAATAATCATTTAAGTATTCTGTAATTTTCGGTGCATTTTTAATCGCTTCTTTATCTCTATCGACTTTACAGTCAAGAATACGCATCGGATTAGTGTGTAATCTACTTTGACAATCACTACAGAACGTATCAATAACCGGCTCAAAGTGAGCTTGTAATGCTTTCGTATAGTCCGCTCTTGATTCAGCATCACCAATACTGTTTATAACTAATTTTAAATCTTTTAATCCAAATGATTGATAGATGTGTACGAGCATTGAAATAATTTCAACATCTATTGACGGGTTTTCTGAACCAATTGCTTCTACACCAAATTGAACAAATTGGCGATAGCGTCCTTTTTGTTTTCTTTCATACCTAAACATCGGACCGCTATAATATAATTTTACGGGTTGATTAGGTTCACCTTGCATTTTATTTTCAATATAACTTCTCACAACACCTGCTGTGCCTTCAGGTCTTAATGTAAGACTTCTATCACCTTTATCTTGAAAAGTGTACATTTCTTTTTGTACAACATCAGTTGAATCACCAACGCCTCTACTAAATAATTCTGTACTTTCAAAAATAGGTGTTCTAATTTCTTTATAATTATATAATTTCATTAATTCGTGTAATTTATTTTCAATGTATTGCCATTTATAAGTATCTTTTGGTAATAAATCTTGTGTACCACGTGGTATATTTATCATAAAACTTCCTCCTTTAAAATAAAAAAAGCCCCTTGTATGCATATACATACAAGGGACGAATTTTCCGTGTTGCCACCCTAATTAGTATTCATTATATATGAATACTCACTTCACAACATTGTAACGGGTGTTAACCGACCTTACTTTCATAAGGTTCCCTCTTCTTGTGTTCAAAAGTATACGCGGTATCTTTATAACTCTCAGCATGTGTTATAATCTCTGTTTATCACCTAAATTGTACACTATTCAAGAATATGCGGTGTATAAGTTATTTCGTAATTTATATTAATATTACCTTCATAAGCAGAAACAGTCAATATCTAATTTGAAAAGTAAACTTTCAAGCCATCAACAATCCCTGTTTCTACGATATGTCGATATTTTCGATCTACTATTAAATCTTCATCAGTTGGATTACTGATATAACCTAATTCCAGTAAGACAGCTGGCATTTTAGTTTGACGAATAACTTGGAAGTTTTCGTTTCTAACGCCTCTATCTGACAGAATTGATTTTTGGTTTATAGATGTGTGTAACGTCTTCGCAAAATCTTTTTGAGTATCATGATGATAATAAACTGTTAAACCATGTGGTGCATAAGAATCAAGTGCATCATTATGAATACTAATAAATACGTCACCATCTTCTTGTCTATCTTTTAATTTAACATATTCATCTGTTGTTCTCGTCATTTTAACTTTGGCGCCTTCATCTTCTAACATGTTTTTAAGTTCTTTAGCTGTTTCTAAAGTAATCACTTTTTCAGTTACATCCTTATGTTTAGAACTGGCTGCTCCTTGATCACTGCCACCGTGACCAGGGTCTAATACGATTACTTTATCTTTCAATGGTTTTAAGACTGGATTCACATCTTCTTTTATATCTAAATTAGTATGCCAACCTGCAATCCAACCCTTTTCATTGTCATCATTTTTCACTTCAAACCATTTACCTTTTCGATCGGTAATTTCAAAGTTGTCACCTTTTTTCACATCAAAAATGATAGGATAATATGCTGCTGGTCCCGTCCTAAGTTCCCCATCTTCTTTCATGGATAACGTTTTAGGTTCATCTTCATTTGGTATTAACAAGCTTATAATAATAATTAATAATACAATCAGTAAGACCGCTACACCAATGACTGGGACAGGCTTTATTCTCCTTTTTTTAAACCATAAATTAATTCGGTTCATTGAATGTTACCATCCTTACTTTCAAAAATAATTGTAATTGGTCCATCATTCGTTAATGACACGTCCATATGTGCGCCAAATTCACCTGTTTTAACTTTAATATTATATGATGCTAATTGCTCATTAAAATACTCATAGATTTTCAAAGCTTCGTCGGGACTTTTAGCATTTGAAAAGCCAGGTCTATTCCCTTTTTTAACAGAAGCATATATTGTAAATTGTGATATGGATAATATTTCACCTTCAACTTGGTGAATATCTAAATTCATTTTTCCTTCACTATCTTCAAAAATTCTCGTTTTAGCAATTTTTTTAGCTAATATTTCTGCATCTGTATAAGTTGACTCTTGTCCAACACCGACTAATAACAAAAATCCTTGATTAATTTCATTTTGACTATTTTCAGATGTTACTTTTGCTTGACTTACTTTTTGCAAAACAACTTTCAAAAATATTCACCTCTTAATTCCATACACGGCTTACTGTATAGATATCACCTAATTGTTTAATTCTATCGACGATTCGATATACATCGTTCACGTTTTTTACCATAACACTTATATTAATAACAGCATTCTTATCAATATCAGCTTTTCCAGATACTTTCACTAACTGAACTTTAATTGCATTGACAACTTGAAGCACTTCATTAAGTAAGCCATTTCTGTCATATCCAGTAATTTCTAAATCTACTTGATAACTCTTCTGTTCGTTTGAATTTTTAACCCATTCAACATCAATTAATCGTTCCGTTTCATTTATAATGTTTGGGCAATCTTTACGGTGAACTTTAACACCATGACCTTTAGTGATATATCCTATGATGTCATCACCAGGTATCGGATTACAACATTTAGAAAGTTTAATAAGCATATTATCTAAACCTTCAACATAAACGCCAGTTTCTGTTCTAATATCCTCTTTAATAGGAATAGATTTACTCACTTCTTGAACTTGATTAAGCGACTGTCTTTTGCGTTCTAATCTAATTTTTTCAGAAAGTCTATTAACAGCTTGTAGTGCTGTAATACCTCCAAAACCTACCGCAGCGTATAAATCATCTTCATTAGAAAAATTATATTTATCGTTTACAATTTTGATGGTTTCCGATGTAAGGACATCATCTACATTGAATCCTTGTTCTTTAATTTCTGCTTCTATCATAAATTTACCTTTTTCAATATTGGCAGAACGATCTTGCTTTTTAAAGAAACTGCGAATTTTACTTTTCGCACTAGATGAACGTACAATTTTTAACCAGTCTCTACTTGGTCCGTATGAATGTTTACTCGTTCTAATTTCTACGATATCACCAGTTGAAAGTTTATAATCGATTGGCACTATTTTCCCATTAACTTTCGCACCGATCATTTTATTACCTACTTCACTATGAACGGCATACGCAAAGTCAATTGGCACTGCACCATACGGCAATTCAACAACATCACTTTCTGGAGTAAACACGTAAACTTTATCACTTTGCAAATCATATTTTAATGATTCCATAAATTCTTCAGCATCAGGAGATGTATTATCCGTTTCAGCGATTTCTTGTAGCCAGCTCATTTTTTGTAAGTACACTTCTGACTTATTGCTTAAGTTTTTACCTTCTTTATATGCCCAATGTGCTGCAACCCCGTGTTCAGCAATCTCATGCATTTCAAATGTTCTTATTTGAATTTCTAAAGGATCCCCGTTTGGGCCTACAACTGTTGTATGTAATGATTGGTACATGTTTTGTTTAGGCATAGCTATATAATCTTTAAATCTACCAGGCATAGGTTTCCATAAAGTGTGGACAAGTCCTAATACTGCATAACAATCTTTAATGGATGGAACAATTACCCTAATAGCTAATAAATCAAAAATTTGTTCAAATTGTTTCTTTTGTTTGACCATTTTTCTATAAATACTATAGATATGTTTTGGTCTACCACTAATATCACCAGAAATACTCATAATGCCCATTTCTGATTCTATATCTTTAATGGCATTTGTTATATATGTTTCTCGCTCGCTTCTTTTCTTTTTCATAAGATTAACTATTCTGAAGTATTGAACACTATCAATATATCTTAATGAAATGTCTTCTAATTCCCATTTAATTGTGTTAATACCTAATCTATGAGCAAGTGGTGCATAAATTTCAAGCGTTTCTTTAGCAATTCTTTTTTGTTTTTCTTTAGGCATTGCCTTTAAAGTTCTAACATTATGTAGTCTATCAGCTAATTTAACTAAAATTACACGCACATCTTTTGCGATGGCTATAAATAATTTACGATGATTTTCAGCTTGTTGCGTTTCTTTAGATTTATATTTAACTTTTTTTAATTTTGTAACACCGTCAACGATAATTGCGACTTCTTCATTAAACATCTCTACTAAATCATCATACGTATAAGGTGTATCCTCAATAACATCATGAAGGAAGCCTGCAACAATTGTTGGGCCATCTAGTTTCATTTCTGTTAAAATACCAGCAACTTGTATAGGATGCATGATATATGGCAAATTATTCTTTCTAATTTGTCCTTGATGCGCTTTAAAAGCTAAATCATAACTTTTTTCAACAAGACGATATGCGTCTTTAGATAAGTAACTTTTAGCTTTATATAATACATCATCAGCACTATAAGGATATTCTTTATTCATAGGGACACCACCTCATCATATAATTTCTCTTTAATATTACTATTATAGCAATTATTAATAGTAATACGCCACAGTTAATTGTGATAATTAAATTAAAAATAAAATAGTCACGTTGTGACTATTTTATTTATTACTGTGTTATTTTATTCGTCATACGAAATTAAAGAAACAACATCGTAGCCTTTAAGTTTTTCAATGCCGTTTAAATATTTTAGTTCTATTAAGAAAGCAATACCTACGACTATGCCTCCTAATGACTCAATTAAATGTATCGCTGCTTCAATTGTGCCACCAGTTGCTAATAAATCGTCTGTTATTAACACACGTTGACCAGGTTTAATAGCATCTTTATGCATCGTTAAAACGTTAGATCCATATTCTAAATCATATTCATAGCGGATCACTTCACGTGGTAATTTACCTTCTTTACGTACTGGTGCAAACCCGATGCCCATAGCGTAAGATACTGGACATCCAATGATAAAACCTCTTGCTTCAGGTCCAACTACTATATCCACTTGTTTGTCATGTGCATATTGAACAATTTGATCTGTAGCATATTTGTATGCTTCACCATTATCCATAATTGTTGTAATATCTTTAAAATTCACGCCTTCTTTAGGCCAATCTTGTACTTCTGAAACGTATTGCTTTAAATCCATTATACTTCCTCCTCAGTGTTGTTTAACAATGATTGAACCCAGTTAATAACTGATTGACTGTCATTGTACAACAATGTCTTCTCTATTTCTATTTGTTGTTTTTTTGCTTGATATAATGGTGCGTTTTGAATCTCATTCTTTTCCGCATCTTTATTGATTTCAATTATACCATTATTTATTGTAATAAAGTTAAGCTCGTAAAAGCAATTTAAAATGAACTTTAAATGATCAGGTTTTATTTTTACAGCTTCACATAGCTTCATACCTTCACTTTGAATGTTTGTTTCTTTTTTAGTATATAATGCTTTGTAAACTGCTTTAAATTTCTGATCATTAGGCATACCTTCAAAATATGAATTAGATTGTCCTTTAAACACTAAATAGTATTTCTCGGCATTGATTGAACTCAAAGTACGTTTAAACGCTTCTATATCTTCAGGTAAATCTCTTAAAACACATGTTTCGATTTCATTGTCATAACCTTCACCGTAATAAATATATTGATCATTCACTTTTTCTTCAGATTTATTAATGACAAACAATGCATTGTCTTGATTTATTTTAAGTAAATCATGTTTGTTTTTACTTCTATAATCAAAAATTGTATGTTCATTACTTAATTCTAAATCTTTAAGAATGATTTGAGGTGACTGATGACTATTCCATTCATTAACATTTAAACTTCCTGCAACATTTATAGATGTATCATTTGATATATCATGAACTAAATTGCCAAAATTCCAATGCAAAGCTGCAATATTTTTATCAGTTAAAGTTAATTTAAGATGTTTTTCACCTTGACCAATACCTTTAGCAGATTTAACTTGCACGTTCTTTATTGAAAATATTGGCGCCGCTATATCAGTACCAAAAGGTCTCAACCTTTCTAAATCAAAGATATTATCCACTGTAATATCCGAAGTGTCTATTTCTGCATCAACTATTAATTGCGGCAATAATGGTTTACCGTCAGTTAATTTAGACATTTCTTCATTTAAAGCTGTTTTTAAAGGTTCAATCGCATCGATTTCTAAAGTCATACCAGCTGCCATATGGTGGCCACCGAACTTTTGAATAAGATCTCCATGTGCTTGAAGGAATTCAAACATTGAAACTTGCTCAATACTTCTTGCTGACCCTTTAGCATGATTTTGATCGATGTCTACGTTTAAAACAATTGTCGGTAAATTAAATTTTTCAACAACTCTAGAAGCAACAATTCCAAGTACGCCTTCATTCCAATTTTCTTTTGCAAGAATTAAAAATTGAGCATTTTGTTGAATTTCGACTTCTGCCAATTGCATGGCTTCTTCTGTAATTGTTTCAACAATAGCCTTTCTTTCAGTATTAAAATGATCCACTTCTTCAGCAAGAAATGTCGCTTCATCATAATCCTCACTCATCAGTAGCTCACCGGCTAATCTAGCATCATCGAGTCTACCAACAGCGTTTAACCTTGGTCCTATAATAAAGCCAACTGTTTGTTCACTCACTTCGTCATTAAAGTCAGCTACACTTAAAAGTGCTTTAATACCTGGTGATGGATCTTCATTTAATATGCGCAACCCTTGTTTAACCATGTATCTATTCTCATCCGTTAAACTCACTAAGTCTGCAATAGTCCCTATTGCAACGAGTCCAAGGAATGATTCAGGCAAATCATTTTTAAGTGCTTTTGACAGTTTATAAGAAACACCGACTCCAGCTAAGAACTCGAATGGATAATCAAAGTCTGGATGCATAGGATGAACAATTGCGTATGCATTTGGTTTTGTTTCACCAAATTCATGGTGATCTGTAATGATAACATCAATCCCTAATTCATTAGCCACATCTATTTCATGATGACCTTGCACACCATTATCTACTGTGATAATTAAAGTTACGCCTTCATCATGCGCATTTCTAAATGCCGCTTCACTAGGACCATATCCTTCAGTAAATCTATTTGGAATATACCATCCAACAGTCGCACCTAGAGATTCTAAAGTTTTTACAAGAATTGTCGTAGAGGTTACACCATCTGCATCATAGTCTCCATAAACTAATATTCTTTCATCATTTTCAATTGCTTTATGTATTCTTGAAGTCGCTTTTTCCATATCACTTAATAACATAGGATCATGGAACAAAACTTCTTTAGATAATAATTTTTCAATTTTATCTTCTGTTGTATAGCCTTTAGAAATTAATGTTTTTTCTAACAGTGGGGAAATATTAAATTTTTTTATAATTTGTTGATCAATATCTTGATTATTTTCAGATACAAGCCATTGATAACGCGCTTTAGTCATAACAAATCTCCTCATTTCTACTCAAAACATTATACATGAAAAATAGTACTTTCTCTACTAAACAAATTAAGCATAACAAAAGCTAGCGCTTACGACCATTGTTAACTATTCATAAAATCTATTTGCATTAAAAAACAAAAAAATCCTGCCTCATATTCGAGGACAGGATTCTTTATTGATTTATACAAGTATTTTTTCGTCGTTTGATTTCTTTTCTTCATAAACAACTAATTTGCCGTTGTCTGTTTTCTTAAGTTGTCGTTTTTTCAACATACCCCATAGTGGGACAGCAACGAATACAGATGAGAATACACCTGACACTAAACCAATTAATAATGCTAATGAGAAATTGAAGATACTTGGTGAACCAAGTATTAATAATGCAACTACAACAATAACCACGGTTAACACTGTATTAATCGATCTCGTCATAGTTTGTCTAATTGAAGAGTTAACAATCATATCAATTGTTTCTGGCTTTTCAATGACTTTAACTTTGCGTAAGTTCTCTCTCACCCGGTCAAACGTAACGATGGTGTCGTTAATGGAATAACCGATAATCGTAAGTACTGCAGCTATGAATGTAATGTCTACTTCAAGTCTAAACAGACTGAATACCGCTACTATCATGAACACATCATGTAATAATGCTAACACTGCAGTCGTACCCATTCGCCATTCGAATCTGAATGTCACGTATAGAACAATACCTAACGCTGCATAAACCATAGCTTTAAGTGCATTCATAGCTAATTCTTGACCAACAACTGGAGAAACTGTGCTGACGTTAGGATCATGACCTAACGATTTGTCGAAGTCTGATTTGACTTTTTGTATTTCTGATTTATTTAACGCATCTTTAAATTGGACTGTTGCCATCTTGCTACCTTTGCCACTTGTTGTAACTTGTGACGGTTCTAATCCCATATCTTTAAACTGTTTAGAGACTTGTTCAGTTTTGATTGCTTGATCAGATTGTAAATCTACTCTCGTACCACTAGTAAAGTCGATACCTAAATTCAATCTAAATATGGATACAATAATCGCACCGACAATGATGGTGATTAAACTAAACGTCAGTAATGGTTTAGCTAGTTTAACAAAATTAATTTTGTCGTATACAGATTTTAAATCATGTACGTCCAATCTTTCGCTGATATCATGTCTATCTTTCTTAGAAACACCAAACCAATTATATTTTTTCTTGAAATAGTTTGAGTTAACAAGTAGTGATAACAAGACTCTTGTAAAGAATACAGAAGTAACAAAACTCATTAAGATTGCTAATAATAACATTGTAGCAAATCCTTTTACAGAGCTTTCACCGAATACGAATAGCACTAAGGCTGCTAAAATTGTCGTTAAGTTAGCATCCAGAATCGTAATGAATGAAGATCCCGAACCTTTTTTGAAGGCTTGTTGCAATGTCCTTCCTATCCGCAACTCATCTTTAATCCGTTCATACATAATAATGTTAGCATCGACTGCCATACCTACACCTAAAACTAAGGCTGCAAGTCCAGGAAGTGTTAACACACCGGATATAAAGTTAAATGCCAATAATGTTAAGTAAACATAAGCACTTAGCGTTATAACAGCTACGATACCTGGCAGACGATAATATACAAGAATGAATAAGAAAATGATACCTACACCGATTGATGAAGCCAGTACAGTTTCTTTCAATGCATCTTTACCGAATTGAGCACCAACCGATGTCGAATAAACTTCATCTAATTTAACAGGTAAGGATCCTGAATTTAATAAATCAGCGATTTGCTTAGCATCTTTAACGCCTTCTTCACCATCAAATCCACCAGAAATTTCAACGTTTTCTGAGTTGATTGGTTGGCTTACAGTTGCTGCTGAAATAAATTTCGGTTTTTTACCTTCTTGTTCTTTTTTAGCTTCTTTAGCGTAACTGTCACCTTTTTCATAATCCATCCAAATTACCATTAGATTAGGATTCATCTTAGAAACTTTTTCAGTTACTTCTTTGAATTTTTTAGCGTCTTTTAATTTCAGTGTCACTGCAACTTCGTTTGTATTATCTTTAAATCCTTGTTTAGCGCCGCCTTGAACTAAATCTTTACCAGATAATAAAACTCTATCTTTAGCGTCTCTGATCGTTAAATTCGCTTGTGTAGAAAGTACTTCACGAGCTTCATTTTGGTCTTTTATACCAGCTAATTGAACTCGTATTCTGTTACCTTCCTCAACCTGTATTTTCGGCTCAGAAACACCTAATACGTTGACACGCGATTCTAAAGTCTTCGCAGTAGATTTAACCGCATCAGTATCTATCTTGTCACCTTTATCTAAAGGATTAACTTGATATAATACTTCAAATCCACCTTGTAAGTCTAAACCTAAATTTACATTCTTTGTTATATCTTTTGTAGTTGTTCCTATTAAACTAAAGACCAACACTGCAAGAAGCAAAAAGGCTATAATTCTACTCCGCTTTTTCACGATAACACCTCTTACTTAATTTAATTCACTATATATGTTATAGCATACATTAACAGTGATTGAATAGCCAAAACATTTATCTATCAAAAAAAGACATGGATAACCATGTCTTTTAACATTAAATATGATACATAATATTAAACCAATTTCCTTAAAAAGTAAACTATTTTATGAAGGGTCTACTTGTTTAATAGCTGGTTTTTCAAATGTAATTTCTTGTCCTTTGTCATTAACAGATACAACAACGATTGATTCGTCAACTGCTCTAACTGTTCCTTTAATGCCACCGATTGAAGTAACTTTTTGACCAACTTCTAAACGGTTTAATAATTCACGATGCTCTTTTGCACGTTTTTGTTGTGGTCTAATCATTAAGAACCATACAAGTGCGAAAATTAAAATAATAGGTAATAATTGTACTAATACTTCCATATTCAAGCTCCTTTAAAAGTTTTTGGGGTTATCTACATTCAGTCCATACTGTTCAAAAAATTCATCTTTAAAATCAAGTAATCGATCTTCTCTTATTGCTTGGCGAACATTCTCCATAAGTTTTAATAAGAAATATAAATTATGATATGTAGTAAGACGAATTCCAAATGTTTCATCTGCTTTAATCAGATGACGCAAATATGCTTTAGTATAGTTTCGACATGTGTAGCAATCGCACTCAGGATCTAGTGGTGATAAATCTTGCTGATATTTAGCATTCTTAATCACAACTCTACCTTGAGAAGTCATGCACGTACCATTCCTAGCTATACGTGTAGGTAATACGCAGTCAAACATATCGATTCCTCTAATAGAGCATTCGATTAATGCGTCTGGAGAACCTACTCCCATTAAATATCTTGGTTTATTAAATGGCATTAATGGTGCAGTATGTTCAACCATTTTGTACATAACAGGTTTTGGTTCACCTACTGACAAGCCACCAATTGCATAGCCGGGGAAATCAAGTGAAACTAAATCTTTAGCACTTTGCTCTCTAAGATCTTTGTATTCTCCACCTTGGATTATGCCGAATAAAGCTTGATCTTCAGGACGTTGATGTGCTTCAAGACATCTTTCTGCCCATCTCGATGTTCTCTCGATAGAATTTTTTACATATTCATATTCAGCAGGCATAGGCGGACATTCATCAAATGCCATCATAATGTCTGAACCAAGATCGTTTTGAATATGCATTGCTTTTTCAGGACTTAAAAACAATTTAGACCCATTTAAATGGTGTCTAAAATGTACACCTTCTTCTTCGATTTTTCTCATATCACTTAAACTGAATACTTGAAATCCTCCAGAATCGGTAAGAATAGGTCCGTCCCAATTCATAAACTTATGTAATCCACCCACTTTAGAAATGATATCACTTCCAGGTTGTAACCACAAATGATAGGTATTACTTAGTATGATTTTAGCTTCCATTTGTTTAAGTTCTTCAGGACTCATCGTTTTAACAGTTGCTTTTGTTCCGACTGGCATGAACATTGGTGTTTCAAATGAACCATGTGGCGTATGAACAATTCCTAATCTTGCACCAGACTGCTTACAAGTCTTTATGTGCTCATATGTTACTGCAGGCATGTCGTTACTCCTTTTCTATATTAAAATCATTGCATCTCCAAAACTAAAAAATCTATATTTTTCTTCTACTGCATGATTATATGCATTAAGTATATTCTCTCGAGTTGAAAGTGCTGAAACAAGCATAATTAATGTCGATTTAGGCAAATGGAAATTTGTAATAAGGCCATCAATCGCTTTAAACTCATATCCCGGAAAAATAAAGATATCTGTCCATCCACTTTGCTCTACAAATTTTTCGTTTTTAGAACGAATTGTTTCTAAAGTTCTAGTAGAGGTTGTACCAACCGATATGATTTTATGACCATTTGCTTTAACGCGATTTAATAATTCAGCTGTTTCGGCTGTCATCTGATAATATTCAGAATGCATTTCATGATCATCAATATTATCTACACTTACAGGTCTAAACGTACCTAATCCAACATGTAGCGTAATAAACGCAATATGAATACCTTTTGCAGCTATTTCTTGTAATAAATGTTCAGTAAAATGTAATCCCGCAGTTGGCGCAGCAGCAGAACCTACCTCTTTAGCATAAACAGTTTGATATCTATCTTGATCATCTAATCTCTCTTTAATATATGGAGGTAAAGGCATTTCACCAAGTTCGTCTAGCCTTTCTTGTAAAATACCTTCATAAGAAAGTTTCATTATTCTTCCGCCTTGTTCTAATTCTTTAACACAAGTCGCAATTATTTTCCCTTCTCCAAAAGATACTGACTGACCTACTTTTATTCTTTTAGCAGGCTTTATTAACACTTCCCATTCATTATCTTCATGTTGAGTAAGCATTAACATTTCAACTTTAGCGCCTGTTTCTTCTTTTAGACCAAACAATCTAGCCGGCATAACTTTAGTATCATTTAAAACTAAACAATCACCCGGCATAAGCTCGTTTACAACATCTTTAAATGTTAAATCTTCTAATTCACCCGTTTTTTTATTACATTTAAGCAACCTACTGCTTTCTCTATCTAACAGTGGTGTTTGTGCAATTAACGATTCAGGTAAATCAAAATCGAAATCTTCAATATTCACAAACTGTTCCTCTTTCCTAATCCTTTTTAAATTCGAAGTGGTCGTAACTGATTGCTGTAGCACGACGACCACGAGGTGTTCTTTCTATAAATCCTTTTTGAATTAAATAAGGTTCGTAAACATCTTCTAACGTTATACGCTCTTCTCCTATAGTCGCAGCTATTGCATCTAATCCAACTGGTCCACCTTTATAATTATTTAATATACAGTGCATAATTTTATAATCTATGTGGTCCAGCCCTTCTTTATCTACTTGTAACAAATCAAGCGCGTGTTTTGTTATATCCATTGATATAGATTGCTTGCCTTCTACTTGAGCAAAATCACGAACTCTACGCAACAACCTGTTTGCAATACGAGGCGTACCTCTACTACGTTTAGATAGTTCATTCGTACTTCTATCATCAATCTCAATATTAAAGACTTCAGCAGTACGTTTAATGATTTCTTTTAAACTTTCATCATCATAATATTCTAATCTCAAATGCACACCGAAACGATCTCTTAAGGGCGCTGATAAACTACCTACTCTAGTAGTTGCGCCTACTAACGTAAATGGCGGTAAATCAATCCTAATACTTCTCGCTTCTTCACCTTTACCAACAACAATATCTAAGAAGAAATCTTCCATTGCCGGATATAACACTTCTTCAACCACTCTACTGAGACGATGTATTTCATCTATAAAAAGTACATCACCAGGTTGTAAAGCAGAAAGTATCGCCGCTAAATCACCTGGTCTTTCAATAGAAGGGCCACTTGCTGTACGCAAGTTAACGTCCATCTCGTTTGAAATAATATGTGCTAAAGTGGTTTTACCAAGCCCTGGAGGACCATAAAGTAAACAATGGTCTAATGGTTCTTCTCTTAATTTTGCTGCTCTAATAAATATATCTAAGTTAGACTTAATATTATGCTGACCTATATATTGGTTTAAAGTGTCAGGTCTTAATGACAATTCACTTTGAATATCTTCATCATGCTCATGTTCATCCATTAATCGCTCATCCAAAAAATCACCTCATTTACTGAATAAGTAATGCTAAACCTCTTTTAACACATGCATCAACTGTATCAAACGATTCTTTTTCTAACCCTTTTTTAACTCTGCTTATTTCGCGCTTAGAATATCCTAAAGCTTCTAATGCTAGTAAAGCTTCATCTAACAAATCATAATCTGACTGATTACTTTCAGGGAATAACTCTGACTCTTCAGTTATAATTAATTTCCCTTTTAAATCTAATATGATTTGTCTTGCAGTTTTTTTACCAATACCAGGAAACTTCGTTAAATAAGCTTCATTTTCATTTTCAATAGCAATTGCCACTTCATTTGGCGTGCTAGAAGCTAAAATAGCTAAAGCTGATTTAGGTCCTATTCCAGTAACTTTGATTAAGCTTAAAAACATATCTTTTTCTTCAAGATTGACGAAGCCATACAATAATTGTGCGTCTTCACGAACAATTAATTGTGTATAAACTTGTGTTTCTTGTTCCAATTGTGACTGGAAACGATAAGAGTTTGGTGTTTGAATTTCATAACCAATACCATTTGCTTCTACAACAATATGGGATGGATATAACTGTGAAACTTTACCTTTAATATATGCATACATTTAAATAACTTCCTTTACATACTCATTCCGATGATTTCTACTTCATCTACATACGGGCTTTCTTTTATTGCATCCATTAATTCTTCTAACGATAATTCAATATTTGTAGCATTTAATGAAATTGTAATAGTAGCTCTATCTTTCATTGGTAAACTTTGATGAATCGTCAGAACAGAACCATTAACTTCAGCTATTTTATTCAAGACAGTCGCCAGCATACCAACTTCATCTTGTACGTATAAAATCAAAGTTAAATTTCTTGTTTGTTCTTCCAGTCTATCAATCGGGAATATTGTATCTTTATATTTATAAAACGCACTTCTTGATAAATTAAATTCTTTAACTGCATCATAAATTGTAAGATTGTTATTTTTTAATAAAGCATTTTTAACTTTAATTGTTTTTTGAACAGATTCTGGTAAAACATCTTCTCTAATTAAATAAAACCTTTTTGTTGATTCATTTGATTTTTTCAATTGGAACACGCCCTATTCGACAAATTCAAATTCTCCACCTAATATTCTTACGATATCTCCATTTGAAGCGCCACGTTCTCTTAATGCATCATCTATACCCATTGAACGCATTTGTCTCGCAAACCTTCTTACAGCTGAATCTTGGTTAAAGTCGGTCATCTTGAATAATCTCTCTATAGAGTTACCAGACACAACATACGCACCATCGTCATCTCTTGTAATAACAAAATGATCTCTTGATTTTTCATGTTTATAAACAACTCTATGAACGCCTGTTTCTTCTTCAACACTGTCAAAGTCCATGCCTTCAGTTTCATCTAATAAATCTGCAATTTCATACAGTAACTGATCAACATTTTTTCTCGTAACAGTACTTATCGGAATGATTTTGACTTCCTCTTCTAATTGCTCTTTAAACATGTCTAATTGTGTCTCTGAATCTGGTAAATCCATTTTATTAGCCACTACTATTTGTGGTCTTCTAGAAAGATTTTCGTTATAAGATTTTAATTCTCGATTAATTGTAACATAATCATCGTATGGATCTCTTCCTTCCATACCACTCATATCAATTATATGAACGATGACTCTTGTTCTTTCGACATGTCTTAAAAATTGGTGTCCTAGTCCAACACCTTCTGATGCACCTTCAATTAAACCAGGTAAATCTGCCATTACAAATCCTCTACCATCATTTGTTTGAACGACACCTAAATTAGGTTTAATTGTTGTGAAATGATATGCACCAATTTTCGGTTTTGCTTTTGACACAATAGATAGTAATGTTGATTTACCAACACTTGGATAACCTACAAGTCCTACATCTGCCATTAGTTTAAGTTCTAATACGACATCCAGCTCTTCGCCTGGTTCACCATTTTCACAAAAATCTGGCGCAGGGTTACTTGCAGAAGCAAATCTAGAATTTCCTCTACCTCCGCGTCCACCTTTAGCGACTGTAGCACGTTGACCATGTTCAACTAAGTCTGCTATAACTTCTTCATTTTCTGAATTTTTAACAATTGTACCAGGTGGTACTTTTAATACTAAGTCGTCTGAACCGCGACCGTGCATGTTACTACTTTGGCCATTTCCGCCTTTTTCCGCTTTAAATTTACTTTGAAATCTAAAGTCTAACAACGTACGTAAACCTTCATCTACTTCAAATATAACAGACGCACCTTTACCTCCATCGCCTCCAGCTGGACCACCAAATGGAACATACTTTTCACGACGAAACGCAACGATACCGTTACCACCATCACCAGCTTTTAACGAAACCTTGACCTGATCTATAAACATGTTTACACCTCTAATTCATTTATATTAATAAAAAATTCTATTTCTTTGTCATTATCGTCTTCTGATAAAATCTCTACATTATACTCAGAAAACATAATTTTTAATTGTTCATCATTTAAATTCATTTCATTAAGAAATATATTTAAAATAACAAATTCTTTTTCAACTGTTAAGCGCAAGCCTAACTGAATATCATCACATTGCTCTTTAATGACACTTTTTAAAGTTTGATAAATATCCAACATTACACTATCTGATAATTCTAGATTCTTTTGATAATATTTGTCATATGAGCATTCAATTTCAAATGTCCATTTAGAGCCTGACGTAGATATTTTGTGTTCAAATACTTCTTGAACAAATTTTCTACAAGGTGCATTTAAAAACAACTGTTCTTGCTTTAGATTATTGTACAATTCATCAAGTAATGAATTAACTTCATCGTCTTTGCCTAATTGTTTATATGTATATAACAACTGGAATTGATTCACAAAATCATGTCTAGACTTTAAATACACATCTAAATTGTTCATTTTACCACCCATATTATCAATATTCATAAAATACATTATAACATTTTCGCTATACGATTAAAAAAAGAAACACCAGAAAAAAATTCTGGTGTCTCAATATAGTGATTATTCAGCAGCTGCGTATACAGATACTTTCTTTTTGTCACGACCAAAACGTTCGAATTTAACAACGCCGTCGATTTTAGCGAATAATGTATCGTCTCCGCCACGACCTACGTTTTCACCAGCGAAAACTTTAGTTCCACGTTGACGATATAAGATAGAACCACCTGTAACGTATTGACCGTCAGCACGTTTAGCACCTAAACGTTTTGATTCAGAGTCACGTCCGTTTCTTGTAGAACCTACCCCTTTTTTCGATGCGAAAAATTGTAAGTTTAATTTTAACATGAGTTACACCTCACTTGTAATTTAGTTTAATATATTGCCCATATTCTTCTTCGATTGTTTTCAAAGAAATGATGAGGCCTTGTAATAATGTTTGTGCTTGTTCATTTTCTAAGTTTACACTACGTATATGAAAATATCCACCGTCGTCACTGTAATCTATATCAGGTGTTTCATCAGTTAAGCCAATGATTGCATTTGTAGCACCAAAGACTACTGCTGAAGCTCCGGCACAGACTAAGTCTTTGCCATATTCACCTGAATCGGCATGCCCAGACATCTCAACATCTGTAACTTGCCCTTCTTGATTCAAACTAATATCTACATTAATCATTGCTTACGCGTTGATTTTTTCGATAGTTAATTTAGTGTAAGGTTGACGATGACCTTGTTTACGTTTGTAGTTTTTCTTAGCTTTGTATTTGAATACAGTGATTTTTTTACCGCGTCCTTGTTTTTCAACTTTAGCAGTAACTGAAGCACCTTCAACAACAGGTGATCCAACTTTAACTGAGTCTCCACCTACAAATAATACTTGGTCAAAAGTGAATGAATCACCTTCATTTACGTCTAATTTCTCAACCCAAATTGTTTGACCTTCTTCTACTTTAACTTGCTTTCCGCCAGTTTCAATTATAGCAAACATACTTGCACCTCCTAATTTTTTAAGTCACGCCATTTATAGGTGACATTCGTACTTTAAAGACCTATAAGCGAGCGGTTGTATGTAGCTTGAAACTACTCAACTTCAATAGAGTACCACCTACAGCTATTGATGTCAATATTCTCCAACTAATTTGTATTTCTTTCTAATAATTTAAGTATAAAAGGAAAGATTATGATTAAACATATTAAATTAAAAATAACAGTTGGTATAAATCTAAACAGAATGATCTGACCAATATTTAAAGACGTAATACCTAAAAATCCATAAAAGACCATTACCCATATTTCTAACAATACAACTGAAGATATTAAAAGTATAACCATCATTAATATGTCTCTATAAAATACTTTAAATAATTTATCCATCATAATCACAAAAATAGCATAACCGAAAGTATACACGCCATAAATGCCACCGAAATAAATATCTGTAAAAATACCTGTAACTATTGCTAATATAATGGCTACTTTAGGATTTTTGTATACTGCAATGATTAATAAATATAAAAATGTTAATCTTGGAACGATTATAAAAGTTTCACCAAATAAATGTATAGGTGATAGTCGTGTTAATAAAGAATCTAAATAAAATAATATAACGCCAATTAAAGGAATAACGTAAAATCTCATTATTCCTCACCACTTTCTTCTGAAGAAGGTATTGTTTGAGGATCTCTCTTCGCGACAAATACATGACTGATATCTTTAATATTTGTTGATGTCTTAATAAACGCAACTTTAGACAAACCATATTCATCGTTTTCTACTTTTTCAACTTTCCCTACTAATATACCTTTAGGAAGTTGATCGCCTAAACCGTTTGTAACAACTTTAGACCCTTTTTTAATATTGTACTTATTATCAATATCGCTGATAACAAGTAAATCTTTGTCTTCATCATATCGATTGATCATACCAAAGATATTTTCTTCTTCTTGTTGAATATCGACAGACAGTTTACTTGTTTTTACACTTGTAGATATCAATTCTACTTGTGATGAAAATTGATTAGCTTTTTTTATTCTTCCTACTAAGCCTTCACTCGTAAGAACAGCCATATTTTCTTTCATTCCACTCTTTTTACCTTTATCAATAATAATTGTGTTCATCCATTGATCAGGACTTCTCGCAATAACAGTTGCAGATATTGGATTGAATTGTGAAATATCTTTCATATCTAGCTCTTTTTTCAATGCTTTGTTTTCTTTTTCTAATCGTGCTTTATCTGCTTTAATTTGGTTTGTACTTTTAACTTCTTCTTTTAATTTATCAACATCTTCATCAGATGTGAAAATGTTTGAGAAAAAGTCAGATACAAATGTAACTGGGTATGAAATGACTCTTCCACCAAAGGAAGATGTATCACTCGCATATTGTTCACTAAGCGATGCAGATTGTGCTCTCACTGAATAACCAACTATCACAATTAATAAGACCATAGAAATAAGAAAAAACATCAATTTATTATTTTTTAAAAAATTCGACAATCTAAACACCTCTTAATCTTCAAATGTCTAAATAACAATGATATTACTATTTTAGCTTACACTTCACTTTAAATAAAGTGAGAGACTGCCGAAAAAACAATTTAATATGCAGTTTTTGGTAATAATTTTATATTTGAGTTCATTTCACTTAAATCATTAATTAAATCTTGCTCAGTCTGGTATACATACATCTTAGGTTCACCAAACTTATATAGAATATACTCGGTACCACGTTGCCCTGCTACATAATCCTCATCATACCCCATACGTTCTAATCCTGAAACGTCCATAAACTCACTCTTGTTGATCCATTTAAAAGCCTGTTTAGTTTGGCCTAAAGGCACATTTTGTAACAACGGATTATCTTCTATAGTATAAGTAGAATTTGCACGTTGAGGAGACATTTCTCCAGTCTCTTGATCACTACTATGATCAAAAGGATTCAAATCACTTATAGCAGGAACATTTCTATATACAATTACGATTATAATTACAATAGCTAATAACGCTAATAAATTTCTAATTAATCTGAACAACCATCTCAATATTATAGACACCTCTCATTCATCTATATTATACAAAAATATCATATAAATCATCATCGGGCTTTGGACTGAACTCTTTAATCATTCTGTAGTCTGATGCATTTTTATTCATTGTCCTATATAATTTGTCAAAGAGGTGAAAAAAATGGAATTATTATATATATTCTTAGCTATCTTGTTTTTAATTATCTTTTTCAGATTTTTTGTTGGCTTATTAAGAGTGGTCATAAAGTTAGCCATTATTGCATTAGTCATTTACTTCATTTATCAAGGTTTTCTTTACTTTACGTGATCCAATTAAATAATTTTAATGACAAATAAAAAAGAGCGGACTCATTATTAAATACGAGTTGGCTCTTTTTGTGTTTATTTGTTTAATAGTTTTTTTAATACGAATAAAGTAACTGAAACTAAAACACCCCATACGATTCCTGCACCTATTGACCCGAGTATCACGTTAAATGAAAGTGATGATTCATCATTTGTTAAAGTGAGTAATATTGATGCTAAAAAGACACCGATAATACCTAACACCATAATAATCCCGTAATCTTTTTTAACGATTGCTCTTTTATTTTTTCGTTGAAAAATAGATATAATGAATAATAGTGGTAAAACAACTAAAATAAATGTAATGATTTGCAAACTAAAAACTCCTGACTCATTTTTAATTACATTATAACATTGAATTATTCATTAAAATCATTAATTTCCATGTCTTCACGCATAATAAAGTCATTTTCGAATATGCTGATAAATTCTCCATCACCTATAATGATATGATCAAGTAAATCTATACCCATTAAATCGCAGCAATATAGTATACGTTTAGTTGTTTTAATGTCTTCTAACGAGGGTGTCGGATCTTATCAAGAGTAAATTACTAAAAATCCATTAACATCAATGTTTTTACTTTAAGAACATATATTTAACGTGTTAAATCAAATGAAAAAATACAATGTAATTATTAGATGACAATTGATTACGGTCAGAAGAATGTACCACAAATAAAAAAACTAATTCCTTTTTATTTTATCGAGGAATTAAGCTTTTGACCTGCAACAATCACGCCCAATTTCGGAATATCTATAATATGATTTCGATCTTAAATTATCTACTTTAACTGACGCTACCTGCTCGTTAAAGAAGACCTATTTAAAAAAGTTTATACTGCACCTGCCTTTATTATGTAAGTAAAAGTAGTAAAGCTTTAAATTGGTTTTCAAAAAAGTAGGGTTGATTATTTCTTTTTCATCAATTATTATTGTGTTATTATCACAATATGAGAAAGGAGGCAAAAAGTAATGGGAATTGATTTCATTAATGTCGAGTTTAGAAAGCATGTAAAAGTTTCAGGGGATTTAGGTACAACGGGATCAGTATGTCCTTTTTCACAAAAACAAAAAATGGAAACACTACCGGAAAACTTTTTGCCTCCTTTTATATAATGGGCAAAAATTTATGAATCTATTGCATTTGTAAAAATGCATACGAATGATTAGGCACCGGTTGTTAAACTGGTGCCTTTTTTTTGTTTGATCAGTTCAGTTAGTTTGGAGAACCGAATCTTTAATCATGCTGTAGAAATATGGTGAGTTCGTTGATTTGGTTTTACAATATAAATAGATATGAGGTGAGGTTTATGGTGAAAGCAGTGGATTTAGCCTCCTAAAATCACAATATATTTTAGGAGGAAATAAAATGAAAAAGGATAGTAAATCTAAAGAAATGATTCAATCTGAAAAAAGGGGTTCTACTAGGCTTTTAATGATGGTACTCTCCCTATCTGTACTTGTAGGTGCAATTACGGCTGATTTAGTCAATCCCGTACTTCCACTAATAAGCAAAGATTTAGAAGCTTCGAAATCTCAAGTGAGTTGGATAGTTAGTGGTATTGCACTTGTTCTTGCGATTGGAGTTCCGATTTATGGTCGAATCTCAGACTTTTTTGAGTTACGAAAGCTATATATCTTTGCCATTATGATTCTGGCAAGTGGTAGTCTTTTATGTGCAATTGCCCCGAACCTCCCATTGTTGGTTTTGGGAAGAATGGTTCAGGGTGCTGGGATGTCCGCAATTCCAGTTCTATCAGTCATTGCAATTTCGAAGGTTTTCCCACAAGGAAAACGTGGGGGAGCTTTGGGAATTATCGCAGGAAGTATTGGTGTTGGAACTGCTGCTGGTCCAATATTTGGTGGAGTAGTTGGTCAATATTTAGGGTGGAATGCCTTGTTTTGGTTCACATTTTTGTTAGCCATTATGATTGTTATTGGTGCCTACTACGCGTTACCGACAATTAAACCGGCAGAATCCGTAGGAAGCAATAAGAACTTTGATTTCATTGGTGGTTTATTCCTCGGCCTCACAGTAGGATTACTCCTTTTTGGCATCACTCAAGGAGAAACTTCTGGTTTTTCTTCGTTCTCATCGTTAACTAGCCTAATTGGTTCTGTTGTAGCTTTGGTGGGATTTATTTGGAGAATTGTTACCGCAGAAAATCCATTTGTACCACCTGTCCTGTTCAATAACAAGGATTATGTCAATACGGTCATAATTGCATTTTTTTCGATGTTTGCTTATTTCGCTGTTCTTGTGTTCGTCCCATTACTAGTCATTGAGGTGAATGGACTCTCTTCTGGACAGGCTGGAATGATATTGTTGCCAGGTGGTGTGGCTGTTGCAATCTTATCTCCCTTCGTTGGCCGTCTTTCTGATCGATTTGGGGATAAACGTCTGATAATTACTGGGATGACTCTGATGGGGCTGTCTACCTTATTCTTGTCCACCTATGCATCTGGTGCTTCACCTCTGTTAGTTTCCGTGGGGGTCCTCGGAGTAGGGATTGCTTTTGCATTCACGAATTCTCCCGCAAATAACGCCGCAGTAAGTGCACTCGATGCAGACAAGGTTGGTGTCGGAATGGGGATTTTCCAAGGTGCTTTGTACCTTGGAGCAGGAACTGGAGCAGGTATGATTGGAGCATTATTATCCGCTCGACGTGATGCTACTGAGCCGATAAATCCATTATATATATTGGACGCTATGTCCTACTCAGATGCGTTCCTTGCAGCTACAGGGGCAATACTCATTGCCTTAATAGCTGGATTAGGTTTAAAAAAGCGTGGGTAATAACTTAGTTATGTAAAGATTAGTTATTGTTTAGTTCATCTTCTATAGTTTAAGCTGTAAATAAATAGCTTAGGAATCACGCAAATTTGAATTTCTTAGAATAGAATACTTTTAAGTAACTCAACTTTCGTACACTGTTTTATTGGTGCGAAAGTTGAGTATGTTAAGGATGAAACAATGAAAACATTGGTGATCGTTTCTCACCCAGATATGCCAAATTCTCGAATCAATAAAGTTTGGGTAGAAAAAGCAGCGTCTTATTCAAACGAAATTACCATTCATGATCTTTATAGAGAGTATCCTGATTTTATTATAAATGTAAAAAGAGAGCAGGAATTAGTTGAAAATCATGATAATATTATTTTTCAATTTCCATTATATTGGTATAGTTCTCCTTCATTATTAAAAAAATGGATCGATGAAGTGATTATATATGGATGGGCTTACGGATCAAAGGGTAAAAGAATATTTTATAATCGAAAATTAGGATTAGCTATATCAGCTGGCGTAAAAAAAGGTGAATTTACAAGTATGGGTAAAAACAAGCATACATTAACCCAGATGTTAACACCATTCAAATCTTTATGTGCATAGATTCATGCTGAATATGTACCAGAGTTTGTACTTTACGGTGCTAATTCGGATATGAAGGGCGAAGAGATACAGAAAAGTGCTAATGAGTATTTGCAATATATTAAAAAGTATTATTTAAGAGCATAAAACACTTCTGCGATCATGCCAACAATACTAGAAGAAAGCCCATTTCCCCTTAACACATTTAGGGAAATGGGCTATTGAAGTTATTGAAGGTTTTAGCGATTTCATTTTAGGTAGCCAATTCAAAGTGCCCAATAAATTCCAAGAAACACAAATCTGCTAAAACAGCTTGCCATGTAATTTTTGAACTTGATCCTTTAACCGTTCATTCTCTTCTTCTAACGCCTTTATACGGCTTTTTAAGGTTTTTATTAATACGTCCTCTGAACGAGGGCTTTTACTAGGTTTACGGGGGGTTAACTCACTTATCTGCATCCCTCTTAATGTCTCCACTCTAGTTCTAATATCTTTTTGTTTGTAAAGCCATGACTTTGAAACATTTGCTTTTTGTGCAACGGAATTAAAATTAATCTTCTCTTCTTTCAATGCCATCTCTGAAATTGTCTTTTCAACCCTAATTCTTGTTTTCTCCGACTTGTCTTTAGCTAGCTGAACTATGGCAGTTGTGTTACCTTTTCTAATCATTTTAATTCGTCTCCTTTAACGAATGAATAATCTGTTCTAATCTATTTTTAACACGTTCATTGGTTTCAACCTGACGCTGCCATTGGTTTTGTTTAGCCCTATTTAGTATTTCTTTAGTTCGCTCTAAGTGCTCTTCATGTTCAGTAAGAAATTGTTTACTTGTACAGAAATTCGTACAATCTAAACATGCATTTGCGTGAGGACATGGTCCTGCAATTACTGGTAACCGACAATAGCCATTAGGAAGTGCCTGTGCATTGATATTCTTTTTAAACCATTGAAGATCTGTATTGTCAGCTTCAGTATTTTCCTCACTTAAATCCAGAATGCTACCGTTATTCGTTACTAAGGTTTCCTTAAATTTCGTAAATTCCTTCTTTAGGGTTTCATCAAAAATATGTGCATATCTTGCCGTCATTTCCGGTGATTCGTGACCCAAGAACTTCTGGACAATATGTTGTGGCACTCCGTTATTTATCATTCTAGTGCCAACTGTATGCCGAAAGGCATGAGCATGAAAACGAAAAATTTCTCCGTTGCTGTCCGTTATCTTTTCTTCATAAGCTAGTTCATTTAATTTAACCCTAAAGGTATCTTGTTTCAATGGTGAGCAATCTTTTCGGGGAAACACATATACACATCCATCATCGAGTTCATCAGCCACCCTTTGCTCTTGAACTAATATCAATGCAGCAATTTCTTTAGAAATAGGAATGATATGCTCTTTCTTCATTTTCCACTGATAATACTTTAAAAAGCAATCCCCTTCTTTATCGGTTATGACGCTCCCTTTTTTCAATGTACAAAGTTCACTGATACGCATCCCGCATTCTTGAAGTACCATAACCATTGTAGCAATATAAGGTTCCAATTTATCTAATTTCCCATTTAATTGTTCAAGTATATGTTCATCAATATAACGTGGTAGTGCCTTCGGCACTTTAGGGTAATCTTCTTGAAAGATAAGGATCTTAGAAGGTGTATCCTTCCAGTCATATCTTTGAATTGTAGTAAAAAAAACGTCTAAAGTAGATATTCGTCCAGTTACAGTACTGGGTTTTAAACCTTTTAAATTAATATAATTAAAATATTGCTCAATTTCATTTCTAGTTAATTGATGAATCCTTTGTATACCTTCACAATTTTTGTTCATGAAATTAAAAAATTCTTTTAATTTTGAAGCTATATCTACTACGTGAGAAAAGCTAGCTGTGTTTAACATTAGTTTACAATATCGCTTAACTATTTCTTTAAAATAATTATTCTTAAAACCCTTAAAGTTGATCGTATATTCGTAGGATGTTGGGTTTACCTTATCTTCCGGTAATGATAATTTTCTTCGATTCCAAACATCTTTTTCCCATTCTTCCCCATCAAAATAGAAGTCCTCATAGAATTCCATAAACTGCTTAAGATGAGTAACGTAATAGGAATTCGCATGTACAGTAACTTTCTGCTGATTTACATCAAGTTTGTAATTAGTAGTCGTAGTTTTTACTTTTTGTTCTGTTAAGTAGGTCCGGTATTCTGTCAAAGCTTTTTTTATAGGCACTTCGGTTATCGATGTAATATTAGGATATTTTAAATTTAAAAATCCCATCATCCGGCTTATCACTGTTCCCTTTCTAATCCAAACGGATTTTGCATTCCAAGCTCCATTATTCAAGTGAAGGTAATAAAAATATTTTAATTCTGTTTTCAACCAGACATTTTCCACCTTATCGAAATTTACCCAACGATTTCTTAGTGACGGATTCTTACTTAACTCAATTGCACTAGGATGCGGACAAATTCTTATATCCCATCTATCTGCTGCCCAATAACCTTTTAAAACACTTGTCATATTAGCTATTTTTTTATTAATCTCTGTACTAGCGATAAGCTTTCGATTAGTTGCTACACTTGGAAATTTCATTGTCATGTTTCTCTCCCTTGAAGATACTTTTTATATTCATTCTTCATATCTTGATCAGAAAGATGAACATACGTATCAAGTGTTGTTTGTACATGGGCATGCCCTAATCTTTTTTGTACATATGCAGCATCCCATCCACTTCTAATAAGCTCTGTGGCATGCGTATGACGTAATATATGGGCAGTGAAAGTAATCCCTGTCCGTTTTCCTAGTCTTCTTATTAAGTCTAATACACTTTGATATTTTAGAGGGTGGCCAAAATAAGAATCTTTAAGATTAATAAATATATAATCATGATCTAAATCTTCCCCATATTCATGTACTAAGTAATCGGTATATAATGCCATTAATTCCTTACTTACATCAATAGTTCTTTCTTTTTTAAGTTTAATATAAGCTCCATTTTCATTATGATCTCTTGGCCTGATGTTAATCTGGTTATCCCATGTTGAAATATCTTCAATACGAAGGGATAATGCTTCTCCTATCCGAAGTCCCCCTTCATACATAAGCATAATAAGTAACTTATCTCTTTTGGTATGACATGCCTCAATTATTGCTTTGACTTGTCCATGTTCTAATACTTGTACAAGTTTCTTTTTGACCCTAAGCTTTAAAATATTTTTTTTATAGGATCTACCTTTAGAAATATGGTGAAGAAACCCCTTAAAGTTTCTTCCTCTTGCTTCTTTAGACATATCTATAGCTTTAAAATTTTCTGTGCGATTTAAATACTCTAAGAAACTAGTTACAGCGTTAAGTATGGAATTAACTGATGTTTCCTCTCTTTTAGCCTTCTTTGGTTGTATATCTATTACCTTTAAATGCCCTGCTGGATTTCTTAACCATCCTACAAAGTTTGCTAAATCCTCAAATTGTAAATCTCCTAATTCGATTCTACTTTGGCTCATAAATTCATAAAACAGCTTGAGATGATAACAATATGTTTTAATGGTATTTGGAGCTTTGCCCGTATTATCCAAGTACTTTATAAATCGCTTAACCGGTTCTATCACTTCAAATTCTTTATCTAGCAGTATGTATAACGGATATGATTTTTCCTCCACAATTACTTTCTGAACCTTCATCTTTCCACCACCTTTAAATACTTTAACTACTATTAATAATACCCTTATATATTTAATAGTTAAAGCACTGTAATTAAAAAATCCTAAACTTCGAGTACTTAGAGTACTCTAGTTTAGGATACTATGTTTAACGGATCTCCACTAGGATGGTTATGTGCAATTACAATTGATGCAGCAGAATGTTTTATAGCTTCCCTTAATAAATCTCTCGGATGAACAACGGCCATGTTTAAGGATCCTATAAAAATAGATTGTTCATGGATAATTTGATTTTTAGTATTTAGTAGCAAGGCAACAAAATGTTCTTGCTTTAAATACCTTAACTTCTCCATTAAGTAATTTGCTACATCTTGTGGTTCGTTAATTTCTACTTTATCCAACACTGTATTGCTATGCATTCTTTTTGCTAATTCTATAACAGCTAAAATTGTAATGGCTTTAGATTCCCCTATGCCATTAACTGTTAATAATTCTGGTAACGTAAGATGCCTTAATTCTCTCGTATTTTCTACTAAATTCAATACTTTGTTTGCACATTCTAAACTCGAATATTGTTTACTCCCAGAATTGATGATTATGGCCAACAATTCTCTATTTGTTAATTTGTCTGGACCGTAGGATTTTAATCTTTCCCTAGGCTTATCCTCATGTTGTAAATCTTTAATTTTAATGACCATATGACCCTCCTAAAAAGTAATAATTAAGTTGATGATTAAATATTAAAACAAGCAGTATTGCAATCGTGATAAACGGTACTAATGGAACTTTTTTGAATTGTTTTTTACTTACACACATATAAATTAAAACGAATATACCCGCTATAATAAATGTAAACATAAACGTTAATAAAAATTGTGAGCTGGATAGTAAAAAGCTCAAAAGTCCAAAAAGTTTAATATCACCATAGCCAATCCCACCGTTTGAAACAAAATACAAACAGTTCAGTAAAAGGATAATAAAAATTGAAACTGATATATGACGGATAGAAATATCAAAAAGTACAAAAGTTGTTATAACCATCACAACCAAAATGTGATTTGGAATAGTAAAATGGCAAGCATCGTATATAGACAAAGGGACTAGAAAAATCAGTAAGTAATAAAATAAAAGGGTATCAAAAGACGCATCACATGATAAGGGAATTAAAAAGAGTAACCCGAGGAGGAGTTCGCACAAGAATAACTCAAATGGAATTGTAGATTTACAAAATCGACATTTACCTCTTAAATATAAATAACTAACTATCGGTACGAGGTCTTTCACTAAAATATTGTTATGACAGCATTCACATTTAGAACGGCTGTAGAACATTTTAAAGTTAATGTTTGACGTAGAGACGAGTTGATACATATAACTAGCGAGTATAGCTCCTAATAAAAAGAATAAAAACATTCGCTCATTCTCCTTTTTTGATATATATAAATATACCAAAACATTAAGTTAAACATATAATTCTATATTTTAAAGATATGATTGCAATTCATACTAAATTTATTCATCATCATAAAAAAACTTGAAAAACCCCTTTTAGTTAAAGGGATTTTTCAAGTTTTGTAATATTTATAAATTTTAATAACCTAATCCTAATGCAATAAACATACCTACCACACATATAACAACCCATAGAACTAACAATTTCCATATAAACTTAACCCATTTAGTATAAGGTATTCCAGCAACAGCTAATCCACCCATTAACGAAGCTGATGTTGGGAATATACTGTTGCTCACTGCATCTCCATATTGAAAGGCAAGGACGGCCATTTGTCTGTTAATACTTAACAAGTCAGATATAGGTACCATCAGTGGCATTGTAGTCATTGCTTGTCCAGATCCTGATGGGATAAAGAAATTCAAAATCATTTGAATGATAAACATCATACCAACCGTAACACCTGTTGGCAGATCTTGAATGACGTTAGTTAAATAATAAACGATTGTATCGATAATTTTACCGTTTTCTAACACGACAACTATAGCTTTAGCAAAACCAACAATTAATGCTCCAAACAGAATTGATTTCATACCTTCGACTAATGCATCAAAAGTTCCATTAAACCCTAGTCCACCAATAAATCCAGCTAATAATCCTGCTAATAAGAAATTAGCGCTCATTTCATTAAATGACCAACCGAATGTAAAAATACCAAAAACATTAAAACAGATCGCACTCACTAATAAAATTAAACAGAACAACTGTCGCTTAGTAAATCTACCTATCTCAGATTGGTTCTCAGTTTGATGCTGCTCTTCTTGCTCTAAATCGTAAACTAAACTTTTTGTTGGATTTTTCTTTACTTTTCTACCGTACATCATTACATATGCAATACCAACAATCAACACACAAATATAGATAATCGTTCTAAATTCCCACCCAGAAAACAATGGTATTTCAGCGATCTTTTGAGCTACACCTACTGTAAACGGGTTGAGCATGCCTCCTAGAAATCCAGCCGCCGCACCCATTATAACCATTGCCGCACCGGTCATTGCATCATAGCCAAGTGCTCTTGCAATCGCAATACCTATTGGAACAAATATAATCGTTTCTTCTGCTAATCCAATAGAAAAACCGAGTAATGAGAAGATAAACATTGTAAAAGGTATCATCAGTTTTCCATTTTTCCCTAACTTGTTCATCGCAGCATTGACACCCGTCGTTATTGCGCCAGTCTTATGTATAATACCGAAAGCGCCACCTACAAGAAATATGTAAAATATAATATCGGCCCCACTAATTAAACCTTCAGGAATCGCTCTAAATATTTCTAGAAATCCAGATGGTTCACTCTTCACTAAATGGTAAGTACCTGATACAACTTCTTCGCGATCATTTACAGTCTTACGGTCAAATTCACCTGATGGTATAACGTATGTCAGCAAACAACTAATCGCAATAATAAATAGTAAAATGGCATATGTATGAGGATTTTTAAATTGGATTTTGCGCTTCACATTTTCTTTCATAATAATCTCCCCTTTAAGAATATGTATTACTCATACCCTATTATTCAGAATATAATGAATATTTTATACAAAAAAAAGCTAACGACAATGATTATATTGTCGTTAGCTTTAATTTATTATAAGTTGGAATTTATATCCCATATTTTTATAATTGGATGAGGTTGGGGTCTGAATGTTGCTTGTTTAGTCAGTCTTGCAACTTACAGTGCTTCTATGTTGCTTGTTTAGTCAGTCTTGCAACTTACAGTGCTTCTATGTTGCTTGTTTAGTCAGTCTTGCAACTTACAGCATATACTTAAAAGAACAAACGAAAAAATATAAGAAAAATGAATACTTATAACGATTTTGTAAAGTGCTGACGCCCGGGGGAATAGTATGAGAGAGAGACTACAGGCTCGAACCATACCCCCAGGCAAGCATGCACTTTCAAAATCGTAGATTTTATAAAAAAATACAACTCATTTCTAACTGAATAAATCAGTGAAATGAGTTGTTATTTATTTTGAGTTGAGATACATATCCCAGTCTCTATAAATTATATGTTATTTAATGAATAATTTTCTTGCTTCGCTTATAAAATACAAACTACCAGTTATGACAAGTAATTCTCCATCATACTCTTCTATAAAGTCATTGTAATGCTCTACTTTTTCGATATGTTTATGTTCTAAATGTTCATAAACGGTATCAATTGGCAATGCTTTAGGAAAATCAAATGTTGTAACATAGAACCTATTTGCTATTTCTTCTAAACGATTCATCATTTTACCAATTGGTTTTCCATCAATCGCAGCGAACAATACATCAATTTTCTCGTCAGAATAATACTGATTTAAAGTATCAACTAATGCATCGATGCTTTCTTTATTGTGAGCACCATCAACCAATACGAGTGGTTCGTCTTTAACTTTTTCGATACGTCCTGACCATTTCGTATTTTCGATAGCATCAATCATCTTATTAAAATCTAGTTGAATGATACCTCTTTGATACATTTCGATAAGAGTTGTTATAGCTAGCGCTGCATTCTCATGTTGATGTTGACCTAACATTTTTAATTGAATGTTTTCTAGCTCATAGCTTTCATATCTGTAAGTGAACTCTGTTTCATCAGAAAGCACATGAACATCTCTATCTAATTCTAGGCCTTTATTATGATGACTTTCCACAACTTCTCGTACAAAATGAAGGGCATCTTTTGGTTTAATGGCATAAACTAAAGGTACACTAGGTTTAATCACACCGGCTTTTTCTCTTGCGATATCCATGTAAGTGTCGCCTAATATATTTGTATGGTCTAACCCAATACTCGTTAATACAGTCATAATAGGTTGAAATACATTTGTCGAGTCATTAAGAGCCCCTAAGCCCGCTTCAACAATCACAAAATCAACTGGGTGTATTGTACCAAAGTAAACAAACATCATAAGTGTGATAATTTCAAATTCAGTAGCAGGACCTAAATCTGTTTCAGCTTCAAGCCTTTCAGATATAGGTTTCACTATTTGAACTAAGTCCACTAAGTCATCATTAGTTATCGGCACACCGTTAATACTGATTCTTTCATTGAAAGTAACAATATACGGTGATGTAAATGTGCCGACTTCATAATTATTTGCTACTAAGGCATCTCTTAAATAACTAACAGTTGAACCTTTACCATTTGTACCAACTACGTGCACGCCGTGTATCTTTTCTTCTGGGTGGTCTAAATTACTTAGCATCCATTTCATTCTTTTAACGCCTGGTTTAATGCCGAATTTAGTACGTTCGTGTATCCAATGTAAACTATCTAAATAATTCATAAGCCTTCCTAGCCTTTCAATTGTTCAATTCTAGCTAAAACACCGTCGTATTTTTCTTGATAATTAACTTTTTTATCTTTCTCTTCGTTAATAATCTTTTCAGGTGCATTAGCAACGAATTTCTCATTGCTCAATTTTTTATTAACACGATCTAATTCTTTTTGCCATTTTTCAAGTTCTTGTCCTAAACGTTCTATTTCTTTATCCATATCGATTAAACCTTCTAGCGGTAATACAACTGTTGCACCAAATACAACTTCCGTCATAGCTTTTTCAGGAATTTCTATAGAAGTGTCGATGATCAACTCACTTGGATTACAGAAACGCATTAAATAATCTTTGTTATCTATAAGTTGTGCTTTCACTTTTTCGTCTTTTGCTTCGATATGAATTGGTACTTCTTTAGACATTGGTGTGTTTACTTCACGTCTAGCTTGTCTAACTGACTTAATAATTTCAACTAATAGTTGCATTGAAACTTTACTGTTTTCGTTAGACAATTCTGGCTTAACTTCTGGCCATGAAGCTTGAATGATTGTTTCACCTTGATGAGGTAAAGCTTGCCAAATATGTTCTGTTACAAATGGCATTAATGGGTGTAACATTCTCATTGTTTGATCTAATGTATAAGCTAATACTGAACGCGTCATTTGCTTCTTAGCTTCGTCTTCACCGCTCATAGGTATTTTACTCATTTCAATATACCAATCACAGAATTCATCCCAAATAAAGTTATATAGCACGCGGCCAACTTCACCAAATTCATATTTATCACTCAAGTCTGTTACATTCGCTATCGTTTCATTTAAACGTGTTAAAATCCATTCATCAGCAACAGATTTTTCTCCTGATAAATCAATATCTTCAAATTTAAATGACTCGCCGATATTCATGATACTAAATCTAGAAGCATTCCAAATCTTATTGATAAAGTTCCATACAGCTTCAACTTTTTCTGTTGAATAACGTAAGTCATGTCCTGGTGATGAACCAGTAGCTAAGAAATATCTCAAGCTATCCGCACCATACTCTTCGATAACATCCATTGGGTCAACACCATTACCTAGTGATTTACTCATTTTACGGCCATCTTCAGCTCTAACTAAACCGTGTAATAACACATCGTTAAATGGTTTTTGTCCAGTAAATTCTAGTCCTTGGAATATCATTCTTGATACCCAGAAGAAAATAATGTCATAACCTGTCACTAATGAATTAGTTGGATAATAACGTTTAAAGTCTTCGTTGTTTTCATCTGGCCATCCTAATGTAGAAAACGGCCATAATGCAGAACTAAACCAAGTATCTAGTACGTCTTCATCTTGAGTCCAATTTTCAATATCTGAAGGTGGTTCTTCTCCTACGTAAGTTTCACCCGTTTCATTATGATACCATGCTGGTATTTGATGTCCCCACCATAGTTGGCGAGAAATAGTCCAGTCACGAATGTTTTCCATCCATCTATTAAATGTACCTTCAAAACGATCTGGAACAAAATTAATGCGTCCATCAGTCTCTTGGTTATCTAAAGCTTGTTTTGCTAATGGTTCCATTTTCACAAACCATTGTGTAGATAAATACGGCTCAACTACAGCACCACTGCGCTCAGAATGACCAACTGAATGCTCATGGTCTTCTATTTTAATCAATTCACCAGTAGCTTTTAAATCTTCTACTAATTGTTTACGACATTCAAAACGATCTAAACCATTATATTTACCAGCAAGTTCATTCATTGTGCCGTCTTCATTCATAACATTGATTTTTTCAAGTTGGTGTCTTTCACCGATTTCAAAGTCATTAGGGTCATGAGCAGGTGTTACTTTCATTGCCCCACTACCAAATTCAATATCAACATATTCATCGCCGATAATAGGAAGTTCACGACCAATTATAGGTAAAATAACTGATTTACCGATTAAGTGTTTGTAACGATCATCGTTAGGATTAACAACAATTGCTGTATCTCCTAGCATCGTTTCAGGACGTGTCGTCGCAATTTCAATTGCACCTTCTCCTTCTTTAAAAGGATACTTAATATGATAAAAATGTCCTGCTATATCTTCATGGATTACTTCTATATCAGAAATAGCTGTTTTTGTTTGTGGATCCCAGTTGATAATTCTTTCACCACGATAGATAAGACCTTTATTATACATATCAACAAACACTTTTTTAACTGCTTGTGATAGTCCTTCATCTAAAGTGAAACGTTCACGACTATAGTCTAATCCTAAACCTAATTTAGCCCACTGTGCACGAATAAAATCTGCATATTCTTCTTTCCATGACCAAGCTTGTTCAAGAAACTTTTCTCTACCTAAGTCATGTCTCGTTAAGCCTTGTTCTCTTAATTTTCCTTCTACTTTAGCTTGCGTTGCAATACCAGCATGGTCCATACCAGGTAAATACAATGTGTCGTACCCTTGCATTCTCTTCATTCTAGTTAAAATATCTTGTAAAGTTGTATCCCAAGCATGACCTAAATGTAGCTTACCCGTTACATTTGGCGGTGGAATGACAATAGTGTATGTCTCTTTGTCTTTATTTTCACTTGGTTTAAAATAATCTTTATCTAGCCAATGTTGATAACGGCCTTCTTCAACCTCTTTTGGGTTATATTTAGGTTCCATTTCCATTAATAATCACTCCTCTTTAAAATATAAAAAACCCGTCCTATAAATATAGGACGGGTTAAACCGTGGTACCACCTAAATTCAATATAATTTCTTATATTGCACTTTAACGATTATCGCTCGCACACGCATTAACCTACTTAGTTTCAATTAACGTTCAAATTAAGGCTACCTTCAATCATCATTAATATGCATTCACACCGACCATGCACTCTCTGTTAATAATTAATGATTTACTCTTCCTTGTTAAATATTTAATTACTTTAATAATATAAGCACTTTCTATATAAGTCAATATTGATTCATCTTAATTCCTGTATTTCTTAGATCGAGATGTTAAGAAAATCTTTATTAACGGTGCAACAAATAATAATATAAAGAATATCCTAAATATATGATAACTTGAAATCATTGCAACATCTCCCCCGGTTTCAAGGGCAACAACTATAATTTGTGCCATGCCACCAGGTGCAGCACTTAAAAACAAATCATTAATATTTTCATCCATAAAAAGATCAAATATAAATACAAGTAAAAATGCGCCAATAATTAATGACACATTTTGAAATGCTATTGCAAACACTGTCTTTTTAGTTAGATTATTGATTAAATCAGATATTTGAACACCTATTCTTATCCCAAATAACACTTGAGCAATAACGATTAATGGATAATCTAAAGCAAAAACTTGCTCGGTGTATAAATTCCAAATAAGAAGCACAAGAATAGGTGCCAGTAAATGTGGAACAGGAAATTTTATTTTGTAAAATATTAAAAAGAGAATCGCTATTCCTATTATTAAAGTGATATATCCTGTTAGATCTAACACTGTAAATATTGAAGGTGCTGAGTCCGCATGTCTTAAGCTATCGCCATGACTACCAAATATTGAAGAAATAATAGGAACAAGTATTACAACAAACATAATTCGCGATGTTTGCGTAAGTGTAACGATAAGTAAGTCTGCTTTTTTGTTCTCTTCAGCCATAACGACCATTTGACTTAAAGCACCTGGAATGGCACTTAACAATGCTGTTTCAAATGTTACATTGGCTATTTTTTTAAAGACGATTGATATAATTAAAGCGAGTAATAAAATCAATACGGTCATTAATACAATTTGTAGCCATTCATCTTTCACATCATGAAGTACATCACGTGTGAAAGTCGAGCCCATTTGAACACCAAGAATGAGCAATCCTATATTACCTAGCCAATTTGGCCATTTAATCGAACGTTTCAATAGTTTTATAACGATAATACTCGCGAATATTGGACCAAACAACCAAGGTAAAATCATATGAATACTTTGGAGTAAATAACCCAGTATTATAGCTAACAAACTTACGATTATAATGTTCCACTTATTACTATTCATTAATTAACACCTCATGTGAAATTAAAATATTTTAAAAATATAAATTGAGGCATCTTTTATGATTTTGTAATTCTAGCAAGCGCAGTATCAAACGCTTGAATTGTTTTTTCTATATCTTCTTTAGTATGAGCAGTAGATAAGAAAGTTCCTTCGAATTGAGATGGTGGCAAGAATACGCCTTCTTGAGCCATTTCTCTATACATGTTGCTAAATAATTCTAAATCTGATGCATTAGCTTCATCAAAGTTTGTTACTGGCCCTTCATTTAAGAAGTATCCAATCATTGAGCCAGCACGATTTACCGTAATTGGCACTTCATGTTTAGCAAAAACTTCTTTAAGACCATTTTCAAGTAAATCTCCTAATTCATTGAAATAACGATAGCTATCTTCTGTTAATTCATTTAATGTTGCATAACCGCTCGTCATAGCTAATGGATTACCTGACAATGTACCAGCTTGATAAACATTTCCTACTGGTGCTATTTCTTCCATGATATCTCTTCTACCACCAAATGCACCGACTGGTAATCCACCACCAATTACTTTACCTAAACAAGTTAAGTCTGGTGTAACGCCGTAATAACCTTGTGCACAGTTATATCCAACTCTAAATCCAGTCATAACTTCATCAAATATTAAGACTGAGCCATATTCTGTTGTAATTTCACGTAGTCCTTCTAAAAATCCTTCTACTGGCGGTACTACACCCATATTACCTGCAACAGGTTCAACGATAACCCCTGCAATATCATCACCGAAGTGTTCGAATGCAACTTTTACTGCATCAATATCATTATAAGGAACGGTTATAGTATTTTTAGCAGTTCCTTCAGGTACTCCTGGAGAGTCAGGTAAACCTAAAGTTGCTACACCTGAACCTGCTTTAATAAGTAATGAATCACTGTGTCCGTGATAGCAACCTTCAAATTTCAAAATTTTATTTCGACCAGTAAAACCTCTTGAAAGACGTAAAGCTGCTAATGTTGCTTCCGTACCTGAAGAAACCATTCTTACCATTTCAATAGATGGTACACGGTCAATTACAAGCTGAGCCATTTTATTTTCAAGTTCTGTTGAAGCGCCAAATGAAGATCCTTTATCTACCGCTTCATGTAATGCAGCTTTAACTTTTTCATGTGTATGGCCTAAAATTAAAGGTCCCCAACTTAATACATAATCTATATACTCATTACCATCTACATCATAAATTTTTGATCCTTTACCGTGATCCATAAAGATTGGTGGCGTATCTACTGATTTAAATGCACGAACCGGACTATTGACGCCACCTGGCATTAAATCTACTGCTTCTTTATATGCATCTATCGATTGTTCATATCTCATATTAATATTCTCCTCCATCTAGATATTTACATATATCTTTTGCGAAATAAGTTATAATCATGTCTGCTCCAGCACGTTTCATTGATATCATTTGTTCCATAACGATTTTCTCTTCATCAATCCAACCGTTTAATGCTGCAGCTTTTGTCATGCTGTATTCACCACTTACGTTGTATGCAACAATAGGCAAGTCAGAACGATTACGTACATCTCTTATAATATCTAAATAACTTAAAGCTGGCTTAACAATCATCATGTCACAACCTTCTTTAATGTCACTTTCTAGTTCTCTAAATGCTTCTAAACGGTTGCTTGGATCCATTTGATATGTTTTGCGGTCACCGAATGAAGGCGCGCCATCAGCTGCTTCTCTAAATGGACCGTAAAAGCTAGATGCATATTTGATACCGTAGCTCATAATAGGGATATTTATAAATCCAGCTTGATCTAATCCTTCTCTAATCTCAGCTACAAATCCGTCCATCATATTACTTGGCGCAATGATATCTGCTCCTGCTTTCGCTTGTGAAACTGCAGTTTTAACAAGTAATTCTAATGATTTATCATTATCTACATCGTTTGTTTCTTCATCTATAACACCGCAATGTCCGTGATCAGTGTATTCACAAAGACACGTATCTGCTACAACTAATAAATCTGGGAATTTACTTTTAGATAGTCGAGTTGCTTTTTGAATAATGCCATCATCAATAAATGCACCCGTACCACATGCATCTTTCTCATTAGGTATACCAAAGAACATAACACCTCTAACACCTAAATCATAAGCTTCTTTCAGTTCTTCTTCTAAAAGATTTAAACTTAATTGATATATACCAGGCATTGATGTAATTTCATTCTTAATGTTGTCTTCTTCGATTACGAATATTGGATAAATTAAATCAGATTTATGGACATATGTTTCTTTCACCATATTTCTCATTACTTGTGATGATCTAAGTCTTCTGTGTCTATCAAATTTCATAATTCTACCTCTTTCAAAATTGTATTTATCATACCTTCCAAAGTGTATTCTGATGCTATTTTAGAAGGTTGATGATATGTATTTAATTTTCGTTGTGTAATTTCTCCAATTGCATAAACCTTTACTGCATCGTTGATTACTTTATGTTTGTCAAAATAACTTGATACTGCTGATGAACTTGAAAAAGTAACGTGTGTCACTTCATTATTTTTAATAAGTTCGTGAACTTTATTAACATTTTCGGTATTTGTCACAGGTTCGTAGATGTGCAACCTTTGTACTTGATTACTCCATTCAGATAATTGCGTCGTTAATTTATCTCTCGCAAGTTTACTACATGGAATCAATACAGATTGATTGTATAGTTTATTTTTAAATTCATCTATTAAACCTTCTTGTGTGTATGATTCCGGCATTGTATCAACTGTAATATTCAGCTTCTCAGCCATCTTTTTAGTTTTAGATCCAATGACTGCAATATGATTCACACGAATACTCGCTAAATACGGTTCGAAAATTTTAATAGCATTAACAGACGTAAAAATAAGCCAATCATAGTGGGGTTTTAAACAAGACTGCTCAAATTGGATAGGAACAATATCTATAAATGGATAATGTCGAATCTCTACATCTTCGCGTTGAACAGTTCTTGTACTTGTAACCACTATAATCGGCTTCATTTTAACGACTCCTTATTATGCTTCTTCATTTAATTTCTTAATAATTTCATATGCACCTTGAGCTTTTAATTCTTCAGACACTTGTTTACCGATTTCTACTGGATCGGTGCCTACTTTCGTACATTCATATCTTTCTTTACCATCAGGTGACATTATCAATCCAGTAAATGAAATTTCATTTCCTTCTTTAGTTGCATAGCCTGCAATTGGAACTTTACAACTTCCATCCATTTCACTTAAAAATGTTCTTTCACATGTAACACATGTTTCTACTGTATCATCGTGAACGGATTTCAGAATATCTAATAATTCTTTGTCATCGCTTCTACATTCAATACCTAACGCACCTTGACCAATAGCTGGAACCATCGTATCTTCTTTTAAATATTCAGTAACGATGTCTTCACTCCAGCCCATTCGTTTTAATCCTGCAGCGGCAAGGATAATCGCATCAAAATCTTCTGTTTCTAATTTTTTCAAACGTGTATCAATGTTACCTCTAATCCATTTAATTTCTAAATGAGGGTATTTAGCTAATATTTGTGCACCACGTCTTAAAGAACTTGTGCCTACTATACTACCTGGCTTTAGATCTGAAAGTTTTACGTGATTATTAGCGATATAAGCATCAAAAGGATTTTCGCGTTCAGGTACACATCCAAGTGTGAGCTCTTCAGGCAATTCACTAGGAACATCTTTTAGCGAATGAATCGCAAAATCAATTTCACGATCAAATAATGCTTGTTGGATTTCTTTTACGAATAAACCTTTACCTCCAACTTTAGACAATTGAACATCAATTATTTTATCACCTTTAGTAACAATTTCTTTGATTTCAATATCTAATTCTGGATATGTTTCTTTTAATTTATCTATAAATTGCTGACTTTGCGTCATTGCTAATTTACTTTTTCTAGAACCTACAATAATTTTACGCATAACTTCCTCCATCATTGTTTAGTTAAACCATTGATGAAATCCTGAAAATTTTGAGACCACCAAATAATTTATCATACACACTAAAAATATCATAATATTCGCTATGACTAATGTTTTAGTATTAACAGATTTTCTCACTCTTAAAAATAAATAAACACCGTATAATAACAAGACTATTAATGATCCTATCACTTTCATATCTATCCAAATCTCACTACCAATTATAATTAAGCCCCATTGAATGCCTAATATTAAACTGATGAGCAGTACTAAAAATCCTACTAAAGAGAATCTAAAAACATTTTGTTCTAATTGTTCAATACTACCCATTCTAAAGAACTTTTGGTTAAACTTTTTCTCTTTTAAGTTCTTTCTTTGAAGTAAATACAATATTGCATGTGATGTACTTAATGCAAAAAGAACGTAACTTAAAATTGCTAAAGATATATGTATTAATAGCAATTCATTCATAATATTAGAAGCAGTATTTTCTGTATCATATTGCTCAGGTCTAAATGTATGAATAACTAAGAATACAAATCCAATTAGATTAATAATAAATACTGTTAAATCTGTTGATTTAAAATAGTTTATAACTAATGAAACTGTAATAATCATCCATGTATAAAAATAAAAACCTTCAAATATAGTCAAGATTGGGAATTGTTTTGTTGTCACAATATACATGCACAAAAAGATTGTTTGAAAAATCCAAACAATCCCTAGTGCGTAGTACCCAAACGTTCTTACTTTAGAATTTTTTTGAATAAAGTCATAGAAATAGCACCCTAAACATATCATGTAAATGACTAATACAATTTCATGCAAACGTACCGCAATTATATCTTGCATAGCATCACCATATATTTAAATTAAGATTCAACTGTGCTTGTAGACAATTGACCTCTCTTTATTTCTTTCTTAGTTTCATTAATTTGCTCTACTTCATTTGTGATATTAAAAATTTCTTGGAATAATTCTAATTTTTCTTTTGATTTTTTATCCGTTGATAATTCTTTAGCTTGTGTAATCGGGTCTTTTAATAGCTGATTAACGATACTCTTCATATGTTTAGATATAACTTTTCTTTCTCTTTCAGTCATATCAGGAAGCTTTCTTTCTACACTTTCCATAGTATCTTGTTGTATATGTGACGCTTTATCTCTAAGCGCTGTAATAATAGGTACAACACCTAACATGTTTACCCATTCTTCATGTTTATCTATTTCTTTTGCAATGAGTAATTCAATTTCACGAGCTGCTTGTTCACGTTCTGCTAGGTTTGCGTCTACTAGTCCGTTTAAATCATCTACATCATAGTTAAACATTAAATCTAGATCATTTACTGCAGGGTCAATATCTCTAGGCACAGCAATATCGATTAATACAAGTGGCTTGTTTCTTCTAAAACGTTCTACATCTTGCATCATTTCTTTAGTTAAGACATAATGTTCTGCACTTGTAGAACTAATAACAATATCAGCTTCCATCAATGAACATTGTAATTCATTGATGCCTTTAGCTACGCCTTTATACTGCATTGCTAATGCTTCTGCTTTAGCAACAGTACGATTGATTACCGTAATGTCATTTACGCCACTACCGTTAAGGTTTGCAACTGCTAATTCTGCCATCTCACCAGCACCAATGATCAGTGCTTTCTTATTGTCTAATTTACCTAGCACTTTTTTAGATAACTCTACTGCAGCATAAGAAACCGACACAGCATTAGATGCAATATCTGTTTCATGATGACCACGCTTAGCTAGCGTAATTGCTTGTTTGAATAATCGATTAAACATCGTACCTGTTGTAACTTCAGTTTGTGCAATTTGAAACGCATCTTTCATTTGTCCTAATATTTGTGTTTCACCTAGGACCATTGAATCCAAACCTGATGTCACTCTAAACAAATGTTCCACTGCATCATTCTCAGTTAACACATTTGTATAAGCTTTAATTGTGTCTAATGATTGATCAAACCAGTCAGCTAAAAATGACTGAATATAATATTTACCTGTGTGCATTTGATCTACAACAGCATATACTTCAGTTCTATTACATGTTGATAAGATTACACATTCTAATATTGATTTTTTATTACTTAGAGCTACGAGCGCGTTCTCTATTTCTTGATCATTAAACGCTAATTTTTCACGCATCGCAACGTCTGCAGTCTTATAGTTTACACTTACTACAACAACATGCACTTCTAACGCCCCCATTAATTTATGTCCAATGCCTAAATTATAACATTTCTAATCTAGGAATGTGAGGATTTTGTTTAAATATATTGTGACAATAACGCCCAAATATTGTCTGTCTTTTCTTTTTTAACAGATGAATAACTTATTAACTTATCCTCAGAATCAACTTCCATAGTTTGTCGTATAATTTTTAAATGTTTTTGAACTTTGCCCTTAGGTATTTTATCTTCTTTAGTTGCGATAATGATTGTAGGAATTTCAAAATGTTTTAAGTAATTATACATCAATACATCATCTTGTGTTGGTTTATGTCTAATGTCTACTAGCTGAATTACACATTTCAATTCGTCTCTAGTCGTTAAATATTGTTCTATCATTTTACCAAATTGTTCTCTTTGTTTTTTACTTACTTTTGCATAACCATAGCCTGGCACATCTACAAAAATAAGTTGTTCATCTACGTTAAAGAAGTTCAATGTTTGCGTCTTCCCTGGTTTAGATGAAGTTCTTGCTACTTTTTTTCTTGAGATTAGTGTATTAATGAACGTTGATTTACCAACATTAGAACGTCCACTAAGCGCTATCTCAGGTAAACCAGTTTCAGGATATTGCTTTGGATCAACTGCGCTTATTATAATATCTACGTTATTCGGATTAATTTTCATTGTTTTCTCCTACAAGTTTGTTTCTTTTATTATATCTTATATTGCTTATATTTTAAACAAAGCAAAACGGAGCGAAACAGAAATCTAATGTTGAAATAAGATTTCATTGTACCACCCATTATAAATGATTGAGGCTGAGACAAATAATTTGTCCCAGCCTCTTATAGATCATTTATAGTTATGCTGATGTCTTTTCATCATTTATTAAGTTACCTTCACTATCAAATAAATTAGGTAATTTATTATCTCTAATTGTATTTTCTGTGATGACAACTTTGCTAACATCGCTACTTGATGGAATATCAAACATGATATCAATTAAAGCTTCTTCAATAATAGAACGCAATCCACGCGCGCCTGTTTTACGTTCTATAGCTAATTCGCTTATCGCTGTTAGTGCTTCTTCATCGAATTGTAATTCAACATCATCTAATTCAAGCATTTTAGTATATTGTTTTACTAATGCGTTTTTAGGTTGAGTTAAAATGTTTTTCAATGCGTCAACATCTAACGTTTCTAAATTAGCTACAATTGGAATTCTACCGATAAATTCAGGGATTAAACCATAAGACTGTAAATCTTCCGGTCTGATTTGTGATAACAATGATTCTTCATCGCTAATTTCTTCACCTGAACTACTGAAACCAATTATTTTTTCACCTAATCTACGTTTGATAACTTCATCAATACCATCAAACGCACCACCAAGAATAAATAGAATATTAGTTGTATCTATTTGAATAAACTCTTGGTTAGGATGTTTTCTGCCACCTTGTGGCGGTACACTTGCTGTAGTACCTTCTAATATTTTAAGCAATGCTTGTTGAACACCTTCACCGGAAACATCTCTTGTTATAGATGCGTTCTCAGATTTACGTGCGATTTTATCAATCTCATCAACATATATAATACCCTTTTCAGCGCTTTCAACATCAAAGTCTGCTGCTTGGATTAATCTTAATAATATATTCTCTACATCTTCACCTACATAACCAGCTTCTGTTAAACTCGTTGCATCTGCAATAGCAAATGGAACATTTAAAGATCTAGCTAATGTTTGAGCTAGTAATGTTTTACCACTACCAGTAGGTCCAATTAATGCGATATTACTTTTTTGTAAATCAACACCATCTTCACTTTCTGAAGGTTGTTGAACACGTTTATAATGGTTATAGACAGCAACTGCTAATGATTTTTTAGCATTTTCTTGTCCAATAACATAATCATTTAATTGTTCCATAATTTCTTTAGGTGTAGGAACTTCAGTAAATTGTTCTGGCTCTTGTGACTTCAATTCTTCTTCTACTATTTCAGAACAAAGTTCTATACATTCATTACAAATATATACACCACTACCAGCTACAAGTTTTTTAACTTGATCCTGCTCTTTACCACAGAAAGAACATTTTAAGTTTTCTTCACCATCGTTAAATTTAAACATTTTTACACCCCTATTCTTTTTAGACTATACTAAATGTTTTTTACTTTTTCAAATTAAACGAACTAAAAAAAGAATAGTAGCAGAAAAATTCTGCTACTATAATTAATTTAATACTGAATAACAATTATTCTCCAACTGATTCAGCAACTAATAAGTCAATAACTTTTTGGATTTTTAGGTCGTTAATTAAAATGTCGTTATTACCTAATGTTGATTTAATATCTTCAACAGATAATCCAAATTGTTCACTCATTTTAGTCAATTCTGCTTCAACATCTGAATCAGAAACTTCAATATTCTCTGCATCAGCGATAGCTTTTAAAGTCAAATTAGTTTTAACGCGTTTTTCAGCGTCTTCTTTCATTTGTGCTTTAAGTTCTTCTTCTGATTGACCTGAGAATTGATAGTATAATTCAAGGTTTAAACCTTGTTGTGATATACGTTGTTCGAATTCTTGCATCATGCGATCTAATTCAGTGTTAATCATAGCTTCAGGAATTTCAACTTTAGCATTGTCAGAAGCTTTAGTGATCGCTTCTTCTTTTTCAGTTGCTTCCGCTTGATTTACTTTCGCATCTTCTAAATCTTTACGTAATTTTTCTTTGTACTCGTCTACAGTTTTAATTGACTCATCAAGCTCTTGAGCTAATTCATCATCTAATTCTGGAATTTCTTTTGATTTCACATCATTAATTTCACATTTGAATGTTGCTTCTTTACCAGCTAACTCTTCAGCGTGATATTCTTCAGGGAAAGTGACAACAACATCTTTGCTATCATTCGCTTTAAGACCAATAAGTTGTTCTTCAAATCCTGGAATAAATGATCCAGAACCAATTTCAAGATCGTAACCTTCAGCTTGTCCGCCTTCAAAAGCTTCACCGTCAACATAACCATCAAAGTTAATGTTTACAACGTCGCCTTCAGCGATTTCGCCATCTTTAACTGTTAATTCAGCTTGACGACTCACTGCGTCTTCTAATGCTTTGTCGAATTCTTCGTCAGTTACTTCACGATCTTGTTTTTCTATAGTTAGACCTTTATAGTCACCTAATTCAACTTCTGGTTCAACTGTTACAGTAGCTTCAAAGATAAGTTCTTTACCTTTTTCCATTTGTGTAACGTCAATTTCCGGACGATCAACTGGATTGATTTCTGCTTCTTCAACTGCATTACCGTATGCTTCAGGTAAAATGAAATCTAATGCGTCTTGGTATAATGATTCAACACCAAATCTTTGTTCGAATAATGGTCTTGGCATTTTACCTTTACGGAAGCCAGGTACATTAATTTCTTTAACAACTTTTTTGAATGCTTTGTCTAAACCTTTATTTACTTCTTCTGTAGGAACCGTAACAGTTAATAAACCTTGGTTACCTTCTTTCTTTTCCCATGTTGCTGTCATGAATAAAAACCTCCGTGATTATCCTAATTTTATTAATTTTCAACTCTTTAATTATAACATAGCTTTCTGATGTTTCAACTATAGTGTTTATATTCATTACAATTTTTGAATAAAATCAATAAATTTTTGCCAATCATCTTGATTTACACTTTTGTAGTTAGCGTCTATATTAAAACGTTCTGATAAAAGTTTCAAGTAACACGCAATTAAATTTTCATCTTTTATCTCACTAAACGTAATTGGATACATTACTATAGCGTGTTGATTCAGTAAACTTTTAGCTAATTCAATTGATGAAGGACTATCAATTTCAAGTTGATCTATTATTTTAGGAATGATATTTTTGTTAATGCTCGTTCTTTCAATGCCATCTAATTCGATGGGGTTAACGGTTATAATCTCGTTTAGCTTTTCAAATTTTACATCTGCAGACCATTCGCCTAATCTCAAATACTCTAAAATTAAACTTTGTACATTAGGATGCAGTGATTCGTTCTCTATAATTTGAGCTAACGTTAAGTTAAATACACCTAAGTGATTATCAATTAAATCTATCAATAGATTAATTTGCTCTTCAAATTGTGTTTCTTGAAACGTTCTTAATACCTCTGAAGCTTTAAGTTGTCTTTGGTCGAGTTTATCTTTTGCCATATCTTGAATTGGAAGTAGCGACATTCTAGTAGAATGTTCAATGTTTTCATCTTTAATTTGATTAATGATTTCAACTACTGTTTGATACTGTTCTAAATAATATAAGCTTTCGACAAAATAAACAACAATTTTATCGTAATAATCATGTCCTTGATTTAACAATATACTTGCTTCTTCTCTTAATTCTAAATAATGGCCACACTCTTTTAAGACTTCACATTTTTTTAATGAAAGTTCTTCATCCATCGCAAAATGTTGTTCATATAATTCAAACGTTTGATAAGCTTCATCAAACTGTCCATTTTTTATTGCTTGATTAATACTCGTAATGAGCTGATTTTTCAATTTTGGAAATGGAATGATTTCACTCAAGGTTACTCACCTCTTCTATATATGCCGTCTATAATAAGACTACTCCATGTTTCATAGTTTTCATTATGCGACAATTCTGATTGATTAACCCAATTGATTTTCAATGTATCAGTCTCGATAGCTTCTACACTTTCTTTATCAACTTTTAATTTAAAGACAACACCTATATGAACTTTTCCAACTTCATTTTGATCATCGTTGATAAAGCCGATTAATTCCATATTTTCTACATCTTGTTTATTTAAACCAACTTCTTCTTCTAGTTCACGTGCTGCGTTTTCTCTTATGACTTCTTCAACATTAGTAGCGCCAGGAACATCATTCATATGTCCTCCTACGCCAATTGAACTTAAGCCATGAAGTCTACCTTCACCACCACCAGTTAAACGTTCATAAACCAATACTTCGTCATTCTCATTTTCTAATATGCAATACGAAATCAATTGTTTATACGAAGGGTCTTCCTCCATATCTCCACGTCTCTTTGTTTCATATTGATTAATTGTTTCATAAATATATTTTGTTTCTTCATCTTGAATTGATTTAAAGCCATCGAATTGATACGCTTCATCATTAAAAATTGTCTTTCTTAGTACAACTGTTATCATTTCATCAAATTTAGACATATTATTCTCCTTATTCTTTTTTCTACACTATTTTATCAAAGGGAATATAAAGCGTAAAGGAGATGGGGCTATTCCTCCCTTTTTTCATAAAAAAACTGTCGATAAAGTTCAATCCTTTATCGACAGTTTAAATTGCATATATGAACAGCTATTATTTAGCTAAAGCGTCTTTAGCTTTAGTAGCTAATTCAGCAAATGCTTTTTCATCTGAAACAGCGATTTCAGAAAGCATTTTACGGTTGATATCAATACCAGCTAATTTAAGACCATTCATTAAACGGCTATAGCTGATGTCGTTTTGACGAGATGCCGCATTGATACGTGCAATCCATAATTTACGGAATTCACGTTTTTTCTGACGACGGTCACGGTAAGCATAGTTACCTGATTTCATAACTTGTTGCTTAGCAACTTTATATAATGTATGTTTTGATCCAAAGTAACCTTTAGATAATTTTAAAACTTTTTTACGACGAGCTCTCGTCACTGTTCCACCTTTAACACGTGGCATTATAATTCCTCCTTAAAATGGACCATTAGTCCGCTATGTTTATTATTTTACGTACGTTAACATTTGTTTAACTCGTTTTGTATCTGATTTAGAAACTAATGAAGCTTTACGTAATTTACGTTTCGCTTTAGTAGATTTGTTTGCAAATAAATGTGAAGTGAACGCTCTAGAACGTTTTAATTGACCTGAACCAGTTCTTTTAACACGTTTAGCTGCTCCACGATGAGTTTTCATTTTAGGCATTGAGATTTCCTCCTATTATTTCGGTTTATTTTTCAGTTGAAATTGGCGATAACATTAAGAACATTGAACGCCCTTCCATTTTAGGTCTTTGCTCAACTGTTGCTATATCTTTACAAGATTCTGCAAAGCGTTCTAACACACGTTGACCAATTTCTTTATGCGTAATCGCACGACCTCTAAATCTAATAGATACTTTAACTTTATCTTCTTTAGATAAGAATTTTTGAGCATGCTTTAATTTTGTTTCAAAGTCATGTTCTTCGATAGTTGGACTTAATCGAATTTCTTTAACATTAACTACTTTTTGTTTCTTACGCATTTCTTTTTCTTTTTTCTGTTGTTCGAATTTATATTTACCATAATCCATAATTCTTGCAACAGGTGGTTTTGCAGTTGGTGCTACGATTACTACGTCTAAATCTACTCTTTCAGCCATTTCAATTGCTTCAATTTTAGATTTAACACCAATTTGTTCACCATTTTGACCTATAAGGCGAAGTTCTTTCGCACGAATTTTGTCATTAATTTGAGTCTGATCTTTAGCTATGGTTGACACCTCCTAGAATTTTACGAAGTCGTCCAAGAAAAAAAAGAACGAATGCACAATGCACCCGCTCTCATCCATAAACATTAAAGGTTTATTGTACCTGCTAACAGCTTTACGCGTCACTACAGGTGAGAAGCGGGTATGCTTCTACTTGGTCCGTTTCGTATTCAACAAGACTTATCTTACCAATTATAAACGTTCATGTCAATCTTTATTTAATATTCTTTTCAAATACTTTCATATCCACGTCTTGACTTAAATCAACTTGTTTAAGTGGAATCATTTTTGTTTTATATTTCACTTTATGGAATATAAAGAATGCTAAAAATACTGGAATACCCATATATGTGATAAAGAATCTTCTAGGTTCAAACTCACCTGTTTGAATGAAATCAACATCTTGACCAACAATTACAACCGCACAAAGTGCAAAAGCGAATAGTGGTCCGAATGGGAACAATTTAGCTGTATATTTTAATTTTGTTTTATCATAATTTTGAATATCAAAAGCTCTTCTAAATCTATAGTGACTAATTGCTATACCTAACCAAGCAATAAATCCTGTCATACCTGAAGCAGCGATAATATATTCATATGCACCACCACTTAAGTGCTCAATCGCAAATATAATGACAACAACGACTGCTGTAGCCATAAGCGCTGTATAAGGAACACCGAATTTATTTGTTTTTGAAAATACAGGTGAAGCAAGTTTATCTTTACTCATAGAGAAGAGCATTCTCACTGAAGCATACATACCAGAATTACCAGCTGATAATACGGATGTTAAAATTACTGCGTTCATAAATGAAGCTGCAAATGCTAAACCAGCGTTTTCGAATACGAGTGTAAATGGCGATTTAGCCACTTCATCTCCACCCATTAAATTAGGGTTCGTATAAGGAATGATCATACCAATTACAAAAATTGCTAAAATATAGAATAATAAAATTCTCCAGAATACTTGTTTAATCGCTTTAGGTACAGCGCGCTCAGGATTTTCAGATTCACCAGCTGTAATACCGATGAGTTCTGTACCTTGGAAGGAGAATCCTGCTACTAAGAATACACCTAACACGAGCAAGAATGTATTAACATTAGAATCACCTAAGAATGGTGCATCACCTGCTACGAAGTTATTGAATCCTAAATATTCTCCGCCTAACAAACCGAATATTGTTAATAAACCGACTCCAATAAAGATAATAACTGTAGCAACTTTAATGAAGGCAAACCAATATTCACTTTCTCCATACACGTGAACAGAAAGAGCATTTAAACCGAATATAATGGCCATAAATATTACACTCCATAGCCACGATGGAATAATTTCAAGCGGTTCCCAATAGCTGACAACTTGAGAAGCTATCGTAATATCAGCTGCAACTGTAATAACCCAGTTGAACCAGTAATTCCAACCTAGCGCAAATCCTAATGAAGGATCTACAAATCGAGTCGCATACGTACTAAACGATCCTGAAACCGGTAAATACGTTGCCATTTCTCCTAGAGATGTCATAAGAAAGAACACCATTAATCCGACTATTGCATATGCTAATAGCGCCCCTCCTGGTCCAGCATCTCTAATAGCACCGCCAGAAGTCATAAATAAACCTGTACCTATACAACCGCCAATAGCGATCATTGATATATGTCTATCTTTAAGCTTTCTTTGAACATTGTTTGTTGATTTTTCTTGAGACATTGTTATTTCCTTTCTCCATTCCACAATCGAGCCACTAAAAAAGTCGCATATCCTCAAGATATGCGACCTATATATGTTCATTCCATACAAATTGGTAGCACATCACTTAGTGTGACAGTCCAGTATTTATTAAACACTGGCCCAATAAATAGCATCATGGTTACTATTTATTTCGGCAATATCCCCTTTCATTATTTCAACATATGCGCCATTACGCTTCTGAATAATTACTATTGAATATTGCAACCTCTAACTCATTACTGAGGAATATTTAATTAAATTTACTATTAAAACTATACCCGATGACACAGTGAATTTCAATAGCTTATTACTTTTTCAATCTAATTTCATCTACTAAGCTCCAGATGAACTCATCTTTTTCGACAGTTTTCGAATCTTTAGAACCATATTGGCGGACATTTACTTCTTGATTTTCCACTTCTTTGTCACCAACAACGAGTTGATATGGAACTTTTTTCATTTGAGCTTCGCGTATTTTATAACCCATCTTTTCATTACGATCATCGATGTGAACACGTACGCCTTGAGATTTCAATTCATCATGTAATGTTCTAGCGTAATCATAATGTAAATCAGCATTAACAGGAATAATTTCTACTTGTTTCGGCGCTAACCAAATTGGGAACACGCCTTTTGTTTCTTCTATTAAAAATGCAGTGAATCTTTCCATAGTTGAAATAACACCTCTATGGATGACAACAGGACGATGTTCTTCACCGTCATTACCGATATAAGTTAAATCAAATTTTTCTGGTAATAAGAAATCAAGTTGCGCAGTAGATAAAGTTTCTTCTTTACCCATTGCTGTTTTCACTTGAACATCTAATTTAGGACCGTAGAATGCCGCTTCACCAATTGCTTCTTCATATGGTAATTCCATTTCGTCAATAACTTCTTTAAGAACAGCTTGCGCTCTATTCCACATATCATCATCGTCAAAATATTTCTCTTTATCTTCTGGGTCACGTAAACTTAATCTAAATGTATAATCTTCGAATCCGAAATCATCATATACATCAAGAATCATGTTTACAACGCGTTTGAATTCTTCTTTGATTTGATCAGGTCTAACAAAGATATGCGCATCATTTAAAGTCATACCGCGGACACGTTGCAAACCAGATACTGCTCCACTCGCTTCATATCTATGCATCATACCTAATTCTGCAATTCGAATTGGTAATTCTCTATATGAATGACGGCTATTTTTATAAATCATCATATGGTGAGGACAGTTCATCGGTCTAAGAACAAGTTCTTCGTTTCCTAAGTCCATTGTAGGGAACATATCTTCATGATAATGATCCCAGTGACCAGATTTTTTATAAAAATCAACATTTGCCATAATTGGTGTATAAACATGGTCATAACCCATTGCGACTTCCTTGTCCACGATATAACGCTCTAATTCACGACGAATTGTTGCACCGTTTGGTAACCATAATGGTAAACCAGCACCAATATCTTGATTCGTAGTAAATAACTCTAACTCTTTACCAATTTTTCTATGGTCACGTTCTTTTCTTTCTTCTAATACTTTTAGATAAGCTTTTAATTCTTTTTTATCGAAGAAAGCAGTACCATAAATACGTTGTAGCATTTTGTTATTAGAGTCGCCTCTCCAGTAAGCACCTGCAGTTGATAAAAGTTTAAATTCTTTAATTTTTGAAGTTGAAGGTACGTGAACGCCTCGACATAAATCAGTAAATTCACCTTGAGAATAAAGTGTTACGTTCTCATCTTCAGGAATTGCATCTATTAATTCTAATTTGTACTCATCATTTGTAAAGAAATCTTTTGCTTCATCACGACTTACAACTTTACGCTCAATCTTAAAGTTTTCATTCACGATTTGTTTCATTTCTTTTTCAATTGTTTCGAAGTCGTCACTAGATATTTTATGTTCAGTGTCTACGTCATAATAGAATCCACCTTCAATAACAGGACCAACACCAAACTTCACGTCACCATACAATCTTTGTAAAGCTTGAGCCATTATATGTGCAGTAGAGTGTCTTAATACTTCTAATGCCTCATTGCTACCTGGTGTAACAATTTCTAATTCTCCATCATTTTCTAAAGGTCTTGTTAAATCTACTAATTGGTTGTTAAATTTACCGGCAACAGCTTTTTTTCTTAAACCTGGACTAATAGATTGGGCTATTTCTTCTGTAGTTGTGCCTTGCTCGAACCCTTTCACACTACCATCTGGAAATTTAATGTTTATTTCACTCATAACGACTTCCTCCTCATTTTTTCTATTAAAGAACATAAAAAAGAGACCTCATCCAAAGGGACGAAATCTCTCGCGGTACCACCCTCATTAACGCGCTTATTTAAGCACGATAACTCTACATAAGATAACGGTCTTGAGCCGAATGCGGATTAACGCATCATGTATGAGGTAGTAACCATTTATATTGCATTATCTCAATTCCAGCGATATGAGACTCTCTGTGAATGCTTTATAGACGTCATGTCCTCTAAATTTTTATATTCATTTAAGATAACTCAATTATACAACTCTAATCTAAAATATCAAGCTAAAATTAAGCTCTATAGTTTTTGCCTTCTAGTTCATAATCTTCAGTAATGGTTTTGATTCTTTCCATAATACGACTCGCTTTCGTAATTTCAGCACCTTGTCTTGTTTTACTAAGGTGAAACTCTAATTCGTCGAAGTTAAAATTAGAACTAAAAAATGTAGGAAGTTTATGAACCATTCTATAGTGTAATATAGGTCCTAAAATTTCATCTCTTACCCACGGTGTTAATTCTTCTGCCCCGATATCATCTAGCATGAGCACTTTCGCTTCACGAGCAGACTCAAATCGTTCACTAAACGAACCGTCATTAAAACCATTTTTCAACACTCTTATAAATTCAGGTAAGTAAATAATCGTAGAAGCTTGCTTTTTCAACTTAAGCTGGTTAGATATCGCCCCTAAAATATATGATTTACCCGATCCAAATGGTCCATGAATATAGAGGCCTTTAGTGTCTTCGCCTGAAACGATTTTATTACATATTTCCATAGCTTTTTTAATAATAACCATTCTAGATTCATTATCAACGTATATATCTTTAATCGTTGCCTTCAACGTTTCTTCAGGCATTTGGAATGATGTCACAAGATTTGATTCAAATTTACGTTCGTCATATTCAATTTTGTTCGGACAAGGTAAATACCTTGTCTTTATGTGATCATTTTGAATATATAATTCCGGGACATGCCCTTTAACAAAATTAATGCAATTACGGTAACTACTGCATTTTTCGCAGCATTTTGATTGGTCTTTATAGGCTTGTAACTGATCTAAATCTGTTTCAATTATTTCATTCGTTAATTCTGATCGATGCTCATCTAAAAATGCTTTAACTTCTTTATGCGTTAACGTTTCTCTTTTTATTTTTTCTAGTCTCTTTTGAAAATCTTTATTTTGTTTCAAATGTTGGCCTAGTGGTTCCATTAATGATCACCTTCTTTCCAAAAAGCTTCCATTTCTTTTTGAAGCTCTTGTTTTCGTTTTTCAAAAGCAGCATCAGATTCATTATTTTTCTGTTCTTCTTTTGGCGTTTCAGCTGACTTTTGTTTTAATAACCATTCAGGTGTTTTTTCAATTGATTTCAATTTAAATGTGTTATTCGCTTTATTATTTCGTTCTTTTTTCTTTTCAGCTGTTTGTTTATCAAGATTTTTAATATAATGATACGCTTCTTCAGCAGATGTTAGTTTTAACTTCTTCCAATTTGAAGCAATTTCTTCAATGTATGCTTTAGGTAATTGCATATTATTTTTAAACATTACATACTGCAATAATATGTTCATGACACCATATGGCAATTTTTCTCTCGTTACAACGTCTTCTACAACTCTTTTTTGTGAAATAGTTGGTTCTGACTTTGTAAATGACGCCAACATCTCAATTGGACTTGTAGTGTCTAACAGTTCAAACCACGATAATAAAGAATCTACTTCTTGTTTAGCATCATTTTGTTTAGCTTTCACGCTCTCTTTTTTCAAATCTAATGTTGGAAGTTCTCCCTCATGTTCAATTTGATAAATGGAGCGCGCGTGCTTTCTTAAATCTTGTAACGAAATAGTTTGGTTTTCCGTAATAGATTTTAAAATAATTGATTTCATTTCTACAGGCGTAATGCCATATAAAGTTGCAATTTGAATAATGACTTCTTTCGTTTGTTTATTCAATATTTCTTTAGATATCAAATGATTGTTTAATAACAGCTCTAACATTTCAAAGTCAAATCGCACATCTGATAAATCTAGCCCTTTATTTTTCACATCCGGTTTGATTTGAATATCATCTTGCTGTCCTATTTCTGATAGTTTAGGCACTTTAAACACATCTGTAAAACTTTTTGTAACTTCATGATATGCAGATGTTGAAATACTGCTATCCTTATATCTATTTTTCAGTGAAAGATATCTAGATTTGCCAATTTGTTGATATAAAAATACAGATAGCAAAGGATCATTGAAAAATTGCTCAGTAGTTGCAGGTTGTTCCAACATATATATAAATGTTTGCTCTTCTTGATTAGTCTTAAAGTAAGTCTTGAGCAAACCAATACCTTCTAATAAATCTAATGAATCTCTAAAGCTAGATAAATTTATTTTCAAATCATTCATTATTGTGTAATGATTATATGCTTCTGTCTCATTATGAAAATTAAACTGTGATAAATATAAATAAACACCAATCGCATCTGTCCCAATTAATGGCGTGTATAAGCTGATTAATATATCTTGATGGACATGTGTATAATTATAATTTGATTTAACGTAAAATCCATCGCTAGGTTTTACGCCATTAAAATATTCCGCCATTAATACTCACCTTACTTTCGGTCTTTCAATATTCCTTGCATCGATTTTAATAATTGATCTACATCTTTAAATTCTCTATATACTGAAGCGAATCTTACATATGAAACCTGATCCACTTCCATTAAGTGTTCCATTACTTTTTCACCTATATCGTTAGAAGATACTTCTGTTATACCTTCAGATCTCAATTCTTTTTCTACTTGATTTGTAATTTCTTCAAGCTTTTGGTAAGCCACAGGTCTTTTTTCACATGAACGAACGAGTCCGTTCAATATTTTATCTCTATTAAAAGTTTGTCTAGCACCATCTTTTTTAACAACAATTAAAGGTGTTAGTTCTACTCTTTCAAAAGTTGTGAAACGAAATCCACATGATTCACATTCTCTTCTTCTTCTAATCGCAGTTAAATCATCAGCGTGTCTAGAGTCTACTACTTTAGAATTTTCATATTTACAATTAGGACATCTCATTCGTTTCACCTCTTATATACTTTTATTATTCATATACAAATTATACAGTAGTTTCGTATTTTTTTAAACGCTCACTATTTTACATATGGTATACATTAATACATTTACGCTATAAAAGATAATTTTTAAGCAAAAAGAACGTAACGTGGCATTAAATTTACCACATTACGTTCTTTGCGCAATCTATATTTATTATGAAATTTTTTGTTCTCTAACTTCTGATAGTATATTAGCAACTTGTTCAGCTAATTCAACAACTCTCATTGAGTAGCCCCACTCGTTATCATACCAAGCTAACACTTTAACTTTATTTGAGCCAATAACCATTGTAGATTGTTCATCAACAATTGCTGAATGAGGATTTGTGTTAAAGTCTATAGAAACAAGCGGTTCATCACTCACATCCATAATGCCTTTTAATGCACCTTTACTTGAACGACGTAAAGCATCATTTACATCTTCGACAGTTACATCTGTTTTCAAATCTACAACTAAATCTACTAGAGAGACATTCGAAGTTGGTACTCTTAATGCCATACCATGCATCTTGCCTTCCAATTCAGGAAGTACCAATGATAAAGCTTTCGCTGCGCCTGTTGATGTAGGTATGATACTATCTGCACAAGAACGCGCTCTTCTTAAATCTTTATGAGGATTATCTAGATTTTTTTGATCATTCGTGAAAGCATGCACTGTTGTCATTAATCCATTTTCAATACCAAATGAATCATTAAGAACTTTTGCAACTGGGCTTAAACAATTTGTCGTACATGACGCATTAGAAATAATGTCATACTCTTTTAAATCAAGCGAATCATCATTTACCCCTCTAACGATTGTTTGAACTTGCCCACCTTTAGAAGGTCCAGTTAGTATAACCTTTTTAGCACCAGCATCAATATGAGAGATAGCTTTATCTCCATGATTAAACTTGCCAGTCGCTTCAATAACAATATCAATACCTAAAGTTCTCCACGGTAATAATTTAGGATCTCTTTCAGAAACAAGTAATATTTTATGACCATTTATAACAATACCATCTTCAACCGCTTCAATATCGCCATCTAATTTACCATGTGTTGAATCATATTTTATTAAATGTGCAATTGTTTCAGGTGGGTAAGAAGCATTAATAGCCACAATGTTTAAATAATCTGATTTAAGTGAACCTCTTAATACCATTCTTCCAATTCTTCCTAAACCATTAATTGCAATATTTTTCTTCATAGTCGAGAACCCCTTTTAATGTGATATACTATTTATTGCAATTAGTATATCACATTAAAAGTTTATTGAAAACGTTTTCTATTATGTTTTTGAGAAAATTTTTAAATAGCTTATCTATGTATACATAAAGCAGCATCTCTACATATACACTACAAAATCTACAATATAAAAACGACTAATCCGTATGATAATTCAAACAGATTAGGCGTTCTATTTTTTAAAAAAGTGCATCATAAATGTTTGCTTTCAATTAATGTTTCTATGTTTTGTGCTAATTCTTCTAATGTTCCATTATTATCTATTATTTCATCTGCTAATTGTTTTTTTTCTTCAATTGGCATTTGTGATTGTATTCTAGAAGTTGCTTCGTCGTCACTCAATTGGTTGCGTTGTTTCAGACGAGAAATTTGCGTTTCTTCTGTAGTATAAACTAACCACGTTTCATCTACTGTATCTTGCAATTTGTTTTCGAACAGTAAAGGTATATCCATAATTACATTTTTACCTTTTTCTAATCCCAATTTCTTTTCTGCATCCATAATTTCTCTAACAATTGGATGGATGATATTATTGAGCTTTAGTCGCATCGATTCGTCTTTAAAAACTACCGATCCTACATACTGCCTATTCATTTCTCCATCTATTATTGCTTGATCACCGAATACTTCTTGTACTTGTTTAAGTCCTGTACTATTTTTTTCGACAGCTTTTCGACTTGCGATATCTGCATCTACTATATAAAATCCATGCTCTTTTAATATGTTTGAAGCGTTCGATTTTCCAGTGGCAATTCCACCTGTTAACCCTATTACACTCGCCATTGTTTCACCTACTTTTGACAATTTGGACAATAATGCGTATTTCTAGTTGCGATCACTTTTTGTTCTACTGGGCCTCCACATTGACCACAAACCTTTTTACCGTATATATTATGCTTATCTTGCATCGTTCCTTTTTCACCATCAGCATTATAATAATCCGATATACTCGATCCACCGTTGTCTATACCTTCTTGTAAAACATTGACCACTTCATCAAATACATTTTTTCGCTCTTCTTGACTTAAATCTTTTACCGTTCTCGTTGGTAACACACCTGCTCTTAGCAAAGCTTCACAAGCATAAATATTTCCACAACCCGCAATAACCGTATGGTCTAAAATACCAACTTTGATTGGCTTGTTTATAAATTTCTTTGATGTGATTTTGTCGAGATAATATTCATACGCCTCTTGAACAAAAGGCTCTGGTGCGATTTTAAGTACTGATGGATATTCAGTTAACTCATCCAATGCTCTTAACTCACCAAATCTGCGTATATCTGTATAAATAAGTTGTAAACCATTATCTAGTTCAAAAATGACATGCCAATGCTTTCTATGATTATCTATTTCAATATTAGATAAGTCAGGAACGGTAAAGAAAGCGCCAGTCATACCAAAATGACACATAATAATTTTGTTATCTTGTTCATTCTCAATTTCTATAAAAATATATTTACTTCTTCTATATACACTAGCAATTTTATAATGTTCAGTTCTTTCTTTAAATAATTCTAAAGAAGTTCCCTTAACAATTGTTTCTTTACCAATTTCTTTTCCAATTTTAACTTTATCTGAAAAAGTTACTTTTTGTATCGTCGCACCTAATATTTTAGGTGTGATGACTCTTTTAACACTTTCAACTTCTGGTAATTCAGGCATATTCAGTCTTCCTTCTATTACTTATTTTGCATCGTACCAAGTTTCACCATAACTAGACTCTACACTTAAAGGTACAGATAATTCGAGAGCATTATCCATGATATCTTCTACAAATGGTTTAAATGCTTCTAGTTCCTCTTCAGGTACTTCAAAAATTAATTCATCGTGCACTTGTAATAATAATTTAGCATTAAAGTCAGTATCTTTCATTTTATTAGAAAATTGAACCATAGCTAATTTGATAATATCAGCTGCACTACCTTGAATAGGTGTATTCATTGCTGTTCTTTCAGCAAAACTTCTTAAATTAAAGTTTCTATTCGTAATATCTGGCGTATATCTACGTCTATGAAGCAATGTTTCAACATAACCTTTTTGTTTAGCATCTTGAACAATAGTATCCATATATTCTTTTACTTTAGGAAAACTATCTAAATAATCATCTATAAACTTCTTAGCAGCTTTTCTCGTAATGCCTAGACTTTGGCTTAAACCATAATCACTGATGCCATATACAATACCAAAGTTTACTGCTTTTGCTTGCCTTCTCATATTCGACGTTACTTCGTCTTTATCTACGTTAAACACACGCATTGCAGTAGTTGTATGGATATCTTCATTTGCAGTAAAGGCTTCTTTCATATGTTCGTCACCCGTTATATCAGCTAAGACACGCAATTCAATTTGTGAATAGTCGGCAGCGAATATAACGTGATTTTCTTTACTAGGACGAAATGCTTTTCTAATCTTTCTGCCTTCTTCTAGTCTTATCGGTATATTTTGTAAGTTAGGTTCTATTGAACTTAATCTACCAGTTTGAGCTAATGTTTGGTTAAATCTTGTGTGAATTTTACCTTCAGAAGTAATCATTTTTTGTAAACCTTCGATATAAGTCGATTGTAACTTAGCAAGTTGTCTATACACTAAAATATCTTCAATAATTGGGTGTTCATTTCTTAATTGTTCTAAAACATCAACTGCTGTAGAGTACCCAGTCTTCGTTTTTTTAATAATAGGTAATTTTAAATCTTCAAATAATACGACACCTAACTGTTTTGGTGAATTTATATTAAATTCAGTTCCAGCATGACTGTGAATTTGTTCAATTAATTTATCAAGTCGTGTTTTTAAGTCTTCTTGCATTTCTTTTAACGTTTCTTTATCGACTGTAATACCGATATGTTCCATTTCAGCTAACACTCTAGCTAACGGCAACTCTAAATCATCATGAAGACTAAATTGATCTCTTTCTTTGAGCAATTCAATCATTTTTTCTTTTGACTCATATATTGCAGTCACTTTTTTGGCAATACTTTCAAAAAGAACTTCGTTTTCAGGAACATGCAATTTCTTACCTTTGCCATATATACTTTCATCATTAGGAACGTAATAAACACCAAATTCTGATACAACAGAATATATATCTTCAATTGCTCTTGAAGGATCTAATATATAACTCGCTAACATCGTATCAAATTGAATGCCATTCACTTTAATGCCTAATCTTTCACACAATATAATCGTCTTTTTAGCATCATAAACTGAAAAATGAACATTTTCATTTTCTAACCAAGCATGTAACGCTTTATTTTCTTTTAATTCTTCTGCCGAAACAACATAAGCTTGATCGTTAGCATGAATCGCAAAGCCAAGAACATCAGCTTTTAAATAGTTATTTTCATTAGTTTCAAAATGTATAGCAGCTTCAGTAATATTTTCAAAATCAAAATCATTTAAATGTTCTTGATATTCTATTACGCGATCATCATAAGCTTCAGTACTTGTATCCATTTGATCAAGTAACTGTTTGAATTCTAAAGTTTTAAATAGTTTAATCTTTTCTTCATCATTATCGTCAGTTAACTTTAAGTCTTCTATCGATACTTCTATCGGGCTATCTCTATTAATTGTTGCAAGCTCTTTACTTAGCTTCGCATTATCTTCATTATCTATAAGTTTTTCTTTCATTTTAGATGTTTTTAATTCATCAATATTTTGATAAACACCTTCTACTGTTTCATACTGTTTCAATAATTTAATAGCAGTCTTTTCTCCAATACCAGGAACACCAGGAATATTATCAGACTTGTCTCCCATGAGACCTTTCATATCAATAATTTGGTTTGGTACTAAACCATCATATTTTTCCGCAATAAAATCAGGCGTATAATGATCAATGTCAGTTACACCTTTTTTAGTATAATAAATCGTTACATTTTCACTTGCTAACTGTGTTAAGTCACGATCACCCGTAATAATGATCGTCTTTAAATTTTTCTCATCAGCTTGTTTAGAAAGTGTGCCAATGATGTCATCCGCTTCATAATTTTCTAACTCATAATGTTTAATATGATAGCTCTCTACCAACCGACGGATATATGGTAATTGGCTTCTTAACTCATCAGGTGTCTTCTCACGACCACCTTTATATTCGCTATACATATTATTTCTAAACGTTGTCTTCCCTGCATCAAACGCAACCATGAAATGCGTAGGCGCTTCTTCTTTTATAATTTTATCTAAAATCATCGTAAAGCCGTAAATTGCATTTGTATAAACGCCTGCTTTATTTGTTAATAAGGGCAATGCAAAAAACGCTCTAAATGATAAACTATTACCATCGATAAGTACCAATTTTTCCACTGTAGGATACCTCCATCACTATATTGATTTCATTTTATCATATCTCACACTATAATCAGATTGTTTAGCATAAAATAAAAAAAGCGAAATACATATGTATTTCGCTCAATCATCAAAATGAAGGGGTCTATATTTATTCTATCTATCAATGATTAATTCAGTATGAATAGATTGTAAATTTTGTATGAAGATTATTCGTTAAATAGCTTCACGATAAAATGAGAACCTTGTCCAACTTCTGATTCCACTTTAATTTGTCCATTGTGTGCTTCAATTATATGCTTTGTAATCGATAATCCAAGTCCTGTTCCACCTGAATCTCTACTTCTTGCTTTATCCACTCTATAAAATCTTTCAAATATTCGTTTTTGTTCATCTTCTGATATTCCAATACCATTGTCTTGAACTGAAATAATTTGTCCATCTCCTACATCCTTAACCGTTAAGATGATTTGGCTTGATCTCGGTGAATAACTAATAGCATTTGATAATAAATTAATCATAACTTGTGTCATTTTATCTTTATCACCTAATGAAACAACATTTTGCTCTATTTTGTTAACCAATTCTATATCTTTTTTCGTTGCAACGGTTGAAACCGTATTTATGGAATGTTCAGCTATTTCTGTTAAAGATATAGGTTCTTTAGGTATTTCGTCATTTTGTTCTATTTTTGACAAATCTAATAAATCTTGAACAAGCGATTGAATCCTATTAGACTCATCAAGCATAATATTTAAGAACATATCTAATGATTCTGGATCATTTTTTGCACCGTCCAACAATGTTTCAGCAAACCCTTTTATAGATGTGATAGGTGTACGTAATTCATGAGAAACGTTAGCAACAAAATCTTTTCTCATATGCTCTAATTTTTTCAATTTTGTTATATCATGCATAACAACTACTAAACCTAACAAGTTTCGTTTTTTTCTAGATAATACAGGTATAACTGAAACTTCGAAGAATTTATTGTGAACATTGTTAATATAGAGTTCAACTTGTTCAAACATAGGTTTTTCTAATTTTAATGCCTCGTTCATCATTTGTGTGATTTCAACGTTTGGCATAACATCTTTAAACAGTTGACCTTCAGCATTTCTTACTCTATCAAATAAATCATGATATGTTTTGTTCGCAATGACGATAACGCCTTCTCTATCTACCATCAAAGTGGCACTAGGTATATTTTCTAATGTTGTTTCTAATCTATTTCTTTGTAATTTTTGTTCATTATTTAAATCGTCTAAAGTTCTAGCAAGTTCGTTTGTATTAATAAACAATTCTTTAGTTTCTTTAACATTACTTTCAGGAACTCTAACTCGATATTTTCCAGACGCTAATAATTTTGTGGCATATGTCACTTCTTTAATTGGATGAATATAAGATGTATTGATATACCTAACTACGAAATATATAAGTGGTAATGTGAAGAATAGGACAAGCAATAAATACTTCCAAATATCTTTTTGAATAATGGATATAGTGTCAGTATGTTTAGCTATAGCTATAGTATAATCACCATATTTTTTAGCAAACATAACTTCAGAATCTGTTTTATCAACAGCAAAATACTCATCAAAAGTTTTTGCATCTGAAAGTGCTTGTTCTTTTTCATTTTTAAATAGTTTTGTATCAACATTATTAGAATGGTAAATCATTTTATCATTTTTTTCTAAAATAATATCTTGATTAAATACATCTAATATTTCATCTATATTTTCCGGATTTTTTTTAGCAATATCATATATATTTTTAGATTCAGTCTTTAATGATTTTTGTTGCTGTTTAGAAATTAAATCATAACTAGAATTATGTAGGAAAAACCCTAATATAAGAAAACTTACAACAGTGACCGTTGTAAGTATAATTAATAATTTATTATAAAATTTAATCATTGTTCTTTGGTCTTTCTAACTTATAGCCTAAACCCCTAACTGTTTTAATAAATTGAGGTTGTTTAGGGTTTTCTTCAAGTTTATCCCTCAAATGACTAATATGTACGTCGACTATTCTAGAGTCACCAGCAAATTCATAATTCCACACTGAATTTAACATATGCTCACGTGTTATGACACGACCTTGTCTTTCTATTAGATAAAGTAAAAGTTCAAATTCTTTCGGTGTTAATTCTAATAATTCTTCGTTTCTGTATACTTCGAAAAAGTCAGGTCTAATTCTAATAGATCCCAAAACAATATCTTCATCGTCATCTGAGTTACGGCTTTCAACTTGACCGACACGTCGTAAAATAGCTTTAACACGTGCAACCACTTCACGAGGTGAAAAAGGTTTCGTCATATAATCATCTGCACCTAATTCTAGACCTAATACTCTATCAAACTCGTCATCTTTTGCAGTAAGCATTAAAATAGGAACTTGATTTTTATCAGAACGAATCGTTTTACATACTTCAATTCCGTCTTTCTCAGGTAACATGACATCTAATACGACTAAATCAGGTTTCTCTTCGTTCACTTTCTCTAATGCTTGAACACCATCATAAGCTACGATTACTTGGTAACCAGCTTGTTCTATATTATATTTCAGCAATGTGACGATTGATTGTTCATCGTCTACTACCAATACTTTTTGTGACATGCAAGGTCCTCCTTAAGCGATTTAATACAATTATAACTTAAATTATTAAAAAAATAATGCATATTTAGAGAACTTTACAAAAAGTTAACACTATCTACACATAAAGGCCGGTTCTTTACAGAACCAGCCTTCATCTTATTGTTTATTGCAAAATATCTCTAACAGTTTTGACAGATTCTACAGATTCGTCCAATAACTGTTTCTCATCGTCAGTTAAATCTAATTCAATAATGCTTTCTATACCGTTGGCACCTAAAACTGTAGGTACACCTAAATATATATCTTCGTAGCCATACTCACCTTCTAAATAAGCTATTGATGGCAACACTCTTTTTTGATCTTTCAAAATTGCTTCAGTCATTTCTATTAAAGCTACACTAGGCGCATAATATGCTGAACCATTTCCTAGAAGGTTTACGATTTCAGCGCCACCTTTTCTAGTTCTATCTACGATCTCTTTAATTTTGTCTTGAGATAATAATTTTTCTAATGGCACACCACCAGCTGCAGAATATCTGATTAGAGGCACCATTGTATCTCCGTGTCCACCTAATACAAAACCTGTAACGTCTTTGACAGATAAACCTAAAGCTTCTGCAACAAACGTTCTAAATCTAGCAGTATCTAATACACCAGACTGACCGATAACGCGTTCTTTAGGGAAACCTGATGCTTTATATACAGTATACGTCATCGCATCTACTGGATTTGTTAATACTAAAATAATCGTGTTAGGCGAGTATTTCACAATCTGCTCTGTTACTGATTTCATAACTTTTTGATTTGTTTGTACTAAATCATCACGAGACATACCAGGTTTTCTCGCTATACCAGCAGTAATAATGACAACATCAGAATCTTTAGTATCTTCATAATTAGATGTACCAATCACTTTAGAATCAAACCCTAAGACAGGTGCACTTTCAGCAATATCGAGCGCTTTTCCTTTAGTTGGATCTTCTGATTGTGGCATATCGACTAGAACAACGTCACCCAACTCTTTTTGAGCTGCAATAAAAGCTGCTGTTGCACCAGTGAATCCCGCTCCTATTATTGATATCTTTTTTCTTGTCATATTGATCATCTCCTTATAATAAAAGGAAGGTTATAAATAACCTTCCTCAATTAACACTATATTATGGTAAATTTTTAATTAATTCGTCAGCAAACTCTGAAGATTTAACTTCAGTAGCGCCATCCATTAAACGAGCAAAGTCATATGTTACTACTTTAGAAGCAATCGTTGCTTCAACAGATTGAGTTATTTTATCTGCAGCTTCTTGCCAACCTAAATGTTCTAACATTAATACGCCACTTAATAATACTGAAGATGGATTCACTTTATCTAAACCAGCATATTTTGGAGCTGTACCATGTGTTGCTTCAAAAATAGCATGTCCAGTTTCGTAGTTAATATTCGCACCTGGTGCAATACCAATACCACCAACTTGAGCTGCTAACGCATCAGAGATATAGTCACCATTCAAGTTCATAGTAGCAACAACATCAAATTCAGCTGGACGAGTTAAGATTTGTTGTAAGAAGATATCTGCAATAGAATCTTTAACAAGTAATTTACCTTCTGCTTCAGCCTTCTCTTGTGCTTTATTCGCTGCATCTTTACCTTGTTCTTCAACAATTTTATCATATTGTTGCCAAGTGAATACACGATCTCCGAATTCACGTTCAGCTAAATCGTAACCCCATTGTTTGAATGCACCTTCAGTAAATTTCATGATATTACCTTTATGAACTAAAGTAAGATTTCTGCGATTATTATCAAACGCATAGTTAATAGCTGCTCTTACTAATCTTTCAGTACCTTCTTTAGAAACTGGTTTAATACCGATACCTGAAGTTTCTGGGAATCTAATGTTTTTAGCGCCCATTTCATTTTGTAAGAAGTCTACAACTTTTTTAACATCATCTGAGCCTTCTTGGAATTCTATACCAGCATAAATATCTTCTGTATTCTCACGGAAGATAACCATATCTGTATCTTCTGGACGTTTCACTGGTGAAGGAACACCTTTAAACCAACGTACAGGACGTAAACAAGTAAATAAGTCTAACTCTTGACGTAAAGCAACGTTTAGTGAACGAATACCTCCACCGATTGGAGTTGTTAATGGCCCTTTAATAGCGATTAAGTATTCTCTAATTGATTCTAAAGTTTCATTTGGTAACCATTCGCCAGTTTCATCGAATGCTTTTTGACCAGCTAAAACTTCTTTCCATTCGATTTTCTTTTCACCGTTATACGCTTTTTCTACTGCTGCATCTAATACTCTACTTGCTGCATTCCAGATATCTGGTCCGATACCGTCTCCGATAATAAACGGTATGATTGGGTTGTTTGGAACATTTAATACGCCTTGGTTTGTAGTGATTTTTTCTGCTGTCATTATATTATTCCTCCATCTAAATGTGTTATTTATATTATATTAACTATATTACCTTTTTTCAATCGCTTCGTATTTACGGTTGCGTTCACCAGTATATTCAGCTCTTGGTCTCATAATTCTATTCGTTCTGTATTGTTCTAAAATATGAGCTGTCCAACCTGACATGCGGCTAATTGCAAAGATTGGTGTAAATAAATCATGATCAATACCCATGCTGTGGTATACAGTAGCACTGTAAAAGTCAACGTTAGGTAATAAGCCTTTTTCTTCTTTCATGATCTCAGCTATACGTAATGAAATTTCGAATAATTCTTTTTGACCTGATTCGTCCGTTATTCGACGACTCATTTCTTTTAAATATTTAGCTCTAGGGTCTCCGTTTTTGTATACTCTATGTCCAAAGCCCATAATTTTTTCTTTGTTTGCTATTTTTTCTTTAATATAATCATCTGTTTTATCTACAGTACCAATTTCAGTTAACATTTTCATAACTTGCTCATTTGCACCACCATGTAATGGTCCTTTAAGCGCGCCTGCTGCTGCAGTTACCCCTGAATACATATCTGATAATGTTGAAACGGCAACTCTTGCTGTAAATGTAGAAGCATTAAATTCGTGATCTGCATGTAAAATTAACGCTTTATTGAAACCTTCAACTTCAACATCACTAGGAACTTCGCCTTTTAACATATACAAGAAGTTTGCTGCGTATGTTAAGTCTTGTTTAGGTTTCACAATTTGCTTACCTTGTCTTACTCGTGAAAACGACGTTACTAATGAAGCTATTTTCGCTTGAATACGAATTGCACGTTCATAATTAGATTCTTCATCAAACACTTCTGCTTCTGGATCAAAGTGCGCTAAATATGATAATGAAGTACGTAACCCTGTCATTGGGTGAATTTTATCCGTTGCATAATCTTCAAAATGACTATACATTCTTGGATTTAAAGTCATATAATCAAATAACTTCTTGTTCAATTCTTCTAATTCTGCCTTATTAGGTAATCTTAAATTCCAAAGTAAAAACATTACCTCTTCAAACAATGCATTTTCAGTTAGATCATCTATTTCATAACCTGCATAAGTTAATTGATTGTCTATTATTGAACTAATTTGAGTTTCAGAAGCAATGATACCTTCTAATCCTTTTGCTACTTGTGCCATAAATTTATCCCCCTTACTAAATAATTGCCCATATATGTAATGGCTTTCATATTACATTATATATAATTTCTGGTCATTTGTGAATGCGAAGACCTTTGAAACTTTAAAAAAGTTAGTAATTGTATATGAATAAAAATAAACCAATGTAAATTTATCATTTTTATAATATTCATATAATAAATTAAATACGCCTTCAAAACGTGAACAATAAAGGATTTTTAAGTTAATTATATCTTACCATATAAATCAGATTTATACATAATTGCTCATTAACCATTCATTTTTATTATTATATATGATAAAAATAATAAATCACTCTTATAGCTTATTTATACTCGATTTTAGCTCAATTTTTAATTGCTATTTTCTGACAGTAAGCGCATAATAAAAACATAAAAAATTGAATATGAAAGAAGGTATTTTGATTTATGTCTAACAATTTACAAAGAGAATTAAGCAATAGGCATGTACAGCTTATTGCAATTGGCGGGGCAATTGGTACTGGTTTGTTTTTAGGCGCAGGCGAAACCATTCATTCAGCTGGTCCTTCAATACTACTTACCTATATTATTATAGGATTAATTCTATTTTTATTTATGAGAGCTTTAGGTGAAATACTACTTTCAAATACTGATTTCCACTCATTCGCAGATGTTACGCATACATATATAGGTCCCTTTGCTGGATACGTAACAGGATGGACTTATTGGTTCTGTTGGATTGTTACAGGTATGGCAGAGGTTACAGCAGTAGCAAAATACATAAGCTTTTGGTTTCCAGACATACCGACATGGATTACAGCATTATTTACAATACTCGTATTAATGACGATGAACTTAATGACTGCTAAACTATTTGGAGAATTAGAATTTTGGTTTTCAATCATCAAAATTACGACAATCGTAGCATTAATAATTGTAGGTGTTATCATGATTGTCATGGCTTATAACACACCATATGGTACAGCATCTATCACGCACATATGGGATCATGATGGCATCTTTCCAAATGGTATGAATGGATTCTTCCTATCATTCCAAATGGCTGCATTCTCATTTGTAGGAATTGAATTAATCGGTGTAACAGCCGGAGAAACGAAAGACCCTCACAAAACAATTCCTAGAGCGATTAATAGCGTACCTATCCGCATTATGATTTTTTATGTAGGGTCATTAATTATCATCATGTCTATTACACCATGGGATCAAATAGATCCTGCAGAGAGTCCATTTGTTAAATTATTTGGTCTTATAGGCATACCAATTGCAGCAGCAATTATTAATTTCGTTGTGCTTACAGCTGCAGCTTCATCTTGTAATAGCGGTATATTCTCTAATAGTAGAATGCTATATGGTCTCTCTCAAAATGGACAAGCTAATAAGAGGTTTGGGCAAACAAATAAATCAGGCGTCCCTTATAAAGCAACATTTTTCAGTTGTTTCTTATTAATGATATCTGTTCTTCTAAACTATATGATTAAAGATGCTGGAGAAGTATTTAAATATGTAACTTCTGTATCAACAGTATTATTTTTAGTCGTATGGTCATTGATTATTATTGCTTATATTAGATATCGTAAAATTTCTCCAGAGTTAAATAAATCATCAAAGTTTAAATTACCTGGCGGTGTTCCAGTAGCATGGATAACTTTAATCTTCTTTATATTTGTATTCGTACTATTAATGACGAATAAAGTTACTTTAATTGCTATATTGATTACACCTATTTGGTTCATCTTTTTAACTTTGATGTATTTTAATCAGAAGAGAAAAGGGTTTAAACCTCAATAATACAAAACGTTTCATTCCACTGATTTATTCAGTGAAATGAGACGTTATTTTTATAAAATCTTACGATTTTGAAAGTGCATGCTGTATGTTGCAAGACTACCCAAACTAATATGCTGTTTCTTGTATCATTATAGTAAAAAGAGCGTAAATTCTTGAAAACCAAGAATTTACGCTCTTTTATATTAATCTAAGATGTTAATGTCCTAGACGCTTTTATTTTTGATATGAAATTATAGTACGTTAGCATATCCTTCATAAATTTTATGTTGTTTTGGATCTAATGTGATTAATGTGCCATCTACTATTTTTTGACGAGCTTCTTCTACGCCAACGATCGTTGCAACACCTAAGTTAAGTCCAACTACAGCTGCGTGAGAAGTTAATCCACCTTCTTCAGTTACAATTCCTTTAGCATTTTCTAAATAAGGAACCATTTCTGCATCAGTTGATTGTGTTACGACGATTGATTCACTTAAATCTTTACCTTTTAAGTCTTCTGCTGAATTAACAACGACAGCTTTACCTACTGTTGAATTATGACCAATTCCTTGACCTTTAGCTAATTCATCACCAACTAAATGTATTTTCATTAAGTTAGTTGTACCTGATTCACCAGTTGGTACACCTGCTGTGATGATGATTAAGTCACCATTATCAACTAATCCAGTATTAACTGCTGTTGAAACTGCATTATTTAATAGTTCATCAGTCGTTTGTTTACCTTTTTTAACTACTGGTAATACGCCCCATACTAATGTCATATGACGAGCAGTTGTTTCGTTTGGTGTAACTGCAATAATATGTGATTGTGGTCTATATTTAGAGATTGTTTGTGCAGTAGCACCACTTTCAGTTGCAGCAACGATTGACTCTACATTTAAGTTTAAAGCCGTATGTGCAACTGATACACCAATAGCATTAACTAAATTCGTATCGATCATTTTAGAACGATCTGATAATAATTTTTTGTAATCTTGTGCTTCTTCAGCTGCAACTGCGATATTTTGCATAGTACGTACCGCTTCTTCTGGATATAATCCAGCTGCTGTTTCACCAGATAACATAACTGCATCTGAACCGTCATAAATTGCGTTTGCAACGTCACTCGCTTCAGCTCTTGTACAACGAGGATTTCTTTGCATTGAATCTAACATTTGAGTAGCTGTAATAACAGGTTTACCTAATTTATTACATTTTTGGATTAATTGTTTTTGAACCATAGGAACTGCTTCTGGTAAAATTTCAACACCCATATCACCACGAGCTACCATTAAACCATCTGAAACTTGAAGGATCTCATCAATGTTATCGATACCTTCTTCATTTTCGATTTTAGGAATAATTTTAATTGTGTTATTTTCTTTTTCTTCTAAAATTGAACGAATATCTAAAACATCAGATGAACGTCTAACGAAACTTGCCGCGATAAAATCAACATTTTGGTCGATACCAAAACGAATATCACTAGCATCTTTATCAGTAATACCTGGTAGATTTACTTTAACACCTGGTAAGTTAACGCCTTTTTTATTTTTTAATTCTCCTGTATTCTCTACATGACAAACTACATCGCCTGTATTAACGTCAACAGATTTTACAGTTAGTTCAATTAAACCGTCATCAAGAAGAATTGTTGAACCGACTTCAACGTCTTCAGCTAATTTCTCGTAAGTAACAGAAAATGCTTCAGGTGTACCTTCTATTTCAGTTGTTTTAACTGTAACTTCACTACCTTTAGTAAGTTCAATCAAACCATTTTTCATATTATTAGTTCTGATTTCTGGGCCTTTAGTATCTAATAAAATACCAATGTTTTTATTTAATCTTGCACTTACTTTTCTAATTGTATCAATACGACCTTTATGTTCTTCATGACTACCGTGTGAGAAGTTTAATCTCGCAACGTTCATACCTGCAAGCATTAATTTTTCTAACATTTCTTCTGATTCTGATGCTGGACCTATCGTACATACAATTTTTGTCTTTCTCATTTTAAAATGACCTCCGTAAATTTTCTTTATTTAAATAGATAATTGATGCGCTAATTCATACATTTTGTTATCAATACTATGTTCAGCTTGGAATATTTCATCAAAATGTGTGCAAGTTAGCTTGTTTTGCTGGATACCAACTGCTTTTGCACTATCTCCTTGCATAAGCAGTTCCACTGCATATCCACCTAACCTTGAAGCTAACACTCTATCCATACCAGAAGGTGTTCCACCTCTTTGAATATGTCCTAGACATGAAACGCGCGTATCAATGTTGATGAATTTCTTCAACTCTTCACCACATTGATTGCCACTCATAACACCTTCAGCACATACAATAATAGAGTGTTTTTTGCCTCGATCCATACCTTGTTGGATTTTTTCAGCAATTTCTTCAATATCAGCTTTAACTTCTGGAATTAAAATTGTTTCAGCTCCAGCAGCAAGTCCTGACCACAATGCTAAATCTCCTGCATCTCTTCCCATAACTTCGATAATAAAAGTACGTTCATGACTTGATGCTGTATCCCTAATTTTATCAACAGACTCAATAATTGTATTAAGAGCCGTGTCAAATCCGATTGTAAAGTCTGTACCATTTATATCATTGTCAATTGTACCTGGAACACCGATAGTTTGAAGATTTTTAGCTTCTTCACTTAATCTTTGTGCGCCTCGGTAACTCCCATCGCCGCCAATAACAACTAAACCTTCAATACCTCTTTTTTCAAGGTTCTCGATAGCTTTAGCACGAACTTCTTTCTCTTTAAATTCTGGACATCTTGCAGAATAAAGGAATGTTCCACCTCTTTGAATCATGTCACCTACTGAACCTAATTCAAGCTTTTCAATATTATCATTTATTAAGCCTAAGTAGCCTTGGTAAACACCATAAACTTCAATGTCATGATAAATAGCTTTACGAACAACCGCACGAATTGCTGCGTTCATCCCTGGTGAATCTCCACCACTCGTCAATACTGCAATTTTTTTCATAAATATACAGACCTCTCTTGTTATATGTTTGTTAATTTAAAAATAACACAAATAATTGCTTGATTCCATTAAAACTACTGTTATTTAAATATGTAAACGTCTTCTTGTACAAAGATTTCAACTTTTGTAACTTTTCAAAAATTGCAAACGCTTAATATTTATTTCTATTATGCATATATACATATAACAAAGAAAAAGAAAAGTCTTAATAAAAAAGACTTTTCTTTTTCTAATATATTATTAATCAACATAACTTCCTATATTACGATACTTATTAAAGCGGTCTTCAACTAAACTTTCACCAGTTAAAGCTTTCAGTTCAGATAGATGATTTTCAAGTGACGTTTTAATAAGCGTAGCTTGATTTTCTAAATGTTTATGCGCACCACCAAATGGCTCTTCTACAACTTCATCAACTACACCTAATTTGAATAAATCAGGAGCTGTAATTTTCATCGTCTCTGCTGCCATTTGAGCTAAACCAGAATCTTTCCATAACAATGCTGCTGCACCTTCTGGAGAGATTACGGAATACGTACTATTTTCCAACATTAGTAAACGATTTGTTACACCTAAACCAAGTGCTCCGCCACTTCCACCTTCGCCTATCACGATAGATATAACTGGAACTGATAAAGAAGCCATTTCAACTAAATTTTTAGCAATTGACTCACTTTGACCTCGTTCTTCAGCAGCTTTACCTGGATAAGCACCTTTAGTATCAATAAATGTGATGATAGGACGGTTGAATTTTTCTGCTTGTTTCATAAGGCGTAAAGCTTTACGATAACCTTCTGGATGAGCCATGCCAAAGTTTCGGTAAATATTATCTTTCGTATCTTTACCTCTTTGGTGACCAATAACGGTTACTGGTAAGCCATTAAAATAAGCCAATCCACCTATTAAAGCAGGATCATCTCTAAATGTTCTGTCACCATGTAGTTCTATGAACTCATCAAATATGTATGGAATGTAATCCAAAGTTGTTGGTCGTTCTTGTAACCTAGCAACTTGTACTCTATCCCAAGGCTTTAAATTTTTATAGATTTGTTCTGTTTCTTTAGTTAAAGTCGCTTCTAATATTTCAATTTCATCTGCTAAATTGACACTATGTTTTTCTTGATAAGCTTTTAGTGAAACTATTTTTTCTTTAATTTCTTCTAAAGGTTTTTCAAATTCAAGCATTGTTACTCACCTCGTTATAATGCATCTTAAGAACAGTACTTAAAGTTTTATACATATCTTTACGATGTACAACTTTATCTAGCTGTCCATGTTCTAACAGAAACTCTGCAGTTTGAAAATCATCAGGTAGTTTCTCACTTATCGTTTGTTCAATAATTCTTCTACCAGCGAATCCTATCAATGCTTTTGGTTCTGCAAAATTCAAATCTCCAACTGATGCGAAACTTGCTGAAACGCCACCTGTTGTTGGGTGTGTCATATAAGAAATAAAGAGCAATCCTTTATCGCTATGTCGTTTAATTGAAACGCTTGTCTTAGCCATTTGCATAAGCGAAATAATACCTTCTTGCATTCTAGCGCCACCACTGGCTGTGAATAATACAAAAGGCAAGTTATGTTCTGTACAATAATCTACAATTCTACAAATCTTCTCCCCTACTACTGCACCCATACTACCCATTCTAAATCTAGAATCCATAACACAAATACCATAAGGGATACCTTCTATTTTAGTAACACCTGTTACAACGGCGTCATTTAGACCTGTTTTTTGTCTATCTTTTTCAAGCTTGTCTTCATATCCAGGAAATTCTAATGGATTGGAAGCAGTCATACCTACATCAAATTCTTTAAATGCATCTTCATCACTTACAGCTTTAATTCTGTCATGAGCGGTTAAAGAAATATGATGATCACAATTAAAACAAACATTTAAATTTTGTACGAGTTCTTTCGTGTACATAATTTTTTTACATTTGGGACATTTAGTCATAATACCTTCAGGCACGTCATTATCTTTACTGTTTTGAACAGTTACATATTTCTTCTTTTTTTGGTTTCGATTGAACAAGTCTTTAAACATGTCACTATCCCCCTGATCTTATTTACAATTGTCTCTTTCAAATCTATCACTATATTGAGAGAGTAGTTTCCAAATCATATACATAATTTGATTATTATTAGAAGAAACAAGTTCTTCTTTTGACTTCGCTTCAGTAGTACTATGTTCTTCACAAAAGCTTTCTATCATCCATTTAAGCTCATTTATTTCATCTAATTGCGATTCGTTATGAATCAAAAATCTTCCGATTAAATCAAAAAGTTGGTGTTGGTACATATCACTTAAAAATGTACCTTCACCTCTTCTTGTGTGTATCACACCTAAAAGTTCTAAAGCTCTAAGTGCTTCTCTAATACTTGAACGTCCTACATTAAGTGCCTCACTTAAAAATCTTTCAGAAGGTAACTTTTCGCCCACTTGAATATTTTCTTCAACAATAATTGATTGAATTTGTTCAACAATCTTGATTAATCCTTTTTGCTTTTCTTTATCCAATGTGGAGTCTCCTTCCGAAATTATGATAAATCTGCTATTTCATAAGTTTTACGTTCAATTTCATCTAAATCGACTTCGATACGTGCTACACCTGATTCCATACCAGCTTTAGCAACAGCTCTAGCGACATATGGTGCAACTCTCGGATCAAATGGTCCAGGAATAACATAATCAGAACTCAATTCGTCTTCTGAAATTAAATTAGCGATCGCCTCAACTGCAGCACGCTTCATTTCTTCGTTAATATGAGTTGCTCTAATATCTAAAGCACCTCTAAAAATGCCAGGGAATGCTAATACGTTGTTAATTTGATTTGGAAAATCTGAACGTCCAGTACCAATTACTTTTGCACCAGCTTCTTTTGCAATATTAGGCATAATTTCAGGAACTGGATTAGCCATAGCAAATATAATTGGGTCTTCTGCCATAGTCTCAACTAAATCTTTAGTGAGTGCACCTTCAACTGATACACCTACAAAAACATCAGCATCTTTAATCACATCTTCTAATTTTCCTTCGACGTTATCTTTGTTTGTCCATTTAGCTACGAAATCTTTTGTTGGATTCATTCCATATGGTCGATCCTCATAAATTGCACCTCTGGAATCACACATAATCATATTTCTTACGCCATAACTATATAATAATTTTATAATCGCGATACCGGCAGCACCAGCACCATTTAAAACAACTTTTATATCGGATAATTTTCTGTCAGTAATTTTGAGTGCATTTATTAATCCAGCAACTGTTACAATGGCTGTACCGTGCTGATCATCATGAAATACAGGTATTTTAGTTTCTTTTTTAAGTCTTTCTTCAATTTCAAAACATCTTGGAGCTGAAATATCCTCTAAGTTAACGCCACCATAGTTTGGCTCTAAAAGTTTAACAGTATTCACAATTTCATCTACATCCGTTGTGTTTAACGCAATTGGTATACCATCTACGCCAGCAAAGCTTTTAAATAATACAGCTTTACCTTCCATTACTGGAATGCTCGCTTCAGGACCAATATCACCAAGCCCTAATACGGCTGTTCCATCAGTTATTACTGCAACAGCGTTAGATTTCATCGTGTAATCATATACTTTGCGTACATCTTCATGGATATCTTTACAAGGTTCAGCTACACCTGGTGAATAAGCAAGACTTAATTCTTCTTTGTTTGTAACTTTAACTTTTGCGTAAACGCCTAATTTACCTTGTTTTTCTTTATGCATATATAAAGCATCGTCTCTTAATGACAAAATAATCATCCCTTCATAATATGTATCTATCCTATTATTATACATGAAATTTTATTATTTAAATTAAAAAATTCTTCGCAGTGGTCAGACCACCATGAAGAATACTATATCATACATTATTTAATTAATAAAGACTATAAAAGACGCACATTTTCATATCCTACTATATTAATAAATTCTTCAAAATTACCCTTGTTTAAATTTAAATATCCAAGTGATTTTGAAGTATAATTATCATCATTAAAGTATGTGACTTTAATATCACTCGCCTCTGAACGTGTTACCCATTCATCAAGCGTGGTAATATTTCGAACGACAACTTCTTTTGTCGTTTCTAATTTTTGTTGCTTAAATGCGTCTAAAGTTTCAATACCATTTATGATAATTTGAGTTTTGCCATTTCTTTTCTCAAACTTACCTCTAATAATAATCGGCACATTTGTAATTTCAGTTGATTCAATCAGTTTATACGCATCAGGGAATATGACACCTTCCACTTCATTGACACCATCTATTAAATTGACAAAAGCCATATTTTGACCCTTTTTAGTTCTGATTTTTCGTAATGAAGATATCATGACCAACATAGGTACTTTATCATTTTGTATGCCAATTGGATAAATGGATAAGTATTGGTGTTGCTTAAATAAAGAAAGTATCGGATGCTCTGTTGCATAAAATCCTAAATACTCTTTCTCATATTCACTTTTCATGAGATCAGGCATTTCTTCAACTTCTTTGAATTCTTTTTTTACATTCAATCCTAATTCAGCAAGTAAATTATTGGCATCTCCAACTGATTCACTGCTTTCATATATATCGTCAATCGACTGAAGCATTGTAGCTCTAGTTTGGCCAAAATCATCTAATGAACCAGCATAAATCAGTGCTTGTATCATCTTTTTGCTTTTCACTTTACTAGGTAGCCTATGGACGATATCATACATATCTTTATACTGACCATTTGTCTTTCTTTCATCAACGATACTTTTAACACTTTGATAACCGACGCTTTTTATAGCACCAAGTGATGTGTAAATACCGTCTGAAGTAGCTTTATAGAACCATTCACTATGATTAATTGATGGTGGATAAATTTTAACACCAATTCTTTTTAATTCAGTAACCATCTGTTCTGTTTTCACTTCGTTACCTACTACATTCGACAAGATAGCAGCGTAAAAATATGTCGGATAATGGACTTTTAAAAATGTCATAATGTAAGCTATTTTACTGTATGCAACAGCATGCGCTTTCGGATAACCATAGTCAGCAAATTTAAGTATTAAATCAAATATTTTAATTGCTGTGGATTCCTCATAACCTCGTTTTATACTTCCATTAACGAAATGCTTTCTTTCATTTTCTAATGCCGCTCTATTTTTCTTACTCATCGCTCTTCTTAAAATATCCGCTTCACCATATGAAAAACCTGCGAACTTACTCGCAATCTGCATAATTTGTTCTTGATAAATAATAACACCATAAGTTGATTTCAAAATACTTTCTAAATCAGGATGTAAATATTCGATTTTTTCATTTTGTCTACGTCTCTTAATATATGTCGGAATTTCTTCCATTGGACCAGGTCTATATAAAGAAGTTACAGCGACGATATCTAAAAAATGATCAGGCTTTAATCTTTTTAATACACTTCGCACACCTTGAGACTCAAGTTGGAATATACCTGTCGTTTCCCCTTTTGATAAAAGTTGAAATACTTTAGGATCATCAAAAGGTATTTTTTCAATATCAACGCTTTGCTTTTCTTGATATTTAACTTGATTAACAACTTGCTGGATGATGGATAAATTTCTCAATCCAAGGAAGTCTATTTTCAACAAACCAATTTTTTCAGTCTCTGTCATTGTCCATTGTGTTAACACACCTGTATCACCCATCATAGTAGGTACAAACTGATGTAATGATTGATCATTTATAATAATACCCGCGGCATGTGTAGAAGTATGTCGAGGTAATCCCTCAAGTTGTTTGCTAAGTTCAAACCACTTTTCATGTAAATGATTTTGACTAACAAATTGTTGAAATTCTTCATTCTCATATGCTTCATCTAAAGTAATGCCGAGTTTATGAGGTATCAATTTTGAAATATAATTTAACGTTGCATCATCAAATTGGAGTATTCTTCCAACATCTCTAGCAACCGCTCTTGCTTGTAAGTGACCATATGTAACAATCCCTGCTACACGATTATCTCCATACTTTTCTTGAACATATTGAATGACTTTATCTCTTTTTGTATCTTGAAAATCAATATCAATATCAGGCATTGTTACACGTTCAGGATTTAGAAATCGTTCAAATAACAAATCAAATTCTATAGGATCAATAGTTGTTATATTTAAAATATAACTCACAAGAGAACCACCCGATGATCCACGTCCAGGACCAACAAGTACACCTTGTTCTTTCGCATATTGAATTAAATCACTAACAATTAAAAAGTAATCTGCATACCCCATTGAAATAATGATGTCATATTCATATTTTAATCTTTTTTCATATACTTCATTAAACTGGGGATATTTTTCTTTGTTAATTAAGAGCAACTCCCATAGATAGTCATTACTCGTCTTATTCTCTGGTGTTTTAAACTTTGGTAATAAATCTTGGTGATATGTAATTTCAACATGACACTTTTGCGCTATTTCATCACTGTTTTGTATGTAATCGTCTGCAACATCGAGTGCGGCTATCTCATCGTTCGTTAAAAAATGGTGGTTCAAATTTTTATTAAAGTCACTCATTGTTAACTTTTCATTATTTTTAATAGCTTTTAACCCAATCAAACTACCTCCATCATTTTGATTTAAATATAGCGTAGATTTTATATAGACGTTTTTATGCATTGAATCAACTGTAGAATCATGAGAAAGATATTTATCTTCATCTTCTATACTAATGGCGTTGAATAAATAAGCATTATCTGGGCCAAGATGTTTTGCAATAATGATTAATCCTTCTGAATAAGTATTTAACCATTCAACAGGTGTTGAGAAACGCTCTTTTATAGATAAGGCTGAAGACAGCTTTATGAGGTTATGATAACCAATATTATTTTTGGCTAATACAACACATTCAACTTGATTAAGTTGGTCATCTAAATATATCGTTAAACCAAAAATCGGTTTTATATTTTCTTTGATACATTCATCATAAAATTGTAATGCGCCGTGCATGACATTTAAATCTGTTAAAGCAAGCGCTTGATAATTTTCATTTTTAGCTTTTTTTACGACATCCGAAATTCTAATGCTTGAATTTAACAAATCATAAGACGAATGAATATTTAAATGACTTACCATGCGCTATACCTCCTATATTTCAGATTTAATGTCAGCTGCTAATGCTTCAAATTCTTCCCAGCTATACACTGATGCGCCAGAAGCATTAGGGTGTCCTCCACCGTTATACTTAGCAGCTATATGATTAATTTGAATACCTTTAGAACGGATTCTACATCTAATTTCTTTACCTTCATCTACTGCAAATACCCAAGCTTTAAGTCCTTTAATGTCGGAAACAGTATTAACAAATAATGATGCTTCGTTAGGTTTTAAATCAAATTGTTCAAGAATGTCTTTCGTAATTTTAATAGAACAAAAACCTTCGCCATCGTATTTGAAGTTTTGAAGTATATAACCTTGAAAATGTAATAACTCAGGATCACGTTCGCTTAATTGATTGAGTAGTTTATTGCGTTCAAATTCTTTAGTCATTAATTGAGCGGCTACTTCCATCGTATGTGTCGTCGTATTGTCGAATAAGAATCTTCCAGTGTCACCGACGATACCTAAATATAATACTCTACTTGCACGTTCACTTACGTTTGAATCATTCAAATTCCACGCTGTATTTAAATCAAATATCATTTCACTTGTAGATGATGCATCTGTATTCACGAAATTAATGTCCGCATATGAATCAACTGGTGGATGATGATCAATTTTAATTAATGCTTTACCTGTACTATAGCGCTCATCGTCAATTCTAGGAGCGTTAGCCGTGTCACATACGATAACTAATGCGTCATTATAAGTATCATCAGATATATCATCTAACTCACCTATAAACTCCAACGTAGGTTCCGATTGCCCGACTGCGTATATTTTTTTCTCAGGGAAAGTATCTTGTAAAATATATTTCAATCCTAATTGTGAACCGTAAGCATCAGGATCTGGCCTCACATGTCTATGTATAATAATTGTTTCGTATTGCTTAATTTTATTTAATATTTCTTCCATTGTTATCCTTCTTTCTATATATTTACTTATATTTTATTAATTGATATAATTCGACTTGGTAGGAGGAATCGAAAATGTCACCTGAAATTATGTCTACATTCGTTGCTTTAGCAGTAACAGTCATGATACTAGCTTTAATATTTGCTATTTTAAATCTTGCTCGTTCACTTAGAACTAAGCGCGACGTTAGAAAAGCTTATCATAAAGCTCGCTCAAGGTTTTATTTTGGTATATTTATGATTGCATTTGCAGTTGATCAAGTATTGTTATTTCCAACTTTAGTAACGTATATTATTGTTTTAGTATTATTATTCTTTGGTATTTTGAATATGATTTATGGTTATAAAGCGAGCAAATACTTTAAAGGTAACTTACCCATCGAAAATAAAGCATGGGAAGTGTTCGAACAACAAAAGCATAAATAATACATTTAAAAGCGTTATTATAACGCTTTTTTATTTTTCGAGAATTTGACACATGAGCAACGCTTTAGCTACAGTCGCACTTCCACTCACCATCGTTACTTCAAATTTCGCGAACAACCGACCTATATCTAATGTCGTAACCTTAACTTCTACATCATCATCAATTTGTACGGTTTTTAAATAATATATATCTATATGTTCAATCATAAATTCTGATTTTTTCATTTTCCTTATTTCATAACGTAAAGCTTCTTCAATAACTGCGAGGTATACTGATTTCGTCATCATCCCAAACTGATTTGTCAGTTGAGGAGAAATGTTTACAATAACGTTACCATTATTCATCGTTATTTGTTTTGCAATTTGATCATGAATCGTTTCACCGATTTGTGGCTGTCTACTCATTAACTGCATCGTTTTTAATACATCTTCTCTTGAAATGATACCAATTAATTCTTTAGAATTTGAAACAACCGGTAATAATTCAATACCTTCCCAAATCATTAAATGTGCACATGTCGCAATAGTTGTATTCAAATGTGCAACTATTGGTGTTTTAGTCATTAATGTTTTAACACTTTTATCTGGCTCTTCATTTACAATATCTTTACTCGTTAAAATACCAACAACTTTCGTTTCATTATCAACTATAGGAAAACGAGTATGTGAAGTAAGCTGTGATAATTCATTCCAATCTCTAACTTTTTGTGTGTCATCAAGATAAGATGTGGATGTTATCGGTATCATAATATCTTCAACCATGAGTATTTCTTTTTTAATCATTTGGTCATATATAGCTCGGTTAATTAAATTTGCCACTATAAAGGTATCGTAATTTGATGAAATAATGGGCAGTTCATATTCATCAGCATATTCAATGATTTCCTCGTTTGCTTCAAATCCTCCAGTGATAAGTACAGCAGAACCTCTTTTTAAAGCTTCCATTTGCACATCAGCTCTGTTACCAACTATAAGCAAAGTGTTCTTCGTTAAATATTTTACAACATCATTGAGCTCCATCGCACCTATAGCGAATTTAGATAGCGTTTTATATAAACCTTGCTTTCCACCTAATACTTGTCCATCTACTATTTTAACGATTTCGTTAAACGTTAGATTTTCAATTTGCTCTCGAGTCTTGCGTTCAATCCTAACGGTACCTACTCTATCGATTGAAGCAACAAGTCCTTGGTTATCCGCTTCTTTTATTGCACGATAAGCTGTTCCTTCTGATACATTTAAATCTTTTGCAATCTGCCTGACAGAGATTTTATGTCCAACAGATAACGACTCAATGTACTTAATAATTTGTTCATGTTTCGTCATGTTTATACCCTCTATCAAATTTTAATGAATTACTTACTATTATACATTCTTAAGCACTTAAATGATATGTTTACAAAAGAAAAATGACTGCTTTTATAAGCAGCCATTTTGGATATCTATATTATAATTCAACGTATTCACCAGGTTTTAAAATACTTACTTCCGCTTCGGTTACAGCTTTTTCAAAATCTTTTGGATCTTGTTTAATATAATCGAAAGTATCATAGTGTATCGGAACGACTTTTTTAGGTTTGATAAACTCATTAATTGCATAACTAGCATCGTCAATTCCCATTGTGAAATTATCTCCAATCGGAATAAAGCATAAATCTACTGGATGTCTATCAGCGATTAACTTCATGTCACTAAATAACCCAGTATCTCCTGTGTGATAAATGGTACCAGCTTCCGTTTCTAAAACAATACCAGTTGGCATACCTAAATATACAATTTCACCATTCTCTTCTGTGAAACTATTACTATGAAATGCTTGTACATATTTAACTTTGCCGAAATTAAATTCAACGTTACCACCAATGTTCATTGGATGTACGTTTTCAAGACCATGTTTATTTGATAAATAATCAAGTGCTTCTGGTAACGCAATTACTGTTGCACCAGTTCTTTTTGCAATACTTGCCGTATCACCTAAATGATCTCCGTGACCATGAGTTAAAATGATATAATCAACTTCTACTTCATCTGCCTTTAAATCCGACAGTGGATTTCCTGTAATAAATGGATCCACAATCACTTTATGTCCTTTACTTTCAAAATAGATTACTGATTGTCCATGAAATGATACTTTCATGAATCTCCCTCCTCACATTGTCTTTTCCGTATATTATATACCCTAAATTTGAATTAATGAATCAAGAAGTCTAAAATAATATTGTAAGAAAGAGAACTGGGAGGCAAAATTATGAAACGTAATGAAATTACAACATTTTTAAATGAAAAAGGTGCTGATGCAGCATGGATAACAACACCATTAAACATATTTTATTTAACGGGATATTTATCAGAACCTCATGAGCGTCTATTTAGTTTATTAATTACTAAAGATGGCGATGAAACTTTATTTTGTCCAAAAATGGAAGTTGAAGAAGCTAAAAATGCTGGATTTACAGGCAATATTGTAGGTTATTTAGATACTGAATCAGCTTTTGATTTAATCGATCAGCAATCTTATAAAACATTCGCAATTGAATCTGAGCACTTATCAGTAAAAAGACTTCGCGAAGTTGAAAAAGCTTTTAATGTAGAAACGATCATTGATATTGACCAAGTAATGAAAGACATTAGAAATGTTAAAGCAGATAATGAAATTGAATTGTTACAAGAAGCGGCTAAGTATGCAGATTTAGCTATTCAAGCTGGTGTAGATAAATTAGAAGAAGGCGTAACTGAAATCGAAGTATTAAACCACATTGAAACAACAATGAAACAACATGGCATTTCTAAAATGAGTTTCGATACTATGGTGCTATTTGGAGATCATGCAGCTGCCCCACACGGTACACCTGGAGATAGAACATTAAACAACAATGAATATGTACTCTTTGATTTAGGTGTCATTTATAAAGGTTATTGTTCTGATATAACAAGAACAGTTCCATTTGGTACACCATCAGATAAAGCTAAAGAAATATACAATGTCGTACTTGATGCTAATAAACAAGCTATAAAAATGATTAAGCCTGGCGCTAAAATTTCAGATTGCGATAAAGTAGCAAGAGACATTATAAGCAATGCTGGATACGGTGAATACTTCCCTCATCGACTTGGTCATGGACTTGGATTAAGCGTTCACGAATTCCCTGACATTTCTAGTACGAATGCAGATGAATTCAAAGAAGGAATGGTCTTAACGATTGAACCTGGCATTTATGTTCCTCGTGTTGCTGGCGTTAGAATTGAAGACGATATTGTTGTAACTAAAGATGGTCATAAAATTTTAACGAGTTATCAAAAATGATCAAAGAATCTTGTGTAGAAACAATCTCTCAAATTGAGCACGCTATTAAAAATGGCGCAAATAGAATAGAGCTATGTGACAACCTATCAGTAGGAGGAACAACGCCAAGTTACGGTATGGTTAAAATCGCAGTAGAAATGTGTCATCAGAACAATGTAGAAGTCGCAATTATGATTAGACCACGCGGCGGAGATTTCAACTATAGCTACTATGAATACGAAGTCATGAGACAAGATATTATTCAGCTAAAGGAATTAAATGTTGATGCATTTGTATTTGGATGCTTAGATGAAAACGGACGCTTAGATGAATGGAAAATGAAAGCTTTAAAAGAAACATCTGGCAACGTTCCAGCCGTTTGTCATATGGCATTTGATACAATCAATCCTTACAATCAGCTTAAATCATTAGATTGGTTAATTAATCAGCAATTCGAACGTTTATTAACACATGGCGGACCAAGTGAAAGTTCGATATTTGATAATCTAAATCATCTTGGCAAATTGTTAATTCACTCTAAAGGAAATATCACAATCATGCCAGGTGGCGGATTAAATAGAGATAACCTATCAACACTTGTAGAAGACATCCCTTTCGATGAAGTACACGGTACACAAATCGTATAGAATTGCTAACATCCATAACTATTCGTTTACAAATCTTGCGATTTTGAAAGTGCATGCTTGCCTAGGGGTATGGTTCGAGCCTGTAGTCTCTCTCTCATACTATTCCCCCGGGCGTCAGCACTTTACAAAATCGCGAGGAATAACTAAGTAAAATTAGGATTACAATGTTCAGTGAGCGATTCGGACGAAATCTAAAGTAAATAAATTGGTTTAACTTTAATCATGATAATAAAAAGAGCGTAAATTCTTATTTTTTAAGAATTTACGCTCTTTTATATTAATCTAGGTTATTTATGTCTAGACTCTGTTTTATTTTAATACTTCTTGATAAGGTGTATATTCTTTATCAAATGCTTTAGCTACTTCTTCATAAGTTAATTTACCATGAATCGTATTTAAGCCTTTTGCTAATGCTTCGTTATCTTGACATGCTTTCACATAGCCTTTGTTTGCTAGTTGAATTGCATATGGTGTAGTTGCATTGTTTAACGCAATTGTAGATGTTCGAGGTACAGCTCCAGGCATATTAGCAACTGCATAATGAACAACACCGTGTTTAACGTAAGTTGGATCATCATGTGTTGTAATTCTATCTGACGTTTCGAATGAACCACCTTGGTCAATTGCGATATCTACTAATACTGAACCTGGTCTCATTTTTTTAACCATATCTTCAGTTACAAGCTTTGGTGCTTTTGCTCCTGGAATAAGTACTGAGCCAATTACTAAATCACTTTCCACTACTGCTTCTTCAATATTTAATGGTGATGACATCATAGTTTGTACACTAGAACCAAATAAATCATCTAATTGTTGTAAGCGTGTTGGATTTAAATCGATAATCGTTACATCTGCACCTAGACCAACTGCCATTTTAGCTGCATTTGTTCCAGCTTGACCGCCTCCGATTATTGTCACTTTGCCTCGTTTAACACCTGGAACACCCGATAATAGTATACCAATTCCACCATTAGTTTTTTGAAGAAATTGAGCGCCGATTTGTGTCGACATTCTACCTGCAACTTCACTCATTGGAGCTAATAATGGTAATGAACGATCGCTTAACTGTACAGTCTCGTATGCTATTGATGTCACTTCTTTTTCTAACAATGCATTTGTTAAAGATTCTTCTGCTGCTAAATGTAAGTATGTAAATAAAATTAAATCCTTTTTGAAAAATTGATATTCTTCTTTAAGTGGTTCTTTAACTTTCATAACCATATCTACATTCCACGCTTCTTGTTGGTTAACTATTTCTGCACCAGATTGTTTATAATCTTCATCAGTAAATTGTGAACCAATTCCAGCTTCTGTTTCAACTTTAACCACATGTTTTTGTGCTATTAAACTAGCTACGCCACTAGGTGTTAATGCCACCCTGTTTTCATTATTTTTAATTTCTCTTGGTACCCCTATAATCATTTTACATTCCTCCTTGATTCAATCTTAACGCCACTAATTTGAAAGCGCAATCATTATTATTCAATTTTTATATTATCAATATTTTCTTAATTTTCTAAATCTTCTTACTACATTGATATCTTAACACATTTTTCATAAAGTTGGACAAGAAATTCTATTATTTAAAAGTTTATATCGTTATATTTTCAGAAAATTATGATATAATTAAACAAAAGAACTAGGAGGCGGTTTCAATGTTAAGTTACAAAAATATTTTAATAGCTGTAGATGGTTCAACTGAGTCAGAATGGGCATTCAACAAAGCTGTAGCTGTCGCTAAGCGTAATGATGCTAAATTAACAATCGTCAACGTTGTAGACTCTCGTTCATATGCAAGTGTCGAAGCCTACGATACTCAAATAGTAAATAAGGCAACAAGCTTTGCTGAAAGTTTATTATCTGGATATAAAGAATTTGCTGAAAAAAATGGTGTAAATAATGTAGCAACTAAACTTGAATTCGGTTCACCTAAAACTGTTATTCCAAAAAAATTAGCCGTTGAATTTGATGTAGACCTTATCATGTGTGGTACTTCAGGTTTAAATGCTGTTGAACGATTTATAGTCGGTTCAGTTTCTGAATCAATCGTAAGAAACTCACCATGTGATGTTTTAGTTATTAGAACTGAAACAATGCCTGATGATTTCGAACCAGTTGTAGCTACTAAAGAATTATTCGATGAACATCACGAAGGTAAATAATTTAATACAATTACAAAAAGCGTTCAGCCCATTAAGCTGAACGCTTTTTTATATGCAAACGACTTATTTGTTATCTCCATTTTGATCTTTTGAATTTTGATTATTTTTTTGCTTTTGTTTTCTCGATTGTTCTTTAACGACTCTTCGTGTGACTATTCTAACTAATCGCATTAGCGCTCTTTCTGGTCTCATAAGTACCCTCCTCAATATAGGTATTAATTAGTTATATCCACTTGAATTAACTTTAAACATAAAAAGAGAGCCTCACATTGATATGTGAGACTCTTTTTATTATGCTAATTTACCAAATTTCAATACGTCACGTGCAATGACAACTTCTTCATCAGTTGGAATTACAATAACTTTAACTGGTGAGTGTGGATAGTTAATAAATCCTTCTTCACCGTGTAATCCAGTGTTTAAGCGTTGATCCCAATAAACACCCATAAACTCTAAACCTTCTAATACTTTAGCGCGCACTGTATCAGAGTTTTCACCTACACCTGCTGTAAAGACAATCGCATCTAAGCCGTGCATTCTCGTTGCATAAGAACCCATGTATTTATGAATTCTAGATGCGAATACATCTAATGCTAATTTAGCACGTTCATTACCTTCATTTGCATCTTGTTGAATATCTCTTAAATCACTTGAAGATCCAGATATACCTAGTAGTCCAGATTCTTTGTTAAGAATGTTTAATACTTCTTCTGCATTTTTCCCGGTTTTCTCCATGATATATGGAATTAAAGCTGGATCAAGGTTACCTGAACGCGTTCCCATTGTAACACCTGCTAATGGTGTGAAGCCCATTGATGTATCTACTGATTTACCACCATCTATCGCTGCGATAGAAGCACCATTACCGATATGACAAGAAATAATTCTAAGCTGATCTAAAGGACGATCTAATAATTCTGATGCTCTTTGTGATACATATTTATGACTTGTACCGTGGAAACCATATTTACGAATACCATAATCTTTATAAAAGTGATATGGCAAACTATATAAATAAGATTCTTCAGGCATCGTTTGGTGGAATGATGTATCAAATACAGCTACATGCGGAATATTTGGTAGCAGTTTTCTGAAAGCTTTAATACCCATTATATTGGCAGGATTGTGTAATGGCGCTAAATCCGTTAATGTTTCCATTTCAGCCAATACTTCGTCTGTTACAAGGGCTGAATCTGGGAATAGTTCCCCACCATGTACGACACGGTGTCCTGAACCTTGAATATCATTAATATCATTGATGATATTATGTTCTTTTAATGCATCTAACATAATATTAACTGCAACATCATGATTTTCAATATCTAATGTTTCAGTTATTTTTTCTCCATTTACCGAAATTGAGAAAACTGAATTTTTTAACCCGATACGCTCGATTAGCCCTTTAGTTATAACTTTTTCTTCAGGCATTTCAAATAATTGAAATTTCAAAGATGAGCTACCGGCATTAATTGCTATTATTTTTGTCATTTAGACTTCCTCCTGATAATACTTTTCTATACTATTTAAACACTAATACAGATATGAATCAAGCATTAATACAGTTTATAGAGAATGATTTTCTTTCATCCATTCATCTACTTCAGCTAAAAACGTTTGCAACTGAGTTTGTGCCTTGAAGTCTGGGATGTTTGCTAGCAATACCTCAACACTCTTAGTATTTCCAGGATCTTTCTTTTGTAAAATTAAGAGTGATTTACGAGATTGTTCTGTTTTAAACAATGAGTTAGGGAAGTTTAAAAATGCTTGCATTTCTGTCTCTGTAGCAATATATTTTTGTAACTGTTTCACTTCTTCGCCTTCAAATAATTTTGTAGGAACAATTAAAAAGACATATCCTCCTGGTCGAGTTGCAGTAACTGCTTGCTCTAGTAATAAGTAATGACTATAACTGTGTCCTTCACTAAAGCCTAATTTCAACTCTTTACTGCGTTCATCGACTGGATAATAACCAACTGGTAAATCACCTACTATAACGTCTGCTTCTTCTAAAGGTAACGGCATAATGGCATCTTGTGGATATACATCAAATGGTATTTCTAAAAAGTTAGCTAAATGGATGCTCAAACGTTGTAAGACAGGATCCACCTCAACGAGATGATGCATAACCTTTTTCTCTTGATTTTGTTCATTTATAGTTGCACTTAAGTGCCCTGTTCCACTTGCGATATCGACTATATTAAGTTCCTTTTTGTTTTTGTTAAACAAGTTTACGAGATAACTTAATATAAACCCGATAGAATCAGGCGTCATTTGGTGATTTGGCTGAATAACTTCTTCCTTTAATAAGCTTAAATAAGCAAACTGGAAGGCTTTTCTACGTTCTTGTAAAGTAGATTGTTCTAATAAATCTCTTTGATTAGTATAAATTTCTTCCAAAGCCAAACCTAAGTTTTCAATATAGCTTTGACCATTTTCATCGTGGAGGTCTTTACTTTTTACATCAAGTTTTTCAAATAATACTTCCATTATATTCTTTTCTTCAGTCATAATTGCCCTCTTTCGTATAAAAAGCTGCCCAATGTAATGGACAGCGATTTATGGTTGTTAATTAGTTTAAATTTCTATAAGCTTCTAAAGCTTTATCATAGTCAGGGTGGTCAGTACCTTCACTCACTACTTCAGCATAAACAACTTTATTATCTTTGTCCAAAACAAATACTGAACGCGCTAATAAACGAAGTTCTTTCATAATAACACCAAAGTTTTCACCGAATGATAAATCGCGATGATCACTTAATGTAATAACATTTTCTAAACCTTCTGCTGCACACCATCTTTTTTGTGCGAATGGTAAGTCGTTAGATATTGTTAAAACAACACCATCTTGTTCGTTTGCAGCTTCTTCATTAAATTTACGAGTTTGTTGACTACATACTCCTGTATCTATAGAAGGTACGGCACTAATAAGTTTCTTTTTACCTTCATAGTCTTTTAAAGTCTTTTCAGATAAATCATTTGCTAATACAGTAAAATCTGGTGCTACTGAACCTACTGTAACTTCCTTACCTAATATCGTAACTGGTTCATTCTTGAATGTAACTTGCGCCATAAAAAAAGGCCTCCTTAATCTTGATAAATATATTTTATCATGATTAAAGAGACTTTAAAATTCTTTTGATTATAATATGATTATCTTGCTGCCTTTTGGAAGTCATTTCTCAATTGAATATATTTGTTTTTGAGCACAACAGTGTCACCAAAATAGTCGTGTATACCTTTATGTTTTTTAGTAAAAGCAACTACTAAATATGGTAATCCTAACAATGCACCTGAAATGATTCTTCCAATCCATTCTCTAAATAACACATCTGTAAATTTGAGAGGTTTTGCATCTTCACGATAAACACTCAATCCTAAGCACATTTTACCGAGTGTTCCTTTAAACTTGTAAGTCATAAGTACAAAATATAAATAAAATATTAAAGCACTTATGATATTTTCAACACTGAAATATGGTACAAATAAATATTCATCTTGAATGTTCGTTAATGCAAATAAAGGACTTAAGACGATACCTTTAAATCCTGCTAAAGCTAATATATCGATGATATACGCGAAAAAACGAATCCAGAATCCTGCAAATACGATGGATTTTATTTCAGACATATATTTATTTACTGTACGCTCAATATCACTTTGTTCACGCGTTGTAGCGATTTGCTCGTAACTTGCTTCAGTCATTTAAAATCTCTCCTTACTCACCATACAAGTACATTGGTTGTGGTGAATTATTTGCTTTAACTAAAGATTCATATTTACTTAAATCATCTAAACCTATCATAGAAGACAATTTACTTTTCGCTGCCATTGGGAAGTTTAAAAATCCAGATGATGCACCATAAGTTACAACTTGTGCGTTTTTAGATTTTATGTCGCCTCTTAAAGCTTTAATCGCATCATCTTCATAGCCAATTTCATCAATTAAACCATTAGATTTAGCTTGTTGCGCTGAATAAATTCTACCATCAGCTAATTTCTTAACATCTGATTCAGACATATGTCTACCATCTTTAATGACATTTACGAATTGCTTATAGCTATCGTCAATAATGGATTGCATTATGTTACGTTCTTCTTTAGTCATATCTTTCATAGGATTTAATATTTGTTTATGCTTACCTGATGTAACAGATTCATCTTTAACACCTAATTTATCAGCTAATTCCGCATAATTCGTACTAGAAATAATAACACCTAAAGAACCTGTTAATGTTTGAGAACCTGCATAAATTTTATCTGCTGGTGTCGAAATGTAATAACCACCTGAAGCAGCCATATTCTTCATTTGAACATAAACTTTTTTATCTTTAGCTTTTATTTCTTCTAATTTCTTATGTATTTCATCACTTTCATATGTTCCTCCACCTGGAGAATTCACTTCAAGGAGTACACCTTTAACATCTTTATCTTTTTTAATTTTATCTAATTGTTTTAAAAATGATTGATGATTGTAACCTCCACCGCCGAACAATGATTCTTCTTGGCCTGTATCTTCAATGGTTCCATTTACGGATAGTTTAACAATTTTACTACTGCTATCGCTACCAGATTGAACAGATTCACTAATCCCATCTGAATCAGTCGCTGTTTTCTTCCATGAATCATCCATAAATATGCCAACAGCACTCACAACTATACCGCCTATTACTAAAATAGCTGCTATGATGATGGCTATAATTCTTTTAGACATACTATCTTCCTTTCTATTTTATATATTTACATATATAATAATAACAGACTTTAATAGTAACTGTAACATTTGGGAGGAACAAATTATGACTTCTAGTAAACGAATTTATCTATTCACTTCAAAAGATCGGGACGTGTTAGAGACTCGAGAAAAAATTCAAAATGAAATGGAACCACATGGATTTGAATTTGTTTCAAACTATGATCATGCAGATATTATTGCTTCAGTCGGAGGTGACGGGAGTTTTTTACAAGCATGTAGAAAAACGAATTTCAGCAAAGACAAAGTTTACATTGGTATAAAGACAAGATTAGATCAAAACTATTTATATGTTGATTTCAGTGTAGATGATATTCCACATTTAATAAACTCTATAGATTCAGAAGAGGTTATGGTAAGAAAATACCCAATCTTAGAAGTGAATTTAAACGATCAAATGTCTTATATGTGTTTAAATGATTTTTATATTAAATCCAGTGTCATCAAGCCTATGAAAATGGAAATATTTATCGATGATGAGTATTTTGAAGCATTTAACGGTGATGGCTTGTTAATATCTACACCTACTGGTTCAACAGGGTATAACAAATCTTTAGATGGCGCAATTATAGATCCTAAAATAAGAAGTATGCAATTGACAGAAATTGCATCTTTAAATAATAATAATTTCAGAACCGTTAGTAGTTCAGTTGTTTTAGGTGATACAAGAACACTGAAAATTACACTCGACAAAGAAGGTAATTATTACCCGATAATGGGTCTTGATAACGAAGCACTAAGTATTCAAGAAACTGATTTTATAACATTAAAAATTCAAGATAAATATATACGAACGCTTAAATTACCTCAAAACTCATTTTGGAGTAAAGTCCAACGAAAATTCTTATAAATATTTAGACTGTCAACAAAGTCTTAAACTTTCAACAAAGTCTTAAACTTTGCCGGCATTTTTTATGCGCATGCTTTCCGCGGGCATGTTCTCAGCCTGTAGTCTTCGAATCATGCTGTTCCCGCAGGAGTCAGCGCTAAAAAATGCCAAATATTAAAAAATCATATTATAGAGTAGATGAAATTTTGTTTAGGAGTTGATTCTTTGTTAAATTTTATTTTGAATTTATCATGTCGGGCTCCACTTGATAAATAGAATCCTTGAATTTATCATGTCAGGCTCCACTTGATAAATAGCAATAAATCTTTATACTATTCTCTACGATTTTGCAAAGTGCTGACGCCCGGGGGAATAGTATGCGTGAGAGACTACAGGCTCGAGCCATACCCCAGGCAAGCATGCACTTTCAAAATCGTAAGATTTTAAAATAAAAAAACTGCCAACAAGTTCACTTTAAGTGACTTTGTCGACACAAAAAAACCAGCGATTCTATTCGCTGGTTTTTTTTATAGGAAGTGACTGCTAACATAGTCATACACATTTTTAAGTATTAATGAAATTGTAACGACGATAAATAAAACTTTAACGTAAGAAACACCTTTTCTAATAGCAAAAGTAACACCTAAGTATGATCCTATGACCATTGAAGCAGCCATGCTAAATCCATAAACATAATTTACTTGACCTAATACCATAAACAAGAGCAATGCGCCTAGATTAGAAGCTAAATTTAAAAATTTCGCATTACCCGCTGCATGTAAATAGTCTAGACCTATTAGTAACAACATAAATAAGAAAAATGACCCTGTGCCGCCACCTATAAATCCATCATAATACCCTATAATAACGACGCCTATAATAAATAAAATGGCTTTTTTAAGTGACAATTTCTTATATTTATTAATATCTCCCCAGTCTTTCTTAACAATTGAGTAAATCGTTACTAATGCTAATATTATAATTGCGAGCGGCTTTAAATATTCTGGCGGTAAATATGTAGCGGTAATCGCACCAAATATTGAACCTATAAAACTTAACGGAAATAGTTTGCCTACTATATCAAAATCTACTTTTTTAGCTTTTATAAATTTCATAGTACTTGTAAAAGTACCAAATGAACTCGCTAATTTATTTGTACCTAATGCTGTAGCAGGATCCATACCTACAGCTAACAGCGCTGGCAAAGAAATGAGTCCTCCTCCACCAACTACTGAATCTATAAATGATGCTATTAAACCAAATATAATGACTATGAGTAAAATATTTAAATCAAATTCCATCTGGATATCTCCTCTACTTTAAGATAACGACATCCCAACGTTAATATTAAAGTAGTTCATCCATCCATTCATCTTTTTGTTGTTGCATATCATCATGCTTGGAAATTGTAATGGTTTCTACATTTTTAACCGCTTCTTCAATTAAATCTTCAAAATCAAATTTAGACTCGAAGTATTCAACTTTTTCAAGTTTCGGATTAGTTTTCGGATTTTTAGGTGTAAATATTGTACAACAATCTTCAAATGGTTGTATTGATAAATCAAAAGTATTAATTGCTTTCGCTTTTCTAACTATGTCTTCTTTATCAAATGTAAGCAACGGTCTTAAAATCGGCATAGATGTCACACTATTAATTGCATACATACTACCTAACGTTTGACTCGCAACTTGGCCAAGATTTTCTCCATTAACAATTGCTTGAGCACCAATCTCATGCGCTAATTTTTCAGTAACTTTTAACATCATTCTTCTAGTACTCGTCATCGTATAGCTTTCTTCTACTACTTTATGAATTTGTTTCTGCAATTCTGTAAAAGGAACAATATGAAGTTTAATATCATTTGTTAAATTTGCAAGTTGTTTTGTTAAATCAATAACTTTCTGTTTCGCTTGCTCACTTGTATATGGTGGACTATGAAAATGAATAGCTTCAATTGTTACGCCTCTTTTCATAACTTCCATACCTGCTACTGGTGAGTCAATACCACCCGATAACATGAGTAATGTTTTACCACCTGTTCCAACTGGTAATCCTCCGACACCTTCAAGCACACGATTATACATATAAATTGCATCTTTACGAACTTCAACTTTTATTCTGTGATCTGGCTGTTTAACATCTACGGTTACATTTTCAGTGTTTTGAAGAACATGTCCACCTAATTCTTGTTGCAGTTGAAATGTATCAAGCTCAAATGTTTTATCAGCTCTTTTTACTTCAATTTTAAATGTATCGCCATCTTTAAAGTCGTCAGCAAACTTTGAAGCTATTTCTTTCATCGCATCTAATTCTTTTTCAATTCTTACAACTGGACTTACAGAGTGTACGCCAAATACAGTCTGAATACGGCTCATCATTTCTTCAATATCTGCACCTTCATGTACATCGATATACATTCTGTCACGATTAGCACGCACATTATAGCCTTGAAGTGGCATTAACCTACTTTTTAAATTTGCTTTTAATTTATTAACAAACATATTTCTGTTACCTGTTTTTAAAGTCAATTCACCATATCTAACTAATATGTGATCATAATTCATATTTTAATAACTCCTTTACCTCTTTATATACTTTGTTAAAGGCATCTTTAAATGCTTCTATTTGTTCATTTGTTAAATCAGGTGCGATACTCAATCTTATGCTTCCTTCGATGATCATATTACTCAAACCCATCGCTTTTAACGTTTCATTATGAGAGCTTTTTTTAGAAGAACATGCACTCGTTGTAGATAAATAAATTTCATATTTAGAAAACGCATTAACTAATACTTCACCTTTTACGCCTGGAAAAGATACATTTAAAATATATGGAACAGCATCTTTAGGTGAATTAATGCGCACACCTTCATATTTTTCAATAAAGCTTCGTATTTCAGTGCCCTTTTGCGTTAATGCTTTCATATTTTCATCTTTACGATCATTCATTTGTCTCATAGCTTTTGCTAAAGCGATATTTACTGGTGCGTTTACAGTACCACTTCTTACGCCATACTCTTGTCCACCACCAAAAATAATAGGTTGAATCATCTTGATTTGCGTAATGGCTAAAATGCCAGATCCTTTCAAACCATGAAATTTATGTGCACTCAAACTATAACTATCTGCTAGATTTATATTCAAAGGTACTTTACCGAAGCCTTGAACCCCATCTACATGGAAATGAACTTTAGGATATTTCTGTAAAATTTCGCTAATTTCTTCAATTGGTTGAATTTGTCCCATTATATTATTCACATGCATACATGTAACAAGTACAACATCATCATTGAGTAATTTTTTTAAAGATTCAATATCCAGTTTGCCATCTTTTGTTGTATTGATATATTTCAAATTAAACCCTTGATCCTCAAGCGCTCTCATCGTTTCCAATACAGAAGGATGTTCGATTTTAGTTGTTAATATCGTTTTACCAAACCTTTTTTTCATTTGGGCCATGCCTTGCAATGCTATATTATTCGATTCAGTAGCACCACTTGTAAAAATTATGTCGAACTTGTCGTTCAAGTTTAAATATTGTTTAATATTTTCTCTTGCTTTATCAATTAAATGAGCAATTTTCACACCTGCTGTATGAGGACTATTAGGATTAAAATAATATTGTGTATTCATCTGCGTATAAGATTGAATAACATCCTCATTAGGCTTTGTAGTTGCAGCATTATCAAGATATATCATACTGTCACCTCTTTTTTTCATTATATAATGATACCACAACTCATTTGCTATAGATATACCTATCAGCTCATAAAAAAGGAGTGGAACAAGAATCGCACAATATCAATTCTTCGTGCGTTTTGCCCGGATTTCACTTGGATTATTCTCCACGATTTTGCAAAGTCTGACGCCCGGCGGAATAGTATGAGAGAGAGGCTACAGGCTCGAACCATATTCATAAGGCAAGCATGCACTTTCAAAATCGAGATATAAAAAAATCTCTTCATTAGGCCGTAACCTAATGAAGAGATTAACTTTTATTATCGTTTATTGACATCTTCTTCAATTTTATTACTAATTCCAGGTTCAACTTTTTCAAGTGCTGTCTCTGCAATTTCTATTGCTCGTTTATATCTATTGTTAGCAAAAAGTCTTTCTGCTTCATTAAGACTCTTATTCAATTCATTATTTTCTTTTCTATATCTATTACCGTACTGAATTAAAGTCTCTGCATGAACTGCGTTGATTAACACATCCGTAGTTTCATCTTCGAATTTATTCATTTGTAGTACAATATTGCTGACTTTATCTTTAACATATTGTACATTGATCGGTCTTTGACTGAAAATTTTATTAACCTCACGAATTTCATGATCGATTTCATTCTTCATAATAACAAATCTTTCAGGTACACTTGGTAAATTCGAAGCCAATAAATTTCGATATATTTCTTCTTTTTTAGTTTGAACACGTAACGTATTTTGTTGAGCCGCCGCTTCATCTTCTCTAAGTGATACTAAGTGATTTTGAATTTTTTGTTGATTATCATTTATCACTTGAACATGTTCTTCTATATATAGTAAGTTGTCTTCCACTTCACTATAACGAACATTAGTTTTAGCCATTTCTCCTAAGATTTCATCATACACGCTAATAAGATTTTGAATTTCATTTTCATATTGTCTTACTTTATGAACATCTTCCTCGGAAATGTAGTAATTTTCTTTAACATACTCAATTTCAGTTTGAAGTGTGTAGTTCATATCTTTAGCGTGGAATAATTCATCTGTAATGATTTCTTTAGATTGTTCTACTGTATTTTTAGATTTAACTTCATGTTCAATCAGATCATACATATCATCTAAAGTATCATTGATTTCATTAATAATTCTGTCAGCTTTAGTTAACTCTAGTCTACCAATTAATGGTTCAACTAAGTTAAGTTTGCCACGTAAAGTTTGTAATGTACCTTCCACTTTAACATGTTCAAGATTATATCCTTCAACCTTTAAATCTCTGCAACCAAATTTCAAGTCTTGGAATTGACCTGGCAATTCTTTTTGGACATCCTTGATTAACAATGGAATTTCATTCATATCTTCTTGCATGCGTTTCATATCAGTGTTGAGTTGATCTATATGGCCGCTCGCTTTAATATAATGTCCATCTGCAACAAGCTCCTCATATTGCTCAATTCTAGGTAGGAATGCTTCTATATTTTTCTCGATAAGCTCTGCAGCATCTCCAAATTGATGTCTGTTAGCCAATACTTCTCTTTTTGTTTCTCTATAAATTTGTTTAGATTCGTCATATAATCGGTCGCTTGTTTCTACTGTTGTCATTAATTCTGTAACACTCTGAGCTAAACGCGTATATTTCTTCTCTATACCATCCATGATTTTGTTAGCATCTGCAATGCTTTCTTCTGATTGAGAAAACTTAAATTTATCCAACTCTGTATCAGCGTCTTGAATTTTTGCATCTACAACTTTTAAATCTTCTTGTAAGACAGTTTGCCACTCTCTTTTAAACTGGTCATACTTATCCTTAGCTTCACCATGTATGTTTAATTTTTTAAGTTTAGCTAATTCATCTTGAAAAGGTAATTGTTTAATTTTTTGCTTACGCTGCTCGGTTTCAGTAATCAAATTTCGCTTTGATGTACGTAACCATAACATTATACCAATACCAATTAATATAATGATAATAATTGCAAGTGTTATATAAATTGCCATTATGTATTCTCCTCCTAAATCGTTCTCTTTATTATAACGTAAAATAATTATCCAACAAACCTTTTTCTATGCAAAATATATCCAAAATTATAAAATAGATATATAATTCAAAAAAATGATGAAATGAGGAATAAAAAATGCCGGAAAATCAACCAAATTATACATTACTTAGTAGACAACTTGACGGCTTATTATCAGGTGAGAAAGATTTAATTGCTAATTTAAGTAATTCATCAGCATTTATTAATCAATTCTTACCTAATATAAATTGGGTAGGTTTCTATCTTATAAAAAATAATGCACTAAAGCTTGGGCCATTTCAAGGATTACCAGCATGCGTTGATATTGAAATCGGAAAAGGTGTTTGTGGTACAGCAGTTGCTGAAAAGAAATCCCAACTTATAGAAGATGTTAATGCATTCCCCGGACATATAGCTTGCGATGCTAACAGCCAATCTGAAATCGTTATACCTATATACTATAACAAAGAAATTATTGGTGTGTTAGATATTGATGCGCCGATTAAATCAAGATTTGATAAAGCGGATCTTGAAGGTTTAGAGTTACTCGTTCAAATTCTTGAAAAGCATATTCATATATAAAATATAAATTGACATCACCTTGCCAAAAAGGTATAATATCGTTTGTGTGAATTAACGAAAGTAGCAGTTAAATATTATAGGGCTCTATGTTATTCCCAAAGAAGGTGTGTTGTGTAACCGCGGCTGCAAGGTGAAGACACAAAAACATAACATATCCTTATGAGCATTTAACATTCTTTCTTGTTTCTTCATAACATTTAAACAAGAAAAAGGAGGAACTTCATTATGTCACGATTTAGAGGTTCAAACTGGAAAAAATCACGTCGTTTAGGTATTTCATTAAGCGGCACAGGTAAAGAATTAGAAAAACGTCCTTACGTACCAGGACAACACGGTCCAACTCAACGTATTAAATTATCTGAGTATGGTCAACAATTACAAGAGAAACAAAAATTACGTTTCATGTACGGAATTACTGAACGTCAATTCCGCAGCACTTTCGATAAAGCTGGTAACATGAAAGGTGTTCATGGTGATAACTTCATGGCACTATTAGCTTCTCGTTTAGACGCAGTAGTATACGAACTAGGTTTAGCTCGTACTCGCCGTCAAGCTCGTCAATTAGTTAACCATGGTCACGTAACTGTAGATGGCGCTCGTGTAGATATCCCATCTTACTCTTTAAAACCAGGTCAAACTATTGGTATTCGTGAGAAATCACAAAAATTAAACATCGTGTTAGAATCAACAGAATTAAGTAACCACATTCCTGATTACTTAACATTCGATGCTGACAAATTAGAAGGTACTTTCGTACGCGTTCCAGAACGTAGCGAATTATCAGCTGAAATCAATGAACAATTAATCGTTGAGTACTACTCTCGTTAATCGTTATTGTGAAAACCACTTTCAAAATGAAAGTGGTTTTTTTGTGTCTAAATTTATAAAAAGCTTTTTTTAATATGTTCATATTTCAAAGGTCTCCTATCAACCTCACCTACTCTTCTAACCATTCTTCTAAACTTTGAGCGTAATCTGTTATAATGCCATCGACATGTATCGCAAGCATATCGTGAGCTGCCTGCTTATCATTTATAGTATATGGTAATACTTTCATGTTGGATTGATGTGCCGCTTCTACAAATCTTTTTGTGACGATTTTGTAATTTGGATTGATATAGTTCGCATACGCCCCTATTTTTCTTATAGTACTTTTACTTATAAACTTATCTTTCTTTTTTATGAGGACGCCTAATTTAATTCCTGGTCTTAATGCTTGGAATTTCTGAATTGATTTTTTGTTAAAAGACTGTATGATAATTTGTTCTTCATTGATGCCATTTTCATCTATAGATTTAAGAATTTGTTCTTCTATACCTGGATATTTTTCCGGCTGTTTGACTTCTATTAATAATTTAATATCTACATTTTCAATTAACTGTAAAACATCTTCAAAAAGCGGTATACGTTCTCCTATAAAAGATTCCCCTTTCCATTTACCTACATCGTATTTTTCCAGTTCTTTATATGTTAAGTTCTTGATTATGCCTTTTTCTAATGAAGTACGATCTGTTGTAGGATCATGAATAATAACGAGTTTATTATCTCGCGTTCTATGTATATCTATTTCGAGCATATCGATATTTAATGTAAGTGCATGTTTATAAGATGCGATTGTATTTTCTGGGACTAGCGATGGCACACCTCTATGTGCTACTTTAATTATAGAATGTGGATTATACAGATTCATTGTTTACTCCTTAATAATCAGTCATACTATAGATTATACCCAAATATTTTTATTTAAAGAAAGGAACATGACTATGACAACACATATTTTTAACTTAAAAGGAACTTGGACTAAAGGCAGAAATGCTTCTGGTCATATAACTACAAATAACTTATCAACACGCGTATCTATTCCAGAAGTAATGGATGGACCAGAAATTGGTACTAATCCAGATGAAATGTTACTTGGAGCTGCTTCTACTTGCTATATGATTACTTTAGCAGCTATGATCGAGCGTTCAGAAATTGAAATCGAAAGAATTGAAGTAGAATCTAAAGGTCATGTTGAAGTTGAAAATGACATCATTACTTATAAAAAAATTGAACATTTCCCTATTATTTATTTAAGTGAAGAACCGGATGAAAATTTACAAAAACGGTTAAATAGACTTGTTCAAAAAGCAGAAGAATCATGTATGGTTACACGTGCTTTAGCTGGAAATGTTCAAGTTGTAGCATCAGGTGAAATAAGATTTTAATAAGTTTTCAAAATGAAAGCGTTTTAATCTGAATTTTCAATATATTCACTATTATTTTATTATTTTCTTTGCTACAATATAGAACATAAATTCAGTAAGGAGTGTATATATATGTATCAGCACGATTCTTTATTACTCGCACCAGGTCCTACCACTGTTCCAAGGGAGATTTTAGAAAGAATGAATCTACCTATGACAGGGCATAGAACGAAAGAATTTAGTCAAATCATTCATCAAGCATCAAGAGATTTACAAATAATTTTTGGGGCCAAGCACCCTGTAGCTATTCTTACTTCGTCAGGTACGAGTGCTTTAGAAGCAGCTATGGTTAATACAGTTAATCCAGAAGATGATATTGTCATTATCGTTTCAGGCGCTTTTGGCGATAGATTCAGAAAAATAGCTTCTTCTTATCCTTTCAATGCACATATTTTTGAAGTTGAATGGGGAAAAGGTGTCGATTTAGAAGAATTTGAAACATATTTAAACTCACTTAATGTGGATATTAAAGCGGTATTTACACAATTCTGTGAAACTTCAACTTCTGTAAAGCACCCTATTCATGAATTAGGAAAATTAGTAAAAACATTTAATCCTAATACATATTTTGTAGTAGATGGTGTAAGTATTATCGGCGCAGTTCAAGTAGATATGGAAAAAGATCATATCGACGTACTCGTTTCAGGTAGTCAAAAAGCAATTATGTTACCTCCTGGAGCTGCTTTTGTAGCGTATAACGATAGAGCAATTGAACGTTTTAAAGAAGTGACGACTTCAAGATTTTATTTAGATTTAAATAAATACATAACTTCTTTAAATGATGATTCAACACCTTTCACACCAGCTGTATCTCTTATAAGAGGTGTTCAAGCTTATTGTGATTTAATTAGCGAAGAAAAATTTGAAAACACAATTAAAAGACATGAAGTTTGTAAAACAGCAGTAAGAGAAAGTTTAAAAGCTTTAGATATGGAATTATTAGTTGAAGATCAATTTGCTTCTCCAACAGTAACTGCTTTTGTACCAAACAAAAATGAAGTTAAACAAATTAAAGACGAATTACTTAGTAGATTCAACATAACAATCGCAGGTGGTCAACAACATTTAAAAGGTACAATTTTAAGAGTTGGTCATATGGGTAAAGTTTCTCCAAATGATATGCTGCAATTTATAAGTGCATTAGAAGTGATACTTACAGAAATACGTGAAGAATCAGTACTCGGTAAAGGTGTTACAAAATTCCAGGAGGTAGTTAATCAATATGTTTAAAGTAATCGTAGTAGATCCAATATCAGAAGAAGGTTTAAAAAGTTTAACAGACCATGAACAATTCGAAGTAGATATCAATACCGGTCTAAGTGAATCAGAACTTATTAACATTATAGGTGACTATGATGCTTTAATCGTAAGAAGCCAAACGCAAATAACACCACCTATTTTAGATGCAGCGAAGAATTTACGCGTTGTAGCAAGAGCTGGTGTTGGTGTTGATAATATCGACATCGACCACGCTACTAAACAAGGTATTTTAGTTATTAATGCTCCTGATGGAAACACAATATCAGCTACTGAACATTCAATGGCAATGATTCTATCAATGGCTCGTAACATTCCAGAAGCACACCGCTCTTTACAAGAAGGCAATTGGGATAGAAAAAAATATCGCGGAACTGAATTATACAAAAAAACACTTGGTGTAATCGGTGCAGGTAGAATCGGACTTGGCGTTGCTAAGCGCGCTCAAAGTTTCGGTATGAACATCCTTGCATTTGATCCATATTTATCAAGTGATGATGCGAAAAGATTAGATATTACGAGAGCAACAGTTGAAGAAATAGCTGAACAAGCTGATTTCATAACTGTTCATACCCCTCTTACACCTAAAACAAAAGGTCTTGTAAATGAAGATTTCTTCAATATTGCTAAACCAAACTTACAAATCATCAACGTTGCTAGAGGTGGTATCATCGATGAAGATGCACTGATTAAAGCACTTGATGAAGGTAAAATAGCAAAAGCAGCACTTGATGTATTTACTGAAGAACCAGCAAATAATACACCTTTAACACAACATGAGAAAATTATTGTAACACCACATTTAGGTGCTTCTACTATCGAAGCTCAAGAAAAAGTTGCTGTATCTGTTGCTAATGAAATTATAGATATTTTTGAAAACAACAACGTTTTTCACGCAGTTAATGCTCCGCAAATGACAGGTGAAGTTGAAGAAGAATTAAGACCTTTCGTTGAATTAAGTAGAACTACCGGTGAAGTTGGTATTCAACTATTCGAAAAAGGACCACGAGAATTAAAAATTAAATATCATGGTGAAATAGCATTGGATGATACGAGTTTAATTACAAGACAACTTGTAATGGGCGTCTTAAAACAAGATTTAGGCGATCACGTTAACTTGATCAATGCACTTGTACTTCTGAATGAACAAGGTGTAACTTACCAAATTGAAAAAAATAGTAAAAAACACGGATTCAGTAACTATATTGAATTAGAATTAGTGAATAAAGATCATTCTATAAAAATCGGTTCTACTGTATTAAATGGATATGGTCCGAGAATTGTCCGTATCAATGATTATCCTGTAGACTTTAAACCAGAAAAACATATGTTATTAATACATCATAACGACCGTCCAGGTATCGTAGGTAAAATGGGACAAATCTTAGGAGAACATGGTATTAATATCGCTTCTATGCATTTAGGAAGACATTCTATAGGCGGAGAAGCATTGATGATATTATCAATCGATGATGAAGCTTCAGACGAAACAATCGCTGATTTATTTGCGATAGATGGATTCCAAAGTATTAAAAAAGTAGAACTTAATAATTCATTGTAATTCAAACAAAATATCTCTTCATTAGGTTATAGTCTAGCGAAGAGATATTTTTATTAGGTTAAAATCTTGCGATTTTGAAAGTGCATGCTTGCCTAAAGAAATATTATATATCATAAAAAGAGCGTAAATTCTTAAAAGAATAAGAATTTACGCTCTTTTACATTAATCTAGCTTATTATAATAATACGCTTCTAATATCTAATACATTATCTACAATATGTTCAGCATCATTTGCTTCCAATTCTGCTTTAGCTGCTTGGCCTTTTAAGCCTGTTAATGTACCTATAAATGTAGCGCCAGTCTTTTTAGCACTTAATAAATCTGCTAATGAATCACCAACAATATATATGTCTTCATTTTCAAAGATATTTTCTTGGTTCTCTATATACGTTAAGTACTTGTCTGCATTGTTACCACTATTTGCAATAAGGTAACTAAATGGATTAGGTTTACCTAATGGTTTAAGTTCTGGGTATGTTGTTTCAGCTTCTAACACTTCTGAAGCAGTACCGATATGGAACTCGTCAAATTGCTTTAACCACCCTATTGTTTCGAATGGTACTAATGTTTCTGTTCTAGGTCTTCCAGTAGCTATCCCTATTTGATAACCAGCTTGTTTTAAATCTTCAAGTAGTTGTGTAACTGCGTCTATATCTGCCAACACGACTTCTTCTTTAATATAACCGTTTTTGTATGTTGTTCTAGGTGTCTTATGCTCAACTTCTTTGTACAATTCAGTACCTAAATACCACTCTTGATATACTTCTTGAGCAATATCCCAGAATTTACTTTTAAGTTCAAAAATTGAAGCATCTTTTACATTTAATTGATCTTTTGCATAAGCGATCAAATCTTGATAAATATTTTCTTTACCTGATGTTGCTTTAGATAAAAATTGAAGTGGTGTTTCAAAATCAATTTGTGCTCCTTCTAAATCTTTTGCGAAGCTTTGTAATGTTTCTTCATTAAAATTGTCATGACTCAAATCTAAATTTGTAACATTTTCTTTTTTTAACAATTCAATTAAGTGTGTACTAATCACAATGAAAAGCATATCCCAATTTGAATTTAAGCCTAATGATTTAAGTTGATTTAAAATTTTATCATCAATAAATATATCTTTTCTTATTTGCTCGATATCATTTTCTTTTAAATCATTTAAGTGGATAGACCCTTTTAAGTTTAAAAATGATTCACTATGTAACAACTCATAAACTGTTAATGCTGATACATCAAAACATCTTTCTTCACTCAAAAACACACCATCTACATCAAATAATACTTGTTTCATAATATGCCTCCATTTTTTGAACATTCTGATTATAATTTTAGCATAGTTTCTCAATGAAAACAGTAGAATTATAGCAACTCTGCAATGTAAACGCTTTATATATATTTACGCTCTAAAAAGAAAAAAAGCTCATACACTTCAGAAAGTATACGAGCTTTTTCCCTATATTATTTTAATGATTTTTGCTGCGCTTTACTTGCTATATATGTAACTTCTTTTTGTAATGTATTCGTTCTTTCTTCTAATAACTCCATTACTTTTGCAATCTTTTCGCTTTTCTTTAAATCACTTGAAAAAGTACTTGGATCAATCGGATCTCCGAATTTTATAAATGATTTTTGTCTAAAGCCAAACATTGATTTCACTTGACTAGGACCTTCAAAAGCTGCAGGTACAATCGGTTTATTGCTTAATACTGCTATTGTTGCTGCACCTCTTTTTAATGGTGCTCCTCCTGCTTCAGCTCTATGACCTGAAGGGAAAATACCAACACTTTTACCTTTGTTAAGTAGTTTCACTGGAATTTTTAATGTGCTTGGTCCAGGCTTTTCTCTATCTACAGGAAAAGCATTTACAGAATGAAAGAACTTATTTGACCAGTCTTTAGAAAATAATTCTTTTTTAGCCATATAATTAATTTCAGTTGGATACAAACTTAACGCTAACATGATGACTTCCACATAACCTGTATGTGTACAAGTTACGATATACGGTTCATCTGGAACCTTCTCTTTATTGATTGTTATAACTTGTTTACCAAACTTTTGGAAAACAATATGTAAAACAGTACTAGCAAATTTATACATTTATTGACCACTCTCTTCTTAATGATATTCATATTTTATCACTCTACTACTATAGTCTCAAGTTTTCATACAAAATATTGTAACAATTAAAAAACATCATATCATTGGCAATTTAATGCAATATCTATAATAATTATTTTATGGACAATGTTTAAGGAGGCATGTAAATGGATCAGAATCATAATGGAGATAACCAAAATCCAAAATTAAATCAAACAACTTCTAATGATTATTATTATAAGAAGAAAAATAAGATTCCTTGGTACCAAAGTTGTCTTATACCATTTTTATCAGGAATTGTTGGTGCCGTTTTAATACTTGCTTTATATATCGGCGGTACTAAAATTATGGATGTCGTCAATAATTACAATGACGAAGCAAAAATAACGAAAGCTCCAGCGAATGAAAAAGGCGGTAATATTAAAGATAATAAATCGAGTAATAAATCCGTATCCAAAATGATTGAGGAAGTATCTCCGTCGATTGTTGGTGTGATTAACAAGCAAAAAGCAAGTGGATTAGAATCATTCTTCGGGGGTAAAAGTTCAGGTGAATCTGGCGACTCTCAAGAAACAGGTACTGGTACTGGTGTCATTTATCAATCTGATAAAAACAGTGCTTATATCGTTACGAACAACCACGTTATCGAAGGTGCAAACGAAATTGAAGTACGACTTCACAATGATAAATCCGTTAAAGCTAAACTTGTAGGTACTGATGTCATGACAGATTTAGCTGTTTTAAAAATAGAAGGAAACTATAACATTAAACCACTTAAATTCGCAGATTCTTCTAAAGTAAAAGCTGGCGAAACAGTGTTTGCTTTAGGTAATCCATTAGGCTTAGAATTTGCTAACAGTGTTACACAAGGTATCATTTCATCTGAAGAACGTACAATGAACGTACAAACTTCTGAAGGTGTTACTGAAGCAACTGTTATACAAACAGATGCAGCCATCAACCCTGGTAACTCTGGCGGTGCATTAATTGATTTAAATGGTAACTTAATTGGTATTAACTCAATGAAAATATCTCGCTCTGATGTAGAAGGTATCGGTTTTGCAATACCTAGTAATGAAGTAGACAATATCATTAAAGACATAATGGATGATGGTAAAGTGACAAGACCTTATATTGGTATAAGTATGATTTCTATTAATGATATTCCAAGCCAATACAAAAAAGAATTAAAATTAACAACCGATAAAGGTGTATACATTTCGGAAGTTGATGAAAAGGCAGATAACGGTCTTAAAAAAGATGATGTTATTATTGAAGTAGACGGGCATAATGTTTCAGATGTGTCAGATATCAAAAATTATATATATAAAGAGAAGAAACCTGGAGCTAAAATCACAATTAAATATATAAGAAATGGTAAAGAACATAATACAAATATAACTTTAAAAGAACAAAATTAAATATATACCTAATATTTCAGAACGTAAAAAGATCTCTTCTAGGCTATAACCTAATGAAGAGATCTTTTATTTTGAGATTGGATAATGATGACCTAAACTCATTTATAGCTTGCTAGAATCCTCTACCGGCTCCGCCGCCAGAGAATCCACCGCCACCACCGAAGCCACCACCTCCGGAGAATCCACCACCAGAACTACCTGATGATCCTCCAAATATAAATGGTCCTGCCATTCCACGTCTTGTTCCTCTTCCACTACCACCACGAGGCGGTTTTCCGCCTCCATTTTTCAAGTATATAATGAAGAACACAATGATGAATAATATGAAGAATACAAATGGAATTTTACCTAAACCACTACTTTGAGGTTCATCTTCAGTAAATTCTTTACCGTCATAACCATAACTTTTAGCAATTTCATCCCAAACAGCATCATATAATTTCGTTAATCCTTGACTATAATAAGCTTTCGCTTTTTTTGCATCGTTTGTTCTAGAAGCTTTTTCTTGATAAGGCATAAAGTTAGTATCAATTAATTCACCGACTTTAGCATCACTAAGAACACCTTCTAAACCATCTCCAACTGCAATATCGATGCCTCTATTGTTATATTCATTACCGTTGTCCATATTCAAAAGTATCACGATACCTCTGTTATGTTTTTGGTCACCAACTTTGTAATGTCTACCCGCTTCTAAAGCATAATCTTGTCTAGGTGTTTGCCCGATAGATTTCATTGTCATTAACAAAATATCTGCATCCGTACCACCTTGCAATTTTTGACCCTTTTTGCTGATTTTATCTTTATCCTTATCATTGATTAAATGCGCATGATCTTGGACAAAAACAGGTTGTTCTAACTTAGGAAACTTGTCATCTGCTGCTTGTACAATTGAGCTTAGTGAAAAAAAGCTTATGATAAGCAATACGCAAAATCGTTTAAACATTGACTTCATTAAGATTCATCTCCGCCAAAGTCTACCTTAGGGGCATCTTTAGCTTCACCTTTAGCTTGGAAATATTCTTTTTTATCAAAATTAAACAATCCTGCAACGATACTAGATGGGAATCTACGAGTAGCTTGATTATATTCATTGATTGATTCATTATAATCTTTTCTAGCTACTGCAATTCTATTTTCAGTTCCAGCTAGTTCGTCTCTTAAACCAGTAAATTGCTTATCTGCTTTTAAATCAGGGTAATTTTCACTAATCGCAATTAAACGACTTAACGCACTATTCACTTCATCATTAGCTTGTGCTTTATCTTCTGGTGAGTTCGCTCCAGCTAATTTACTACGTGCATCAGATACGTCTTTAAACACTTTCTCTTCGTGTTTAGTATAACCTTTAACAGTATCAACTAAATTAGGTATTAAATCGACACGTCTTTGCAATTGGTTATCAATATTAGATAAAGATTTATCTGCTTCTTCTTCTAAACCTACCAATCTATTATATGGTCCGATCATTATCAAACCTACAATTACGATTACTGCTACTACAGCAATAATGGGTCCTAAATATTTTTTCATTTAATTTTCTCCCTTTCTCTATAAATATATCTATTTAATTATACAATAAATACCATACCTAATACAGGTCAATGAATAAAAGAAAGCGTTTAGGACATAAATCCTAACTTAAAATAAAACACCTAATCCGTTGGAATTATTTTCGGATTGGGTGTTTTTATATTTCTGATTTTGTAAAGTGCTGACGCCCGGGGGAATAGTATGAGAGAGACTACAGGCTCGAACCATACCCCCAGGCAAGCATGCACTTTACAAAATCATGATAGTTTAGGACATTTATGTCCTAGACTCTTTAATCTCAAATTAACTAAATTTAACCATCGTATATTTCTTCTTACCTCTTCTTACAATTGTAAACTCATCTTCAATTTTATCTTCACTTGTTATTTCATGATTAACATCTTGTATACGTTCACCATTAATATAAATAGCACCATTATTAATATCTTCACGAGCTTGTCGTTTAGAAGACGATATGCCAGCTTCAATGATGAAATCAACAAATTGTACTGTTTCTGGACTTACTTGAACTGTTGGTACATCTTTGAAACCTTCTTCTATTTCAGCTTTTGTTAATGATTTAATATCACCTTTAAATAGCGCATCAGTAATTCTTTTCGCCTCTTCTACTGCTTCACTACCGTGTATGAATCCAACCATTTCTTCAGCTAATACTTTTTGTGCTTCTCTTAAATGTGGTGCTTCTTCAACTGTTTTTTCTAATCTATCAATTTCTTCTCGATCTAAAAATGTAAAGTATTTTAAGTATTTCACAACATCTGCGTCTTGAGCGTTAATCCAGAATTGGTATAACTCATAAGCTGAAGTTTTACTTCTATCTAACCAAATTGTACCTGATTCCGACTTACCGAATTTTTTCCCATCCGCTTTTGTCACTAATGGAATTGTAAAACCGTATGCTTCAGTATCTCCATACATTCTTCTCATTAATTCTAATCCTGTTGTGATGTTGCCCCATTGATCAGAGCCACCGATTTGCATTTTACAATTATAGTTTTGATTTAAGTAACCGAAATCAATCGCTTGTAAAATCATATACGTAAATTCAGTGTATGAAATACCCATTTCTAATCTTGACTTTACCGAATCTTTAGCTAGCATGTAATTTACGCCAACATGTTTAGCATAATCTCTTAAGAATGAAATTAAATCAATATCTTTTAACCAATCTTTATTGTTTACTAATATCGCAGAATCTTCACCTTCAAAATCAAATATTTTATGCATTTGATTCATAATTCCACGTACATTCTCTTCAACTTGTTCATCAGTTTGTAATTGTCTCTCTTCTGATCGACCAGAAGGATCACCAATCATACCAGTACCGCCACCCACTAATACAATAGGTGTATGTCCATGATTTTGAAATCTTCTTAAAGTTAAATATGGTAGTAAATGCCCTATATGCAAACTATCTGCAGTTGGATCTGCTCCACAATATATTTTGACAGACTCTTTGTTTAATAATTCTTCAATTCCGCTTTCATCTGTTTGTTGATAAATTAGACCTCTCCATTTTAAATCTTCTAAAAGTGCGTTTGCCATTATTAAGTCCTCCTCATAAAATATAATATAAAAAAGCACCCTTACAATAAAATGTAAGGGTGCTTGAGTACACGGTACCACCATACTTATAATGTATAATACATTATCGCTTATTAATGTTACGTACATTAAAACGTTGAACTTTTTTTGAAAGGTGTATTCACCGTTATCGCTTTATCAGTTCCCAGCACCACTGACTCTCTTTAAAAGAATATAACACTTACTTCTCCTTTAGTTCATTACCTTATGTAATTAATTACAAAGTATATACGTTACTTTTTTAAAAGTCAACACTATGTATATATGTTATAATAATAATGATTAGATTGGAGGTAAAAATTTGAGTTCAAATCAGTCTAAAAACAAATTCAAAGATCAATTTAATCGTTCAAGTAAGAAATATAAAGATACTTTTAAAGAAACAAAATGGTCTCCAAAGTTAATATTCCATACGACTTACAATGTTATAAGCAATTTATTTTTCATCATCGCATTTATAAGTTGTCTATTGTTAGCATTAGGATTGGGTATTGGTGGCGGATACTTTGCAGGACTTGTCAAAGATGAAAAAGTGATGTCAAAGAAAGAAATTAAGCAACAACTTTATTCAATGACCGAAAGTACATCTGTTTATTTTGGTTCTGGAGAGTCACTTGGTCGATTAAAAAGTGATGTCCAAAGGGATGTTATTAAAGGAAATGAAATAAGTGACAACGTTAAAAACGCCCTTATTTCAACAGAAGATGAAGATTTTTATAACCATAACGGTATTGTACCTAAAGCTTTTTTAAGAGCTTCAGTTCAAGAAGTTTTGGGTAGTGCTAATTCTTCAGGTGGTAGTACGTTAACGCAACAACTTGTTAAGAATCAACTTTTAACGAATGAAACATCATTTGAACGTAAAGCTAAAGAAATGTTGCTTTCAATGAATGTTGAGAAGAATTTATCAAAAGATGAAATTATTGATAGTTATTTAAACGTTGTTTCATTTGGCCGTAATTCTAATGGTTCGAATATAGCAGGGATTGAATCTGCAGCTCAAGGTGTATTTGGTAAGTCAGCTAAAAATTTAAACATAGCGCAATCTGCATATCTAGCAGGATTACCACAGAATCCATATACTTACACACCTTTCTTACCAAATGGTGATTTAAAAGATGATGAATCTTTACAATACGGTATAAACCGACAACACTATGTACTTAAAAGAATGTATCAAGAAGAAAAAATCACTAAAAAAGAATACGATGAAGCTTTAAAATTCGACATCAAAAAAGCTTTTGTTGATAAAGTTGAAGAACCGAATCAAAAATATCCGTTCTTAACTGAAGAAGTGGAAAGTCGTACAATTGATATACTTAAGTATCATTTAGCTAAAAAGGACAACATCTCTAAAAAAGAATTAGATCAAACACCTGTCCTTATGACAAAATATACCGAAAAAGCAAATACAGCTATGCGTAATGAAGGTTACCGTGTCGATACAACAATTGAAAAAGATATGTATGACAAACTTCAAGACGTCAAAAACAATTCGGGAAGATATTCATGGGATAGAGAAGCAGATTATACTAATAGTGAAGGTAAAAAAGCTTCTAAAGAATTCCAACATGAAGTTGGTGCCCTTCTGAAAGAAAATCAATCTGGTAAAATATTAGCATTTGTTGGTGGTAGAGATTATGAAAAATCACAAATCAATCATGCTACTAGAGCTAAACGTTCACCAGGTTCAACGATGAAACCATTATTAACTTATGCACCTGCATTTGAAAATGGGTTAATCACACCAAATACTGCACTATTGGACAAAAAATTCGATTATCTAGGGTATTCACCTGATAACTACGATAGAAGAGAATTCGGTCCAGTAACAGTAGACTATGCATTAAGAAATTCATTGAACTTAAGTACATTGAGGTTATATAGTAACGTACAAGACTATAAACCTTGGGAAAACTTAAATAAAATGGGTATGACAGTACCTGAAGATGTGCAAGATGGATTAGCTCTTACACTTGGTACAGCTGATTTCACGCTAGAACAAGATGTAAATGGGTATAGCTCATTAGCTAATAAAGGTGAATATAATGACAGTTACATGATTGAATCTATTAAATCACGTGACGGTGAAGTCATTTATCAGCATAAGAAAGATCCTAAACGTATATTTAGTGAATCTACAACATATTTAACGACAAACATCTTAGAAGGTGTCCTTGACGACGGTTCTGGTTATCAAATTAAAGATACATTTGATGGTAATTGGGCTGGTAAAACAGGTACATCACAAGACGCTAAAGATAGTTTATTTGTAGGTTACACACCAAAAGTAACACTTGGTATATGGATGGGTTATGATCAACCTATTACATTTGATGAAGATAGTCACTATCAATTATTTATGTGGAGAGATATGGTTAACGCATTGTCTTCTACTGATAGAGAAAAACTAGGTTATGATAGTGAATTCACTAGACCAAGTACAGTTAAAGAAGATACAATTTGCCAATACACTAATTCAACAGGCGGTTGTAGTAGTGGTGAACCTAAAGCTTCATCTACTTTAATATCAGATAAGGTTGATACATCTAAGAAAGATATTCAATCAGACTACGTATTAAAACGTCTAGGTCAATCTATTGATCCGAATACATCATCAAAAGTTAAACCTAAAGAAAAAGTTTCTAAGAATTCTAAAGAAGCGTGGTCATACAAATCAAGTAGTAATTCAAGTAATAGTAAACCATCCAGTGGTACAAGCACTGCACCACCAAGTAGCGACTAAATTAAAAAAGTAGCTAAAAAAATAAAGAGTCTGAGACAATTAATTTGTCCAGACTCTTTTTTTATGCTAATAAATCATTTAGAATAAACCAACTGCAGATCCATCTTCATTAACATCCATGTTCAATGCTGCTGGCTTTTTAGGTAAACCAGGCATCGTCATAATATCCCCTGTTAATGCAACGATAAATCCTGCGCCAGTTCTAGGAGATAATTCTCTTATTGTGATATCAAAATCTGAAGGTGCTCCCATTTTTTTAGGATCATCAGTAAATGAATATTGTGTTTTGGCCATGCATACTGGATAGTTATCCCATCCGTTTTCTTTAATCGTTTTTAGCTGTTTTAACGCTTTGTCACTAAAGTGCACAGAATTTCCACCATATACTTTTTGAACAATTGTTTCAATTTTTTCCTCAATAGACATATTCAAATCATAAATCGGTGCAAACTGCTGTGGCTCTTCTAATACTTGCAACACGGCTTTAGCAAGTTCTATGCCACCTTCTCCACCTTTTTCCCATACTTCTGTAAGCGCAACTTTAACGCCGTTTTCTCGACACCAATCTAACACAATTTGAACTTCTTCACTTGTATCATGTATAAAAGCGTTAATAGCGACAACAGGTTCAACACCAAATTGCTTAATGTTTTGGACATGTCTTTCTAGATTGACTAGACCTTTTTTAACTGCCTCAACATTTTCATTTTTAAGTTCGTTTTTTTCAACGCCACCGTGCATCTTTAACGCTCTAATTGTCGCGACAATAACAACAGCACTAGGGTCAAACTCTGCTTTACGTGTTTTAATATCCATGAATTTTTCTGCACCTAAGTCTGAGCCAAATCCACTTTCTGTGACAACGATATCCGCTAATTTCCTAGCCGTATTTGTCGCAATAATGGAGTTGCAACCGTGAGCAATATTCGCAAATGGTCCACCATGTACAAATGCTGGGGTACCTTCTATAGTTTGTACAATATTAGGTTTAATTGCATCTTTCAAGATTAAAGTTAATGCACCTTCTACTTTTAAATCTCTTACTGTAACAGGCTTTTGATCAACAGAATAACCTATTGTAATGTTCGCTAAATTTTCTTTTAAATCTTTAATGCTTTTTGATAAACAGAAAATCGCCATTATTTCAGAAGCAACTGTAATATCAAATCCATCTTCTCTCGGTACACCACGTGTCGGGCCACCTAGTCCAACAATTACTTGACGTAATTCTCTATCATTCATATCAAGTACACGTTTCCATTCTATGCGCCTTGAATCAATATTCAATTCATTGCCATGATATATGTGATTATCAATAAATGCTGAAAGGGCATTATTTGCAGTTGTAATAGCATGTAAGTCACCATTGAAATGTAAATTAATTTCTTCCATAGGTAATACTTGAGCATAACCGCCTCCAGTAGCCCCACCTTTCATTCCAAAGACTGGACCTAATGAAGGTTCTCTTAATGCAACCATTACATTTTCATTTAATTGATTGAAAGCATCTGCTAAACCAACCGTAACTGTAGATTTTCCTTCTCCAGCTGGTGTTGGGCTTAAAGCTGTAACTAATACAACTTTCCCTTTTTCTTTTAAATTTTTTAACTTTGTAATATCAACTTTTCCTTTATAGTGACCATAAGGTTCTAATGCTTCATATGGTATACCTACCTTTTCAGCTATTTCACTAATTGGTCTTAAAGTACTTTGTTTTGCAATTTCTAAATCTGTTAAATGACTCAATACGTTCACTCCTTAAATTTATATTACAAATTATATGTATCATGACTTAGTCTAACAACTTTAGAATAAACAACTCATAGCAAAAAGTCGATATATAATCACATATTATTTAACTTTTAATTCATTTAAACTCAAAAAAGAACACGCCATTTAAATGACGTGAACTTTATTAATATTAATCTTCTAATGTAGATAAATCTCCAGCAGGTAAATCTAATTCCCAAGCTTTTAATACACGTCTCATAATTTTACCTGAACGTGTTTTAGGTAATTTATCTTTAAATTCAATTTCACGAGGTGCTGCATGACCAGCTAATCCTTCTTTAACAAAAATTCTAATTTCTTCTTTAAGTTCGTCAGATTCTTCATAGCCATCTCTTAAAGCGATAAAGGCTTTAATGATTTCACCTCTCACTGGGTCTGGTTTCCCGATAACGCCAGCTTCTGCTACTGCAGGATGCTCTACGAGTTTAGATTCCACTTCAAATGGTCCTACTCGTTCACCAGCAGTCATAATCACATCATCAACTCTACCTTGGAACCAATAATAACCATCTTCATCTTTGTAAGCTGAGTCACCTGAAACGTACCATTCATCATTAATGAAATACGAATCATATTTAGGTTGGTTGTTCCATACCGTTCTCATCATTGATGGCCAACCTTTTTTCAATGCTAAATTACCCATTCTATTCGGTGGTAATTCATTGCCTTGATCGTCAACGATTGCTGCTTCAATACCAGGTAACGGTTTACCCATTGAACCCGCTCTAATATCCATAGATGGATAATTGACAATCATATGTCCACCTGTTTCAGTCATCCACCAAGTATCGTGTACTCTATGGTTGAACACATGATGTGCCCATTTGATAACTTCAGGGTTTAAAGGTTCACCAACAGATAACACGTGTCTCAATGATGACAAATCATACTTGTTCACGATATCATCACCAGCACCCATTAACATTCTTAAAGCTGTCGGAGCCGTGTACCATATTGTTACACCATATGTTTGAATAAAATCATACCAGCCTTCAGGAGAGAATCTACCACCTACGATACAATTCGTTACACCATTTAACCATGGACTAAAAATACCATATGATGTTCCAGTTACCCAACCTGGGTCAGCCGTACACCAATAAATATCGTCTTCTTTAAGGTCTAATACATATTTACCAGAGATATAATGTACTACCATCGCTTCTTGTACATGAAGAACACCTTTAGGCTGTCCTGTTGATCCTGATGTGTAGTGCAATATTAAGCCATCTTCTTTATCTAACCATTCAATATCAAAGCTTTCGTCAGCTTGTTCAAACTCTTTATTAAAATCAATATATTCATCACTTACTTCATCATCTACAACAACAATATGTTCAAGATTAGGTAATTCATCTTTCGGAATTCTTCCAACTAAATCATTTGTAGTGATAATAACTTTTGCTTCACTGTTTTCAAGTCTATCTTTAACTGCTTTTTCCATAAATGCTTCAAATAACGGTCCAACAATTGCACCAATTTTTAAAGTACCTAATAATGAAAAGTATAATTCAGGTGTTCTAGGCATGAAAACAAATACTCTATCACCTTTTTTAACATTTGCTTTATTTTTCAAAACGTTTGCGGCTTTATTACTAGCGATTTGTAAATCTTTAAAAGTGTAACTCTCTTGTCTATTTTGATCTTTATAATGAAGTGCAGTCTTGTCCCCTTTACCATTATCGACATGACGGTCGATGCACTCATAGGCCATATTTATTTTTCCAGTTTCACTCCAACTGAAATTCTTTTCAATATCTTTCCAATTATGATTTTTAACTGCTTCATCATAATCAGCAAGGTTATAATTATCTTTTAATGCTTCGTATACTTCGACTTTCATTTAAATCTCCCCTTTTACAAATGTAATCGTTTCCAATAAAGCCTATTTCTATTATAATATAAATAGATGATACTTTTCAAAAAAATTTGATTATTCAAAATAAACTTTACAAATATAGGATATCATATTTAAAGAGAGGAGGTACAACATGAAACATAAAAAGACTTTTATATCTGATACGGTTACATACAATAAAGACGTTAACATCATTATAGAAGGTCCGGTAAATTCAGAAAGTTTAAAGAACATGACTTTTGACGAAGGTCTGAACAGTTTCAGAGTTCCTAAAGAACAATTTGAAGCCATCATTGAAATTTCAGAACTTCCAGAAGGCAGAATCATCATTGCACGCGTTGATCAACACATCATTGGTTATACAACTTACCTTTATCCCGACCCTCTAGAGAGATGGTCAGATGGTAATTTACCCTATATTATAGAACTTGGTGCAATTGAGCTTTCTTTAAAATATAGAAAGTATGGCTTAGGTAAAAAAATGTTGAAATTAGCTATGAAAGCGCCTGAAATGGAAGATTTCATTGTTATCACAACAGAATATTATTGGCATTGGGATTTAAAAAATAGTGGTTTAGATGTATATCAATATCAAAAAATCATGCATAAAATGATGGCTGAAGGTGGATTAGAAGTATTTGCTACTGATGACCCTGAAATTATCAGTCATCCTGCCAACAGTTTAATGGCTAGAATTGGTAAAAATATTAAACAAGAGCAAATGGAAGCATTTGATAAATTAAGATTTATGAATAGATTTTTCTTTTAGAGGAGGTAAATTTATGTTAGTTGAAAAAATTATGACATCGCCTTGCACTACTATCCAAGGTGATCAATCTATCGAAGATGCTTTAGTACTTATGACGCAAAAAGAAATTAGACACTTACCAATTGTTGATGAAGAAAACCAACTGATTGGGATAATTTCAGATAGAGATATTAAAATGGCATTACCTAGTATATTATCGGACGATGAACCTAATAAAAGTTTATCGTTATCCGTTTCAAAAATTATGAGACGTAATGTCATACGCTGTCACCCATTAGATTTTGTAGAAGATATCGCACTCGATTTTTATGAAATGTCTATAGGTTCTATTCCAGTTATTAGAGATAATAAAGTGATAGGTATTGTCACTCAAAAAGACATGCTTAATACATTTTTAGAACTTACTGGCGTTACAATGCCAGGGTCCATTATCGAAGTTCACATTGACGATAAAGTTGGTGCGCTTCATGATATTACACATATTTTTAAAGAACAAAATATCGATATTTTGAATGTCCTTGCCTATGCTGATCAAAATGATATTAACAAAAGGTATCTCATGTTACGAGTTAAATCAATGAATCCCGAAAAAATATATCAACTATTAGAAGAAAAAAATTACCATGTCATCTATCCATTTGGTATAAAAAATGACTAATGTTAAATATGTTTATTCGGAAGATTTGTTGAAATATCGTTTTTCTGATAGTCACCCTTTTAATCAAATGCGTTTAAAGTTAACAACAGATCTTCTATTCGATTTAGATGTTTTAACTTCAGAACATATCATTGCACCAAGAGTGGCGACTGATGAAGAACTCCAACTCGTACATGAACCTAACTATATAGAAGCAATCAAAAAAGCTGGCAATGGCGAATTACCTTTAGATGAATATGAAAAATATGGATTGAATAGCGAAGATACACCTCAATTCATAAACATGCATGAAAATAGCGCAAGAGTTGTTGGTGGTACATTAACTGCTGTAGATGTTGTAATGACTGGTGATGCAGTAAGAGCTTGTCATTTAGGTGGTGGGCTCCATCATGGTTTTAAAGGTAAAGCAAGTGGATTTTGTATATACAATGATAGTGCAGTTGCAATACAGTATATGCAATCAAAATATAATCAACGCGTATTGTATATAGACACAGATGCGCATCATGGAGATGGCGTACAATGGTCATTTTATACAAATGAAGATGTAATGAATTACTCTATACATGAAACTGGAAGATACTTGTTTCCAGGTACAGGTGCTCTGACAGAACGTGGAGATGGTAAAGGATTTGGAACAACTGTTAATGTGCCATTAGACGCATATACAGAAGACGACTCATACATTGATGTTTTTAAAGAAACAATCGAAGCAGTATGCGAAGCCTACAAACCTGATATTATACTCAGTGTAAACGGTGTAGACATCCATTATTTAGACCCTCTCACACATTTAAGCTGTACTTTAGATACATTATATAAAATACCTTATATCGTCAAAGACTTAGCAGATAAATATTGTGATGGGAAAATAATTATGATTGGTGGCGGTGGGTATAACATTTGGCGAGTTGTACCTAGAGCATGGTCTCATGTTTGGTTTGCTTTAAATGATTTAGAAACACCCAATAAGCCAATTCCTCAAACATGGTTACAAAAATATCAGAAGCTTGCCCCCGTGCCACTTCCAACAACTTGGATAGATGAAAAAGAAGATTATATGGATATACCAAGAAGAACTGAAATATCCGAGAAGAACAATAACACTAAGATCAGAATATTAGATTGGTTTAAAAAATAATAGAGCCATTGAATTTATCAAGTCAGGGCTCACATGATAAATAGCAAACAATCTTTATAATATTCTCCACGATTTTGTAAAGTGCTGACGCCCGAGGGAATAGTATGTGAGAGAGACTACAGGCTCGAACCATACCCCTAGGCAAGCATGCACTTTCAAAATCGTAAGATTTTAAAACAGATCACGCTACTTACTAAAAAAGACATCTTCACTAGACTTTAGCCTAGTGAAGATGTCTTTTATTTTGAACATGGGTACTTATGTCCCAAGCTATATTATAATTTATTTAGTAGTACCTCTGTATTCAACTCTATACGGTAAAATAACATTAGGTTCATCAATTTGTTCGTCATTCATATATTTAGTTAACAATCTCATACCAACTGCACCAATATCATATAATGGTTGCGTAACGCTTGATAATTGCGGTCTAACCATATGAACTAATCTCGTATTGTTAAAGCTGACAACTTGTAATTCTTCTGGAATTTTAACCCCTGCATCTTGTGCAGCATGTACAATACCAATTGCTTGCTCATCACTAATACATAAAATGACATCAGGCTTATCTTTAGAAATTGCTTCATAAGCACGGCTACCATCTTTATAAGTTTCATTACCAACAAATTTAGCGTTATCTTCAATAGCAAGACCAGCATTTTGAAGTGCAACTTCTAAACCTTTAATTGCATCATCTTGCGCTTTTTCAGAATAACCGCCACCAACAAATGCGAATTTCTTAGCACCATTATTGATAAGTGTTTCAGCAATTTGTTTACTAGCTTCTGTATAGTTAATATTAACTGAAGCAAGCTTTGAATCTTTATCATTTGTACCTGATACGACAACAGGAACAGATGATTTATCAATAAGTTCAACTGTTTCATCAGTTAACGTACCACCAAGGAAAATAATGCCATCAACTTGTTTACTTAATAAGTTATTAAAAATCTCTTGTTCCTTATCACTATCGTTATCAGAATTAGAGATAATCGTATGATATTTGTACATAGTAGCAATATCTTCTAAGCCTCGAGCTAACTCAGAATAATAAACATTTGAAATGTCAGGAATTATAACCCCTACAGTAGTCGTTTTTTTACTAGCTAATCCTCGAGCGACCGCATTTGGTCGATAATTTAATCTTTTAATTACTTCATTTACTTTATCGCGTGTCGTCGGTTTAACATTTTGGTTACCATTTACAACACGAGAAACTGTTGCCATAGATACTTTAGCTTCTCTTGCAACATCATATATTGTTATAGTCATAATATCCTCCTATCTTTGAAAACGTTTTCCAGTTCATTCTAGCACGTTTTCATGTTGTTTTCAAAACATATGAAAGCGAACTCACAATTACCCATTATAAGAGATTACAGCAGTGTTGTCGACATAATTGCTCCAAGAAATTTAGGAAATGTGTAAATTGTATATTCTTTTTCAGAAAACAAATGAACATATGACATAATTGTTACGATAGCTAGAAATTCTAGTTAACTTATTTGTAGTTGAAACCAAAAAAACTGCCGAAAAGTTTGAATCACTTTTCGACAGTCTCAACCTACTCATTAATCATTTTATAGAAAGGTTTAGTATTTTATTTTTCGTATAATTTAGCTGCTTGAACAATTTCTTTATGGAATGAATCAAATTCATTTAAGTCCATTTGTTGTCCTGCATCACTCAATGCTACTGATGGGTCTGGATGTACTTCAGCCATAACACCATCTGCACCTACTGCTAATGCTGCTTTAGCACATGGTAACATAATGTCTTTGCGTCCAGTACTATGTGTTACATCAACCATTACTGGTAAGTGTGTACCTTGTTTTAAAATTGGAACAGCAGAAATATCTAATGTATTTCTTGTTGCTGTTTCATAAGTTCTAATTCCACGTTCACAAAGTATAATATTATTATTACCTTTAGAATGAATATACTCTGCTGCATATATAAACTCTTCGATTGTTGCTGAAAGTCCACGTTTTAATAAGATCGGTTTATTTGTTTTACCTGCTTCTTTTAATAATTCAAAGTTTTGCATGTTTCTTGCGCCAATTTGGAATACATCTAAGTATTCATCAGCCATTTCAAAGTGTGCTGGGTTAACAATTTCACTTACTACGTTTAAACCATATTTATCTTTTGAATTTTTAAGAATTTTTAATCCTTCTTCGCCTAAACCTTGGAAATCATATGGTGAAGTACGAGGTTTAAATGCGCCACCTCTAATGAATTTCTCGCCTCTATCCGCAAGGTCTTTCGCTACTGTATCAACTTGTTCTTGTGATTCTACTGAACAAGGTCCAAATACGAATGTTTTTTTATTGTTACCGATAATTGCGCCATTATCAAATTGAACAATTGTATCTTCTGGCTTCAATTTACGAGAAACATATAAATGTTTTTCATTCTCTGATTTTTGTAAGTCTGTAGATGCTTTGAAGATTTCTTTAAATAGTTGCTTAATAGTATTATCGTTATATGGTCCTTTATTATTATCAATTAAATGATTCAACATTTCTTTTTCACGTTGTGGATCATATACTTGAGTACCTTGTTTACGTTTTTCTTCACCTATTTTTTTAGCTAAACTACCACGCTCTTGCAATAAAGCTAATATTTCATCATTAATGACTTCAATTCTTTCTCTTAAACTTTCTAATTCATTTGACATCCTATTCACCTCATGTAAACAATTTAACTCACATACTTTAAAGCGATAAAATATATAAGTAATTAGATGTTAGTATAACAATATAAATGTGTTGATTCAACCCTAACATCTAAATTTTTTAAATATTTCTTATTATTCAAATTATTATACTATATTTTAAGTTATAAATGGCATCTTTACAATATAAAAACAACGACTTGACTCATTAAATACTAATACTGACAATAATTTTTACAAAAAACTACCAAAAAGTCATAAAATGACTTTTTGGTAGTTTCACTATTACTATTTATTTTTTGTCAAAAGTTTTTTTCTCAACAACTGTTTTAGGACCTTTTAAATCTTCGTCTTTTACTTCTGATTTAATTGCGCCTTTTTGAGCTTTAAGTTCTTCGTTTTCAACATCATCTGCTGTTACGACACCTTTATTAGCTTTTTTCTCAGCTTGTTTTGATTGAACTTCTTCTGCTTTTTTCTTTGTTTCTGTTTTCTTTTCATCAGCTTTCGCTTTTACTTCTTCAGCTTTTTCGTTAGCTTGTACTTTCTTTTCTTCAACTTTTGTTTGTACTTCTGCTTTTTTATCTTCTGCTTGTGTACGAATTTCTTCTGCTTTTGATTGTGCTTGCACTTTCTTTTCTTCAGTTTTAGCTTTTACATCATCTAATATTTTATTTGATTTCTCACTTAAGTCATCTTGTAATTCTTTACCTGCTTTAGGTGCAAGTAATAAACCAACAATTCCACCTACAACTGTACCTAAAACTACGCCAAATACAAAGTCTCTACCGTTTGTATTCTTGTTATATTCTGCTTCGTACGTTTCTAAACCATGTGTATATAAATCTCTATTATATTTGTTTTCCATCTTTATTTCCCCCTAATTAAATTAAACAAATGCACTTATAACCTAGATTATAAGTGCATTTAGTTTATTTTTTCAATCCTGCACCAATTTTATCTTCATCCAAGTTATCACCTGATGTTGTTTTTTCATTGTAGTCTTTTGGCACTTGTGTTTCGAATTCTTCAGAAGATTTTACATCACTTTTGTATGATACATTACTTCTACGATCTCTTCTTAATTGCCATTTGTCTGCAACTTCCATTGCAACATTTGACCATTGAACTACTTGAGAGATTTTATCTTCATTTTGTGAGATATTGTGAGTAATTGAATTAGTCACTCTATCTACTGAATTATTAAGTGTTTGAACAGAATCTCCAACACCTTTAACAGCATCTACAACAGAGTTTAAACGTAATGATTTATCTTGGATATCTTCAGTTAAGCGATTTGCTTTATGAAGTAAATCCGTAGATTCACGTGTAATACCTTGTATTTGGCCTTGAATGCCATCTAATGTTTCATTAATTCCTTTAACTGTTTTTAATAGTTGCATTAAGAATAGTGCTAAAACGACACATATTACTAAAAATGCAACAGCAGCAATAATTCCTGCTATTGGTAATATCCAATCCATACTGAACGCCTCCTAATAATTATAAAACTAATCTTTATTTGATTTACTAATATTTAATACCCTCACTCACTAAATATAAACATATCAATATTAAACTGACAGGGTAGAAACATAGGCTTTTTGAATTTTTTGAATATCTCCAGCACCCATAAATAGTATAACACCATTGGTATGTTTTTGTAGTTGTGAAACTGTATCTTCACTAATTAAATCTGAATTTGGACTTAAAGCTTTTAAATCTTGAATCGTTAATTCACCTTGCTGTTCTCTAATCGATCCAAATATATCACATAAATATACTTTATCTGCAAGGTTCAAGCTATCAGCAAATTCATTCAAGAATGTTTCAGTTCTTGAAAATGTATGTGGCTGAAATACTGCTACGACTTCATTTTCTGGGTATTTTTTTCTAGCTGATTCAATTGTAGCATTAATTTCTCTAGGGTGATGTGCATAGTCATCAATTAAAATTTGGTTATCGTAAAAACTTTCACTAAATCTTCTTTTTACGCCACCAAATGTTAACAATGCTTCTTTTATATTATCAATATCTAAGTTTTCTAAATGGCATATAGCAATTACTGCTAACGCATTAAGCACATGATGATCTCCATACATAGGTGTCGTAAATGTACCAATTAGCTCGTTTTTAGATTTAAAGTACACATCAAACGTTGTACCTTTAGATGAAGTATGTATATTTTTAGCATATACATCGTTATCGTCATCAAATCCATAGAAATAGATAGGAACATCTGCTTGAATTTTTTTAAGTTCGCTATCATGTCCCCATGCCACAATAGCTTTTTTAACATTTTTAGCCATTTCTTGGAAAGCGTTCGTTACATCTTGTAAATCTTTAAAATAATCTGGATGATCAAAATCAATATTAGTCATGATTGCATAATCTGGATAGTAACTTAAAAAGTGTCTTCTATATTCACACGCTTCAAATGCAAAGTAAGAACTATCAGGGATACCCATACCAGTACCATCACCAATTAAAAATGAAGTCTTTTGGTCTCCATTCATAACGTGTGATAATAAACCAGTCGTTGATGTCTTACCATGTGCACCAGTAACTGCAACAGATGTGTATTGAGACATAAAATCACCGAGAAAGATGTGATATCGTTTAACTTCTAAACCTAACTCATATGCTTTAGCGATTTCAGGGTGTGAATCTGGAAAAGCGTTACCTGCAATGATTGTCATACCTTCTTGAATATTCTCAACGTCAAAAGGTAATATTTTTATGCCTTTATTTTTTAATGCTATTTCTGTAAAAACGGTATTTTCTATATCAGAACCTTGGACTTTATGTCCCATGTCATGCATGATTTGTGCAAGTGAACTCATACCCGCTCCTTTAATTCCAACAAAATGAAATAATGTCATTTCATGTCACTCCTTCTATTTCTTAAATGTTAGTTTCTGTTTCTTCCATCATATCTTTAGTAATTAAAACATCTCTTGGTTTAGAGCCATTAGGTCCCGAAATAAAACCTCTTTCTTCAAGGTTGTCTATCATTCGAGCGGCTCTATTGTATCCAATTTGAAAATGTCTTTGTATCAGCGAAGTAGAAATGTGACCTTCATTAACCATAAATTCACACACATCATCAAAGAGCGCATCTGCCGGTTGTTCGTTAACTTTTTTCAGCAATGTTTCTTCTTTGAATAAATAGTTAGGTTTCATCTGATTGCTTACATTTGAGACTGTTTCATCAATTTCATCATCTGATACAAATGCACCTTGAACTCTTATTGGTTTATTCATACCATTACCAAGATACAACATATCACCGTTACCAAGTAATTTTTCTGCTCCACCAACATCAAGAATAGTTCTAGAGTCAATCGAAGATGATACCATAAAGGAAATTCTAGTCGGTACATTGGCTTTTATTAAACCTGTAATTACATTAACTGAAGGTCGTTGCGTCGCAAGAATCATATGAATACCACTGGCTCTAGCCTTTTGCGCAATTCTAGCAATAGATTGTTCCACTTCTTGTGGAGACATCATCATTAAATCTGCTAATTCATCTATAACTATAATGATTTTTGCCATTCTTTGCTCGTAATTTGCTTTCTTATTAAACGCAGTTATATTTCTGACGTGTAATTCTGCAAAACGCTTATATCTTCTTTCCATTTCTTCAACAGCCCATTTTAGACTAGCTGTTGCAGCTTTCACGTCTGTTATAACTGGCGCTACTAAATGCGGCAAATTATTATATGGTGCAAGTTCCACCATCTTAGGATCAATAAGTAATAATTTTAGTTCATCTGGATGATTTTTATATAATAGACTCGTTAAAATTGCATTTATGCACACAGATTTACCAGAACCTGTCGCGCCAGCTATAAGCGCATGTGGTGTCTTAGATATATCCATTAATAATGGTTCATTATTAATCTTAAAGCCCATTGCAACAGTTAACTTGCTTTCAGATTGTTGAAAAGCTTTAGAAGTAATCATTTGTCCTAAAGGTATTTTTTTGGGACTTTGATTTGGAACTTCTATACCAACTAAACTTGTACCAGGAATGGGCGCTTCAATTCTAATGTCTTTAGCAGCTAAAGCCATTTTGATATCATCTTGAAGTGCTGTAATTTTTGACACTTTTACGCCTTTTTCAACTGATAATTCAAATCTTGTTACAGTCGGTCCTTGTATCATATTTACAACGTGAGCTGGTACATTAAAATGATAAAAAGCTTCGTCTAATTCTTTTTTCTTTTCTGCGAGCCATTCACTATTATCTTCTTGTTCCACAATATCATCTAATATTGATACTGGTGGAAGAACAAATAATGGTCCTTTACGCTTAGTTGCTTGTTCAACTTCATTGTTCGAATCGTTATCTTTGTCATCATGAGATTTTGTATCATTTGTATCTCTCGTCATTACATCTTTTTTAAATGTTTGATGTTTTCGTTTATCTGAAGGTGTCATCACAACATTAAATGGTGAAGTTTTTCTTGTTGATTTAGGTTTGAGTACAGGTTCATGCGAAGCTTTTTCTTCAGGTTTCTCAACTTCTTCTTGTTGGTCTACTACTTCAGCTTCTTCAACTACCTCTGGTTGTTCACGCTCTTCTATATCTTCTGGATGTTCAAATTCTTCTTGTTGTTCATACTCTTCTATATCTTGAGCATCTACCAGTAAGCTTTCATCTAATAATTCCAACGTTTCATCATCAGAAGTTGCTTGTTCAGGTTCATCTTCTTCAAAATCTTCAAAACTTATATCATCTTCTACAAATTGATTATGTTCATCTATTGAATTTAATGTATTGTCTTCATTTTGAAGTTCAGCATCATTCAATGTTTCATTATCATTTGTTTCTACTGTTTCGATTACATCTTGTTCTTTGTCTGGTAGCTCATACATCTCTGCATCAGAACTTGGTTCAATTGTTTCTTGATAAAGACTATCATTTTCATTGCTCTGTTGTTTATCTATTTGCTCAACTGATTCGACTTCTTCGAATGTAGAATCTTCTACCTTTTCTTCATCAAAATCATTAACAATTTTTTCTGCTTCTATTTCTAGTTCTGTCTCAGTCTTATCCTGATATCTCTCTTCTTCTAGTTCTGGTTCAGCCTTATCTTGATCATTCTCTGCTTGTTGTTCACTATTTGTTTCTTCATCAAAATCTAAATCAATTTCTTTAAATTCATATGTAGTTAGGTCATTTACATCAGGTTGTAATGACATCTTGATTTCATCGTTAGTAGAATCCACTTCATTTTGATTTTGTTCATTTTCACTGTTAATTTCACTTTCTGATTCCATTTCAACATTTTCATTAACAGGATATTCAGTCGGCTTATTTTTAATGAATGAAGCTTGTTGTTTAAAGAAATAATCTTGATTTTTAATTTGTGACTTTTCTTCATCTGATTCAAGTGATTCAAGATTTTTGAGTTCTTGTTCTCTTTTTTCTTTTAATGCTTTTTCAAACTGTTTTTTCTTTTGAAGTTTCTTTTCACGTTCTTTTCTAATTTCAGAAACAATTTGTGACGCATATATATTTTCTATGTTAATTGTGTTGTCCATCTTTGAATAAGTAGGGACATCTTGGATGATTTCACTACTTTGCTTTTTATGACTATTGTCATGATTTTCTTTGTTAGGTTCATCAGAATGACTTGATGAGCTATGATCTTTCAGTCCACTATTTGGCACTTCTTTTTGTTTGCGCATGCCGAAAATAGCTGAAGGCACTTCAGTGGCTCTAAACTTAGGTTGATGTAAAGAATTCAGTCTTTCTTCAAACAATTTATCTTCATTGTTCTTGTTAGCTTTTTTATTATTATGAGTAGATGTATTTTTATTTTTGTTATAATCCTTACTTACATCTTCATAATGGTTTTTCGATGTGTTTTTCGAAGGTTTTTGTTCAACATTTTGATTTCTTCTACGTCTTCTTCTATTAGAAGAAAATGAAGCTTCATTTTCATCATAAAATCTGTGATCATGATATTTATGTTCTGTTTCATTTTCTGAATGATACTGTTGTTCTTCATTTTCATCAGTCGATTCTTCATATTCCATTTGAATTGGGAATCTAAATTTGCCTTTAGGTCTTTTATATATTTCTTCGTTTTGAGACTCGTCTTCTGGATTATGATCTAAAGACTCTTGATCATTTTTTGGTTTTTCGTTTTTTTGATTACTTTTGGATTGTCCGAATATATCATCAAACCAACTCATAGGCTCACTACCTTTCGTCTTCAAAAAATGGTGTTCCTACAGTATAACTATCCTCTAATACCATTATACCTTTTTCATTTGGAGCACCTTCCAAATCAAGTTCTTTCATAGAACATATCATACCAGTAGAAGGAACACCGCGTAATTCTGCATCTTTAATAATCATACCACTAGGCATAACAGCTCCTACTTTAGCTACTACTACTTTTTGGTCTTGGTCAATATTTGGTGCACCACAAACAATTTGTAATGTTTCATCTCCAACGTCAACTTGGCAGATAGATAATTTATCAGCATCTGGATGTTTTGATTTTTCTGTTACATACCCTACTACAAATTTAGGTGATAAATCAGCTTCTAGCTTATAGTCGATATGATTCTTTTCTAATAAATCTTGTATACTATTGATATGTTTTTCTTGAACTTTAATGTTTCCATTACCTTCTAACTGAACATATTTAGAAGCATTAAATATATTGAAACCTACAACATTACTTTCACTTTTAATAATCGTGATATCATTTTCGTATTCATACACTAATCCCTCTGTTACAGGGTCTATCGTAACCATTAGAACATCGCCAACGCCATTTTTGTTATAAAATAAATTCATTTTTGTAAACTCCTTACAGTTTGTATTGTTTATTTTTTATTATTTTTCATATTTTTAAATATTTCTCTATTCTTTTCAAGACGATCAATTACTTCTTGATTTCTCTTACGCGAATGATTTTTACCTAAGATAAAGATTGGTTCTAAAGGCTTTTCAGGTGTATAAGAGAAAGATAAAGAAGTGATTGGAACAAGTCCATTTTGGAAAAATGACATCGTCATTTGAGCAACGATATCATAGCCAATTTCATTCTTTATATCACAAATAACTAATACATCTTGATGTGGCGTAGCTAATAACATTTCCCCTTCAATGTTTTTATAAACATCTTGTAAGAATGTCTGGTTTAAGATTCTAGAAGCATCATAACCATCATTTGTATTTACAAAATAAAATGTATTGCCTTGGACTTCATCAGATTTATATGTTGTTTTTCTTTTTTTAATGTTAAATAGCGCTTGTTCTTTAATTTGTTCTTTAGTTAATTTAAGTTCTTCTAGCATAGATTCATCAATTAAGCGATAAGTGTTCCCTAAATCTAATGCATAATAAACGTTCGTCTCAGCTGTGTGTTCATCAATTAAAAAAGGTTTACCTTCTTTAGTTTCTTTATGGAAACTTGTAGACCTTATAACCGGTAAAATTTCAATTTTATTAATTTCTTTAGTAGATTCATCTTGCATTGCGTTTATAGTCTCTGTTACGTAATAAACAATTTCTTCTATTGTTTTATCACCTTTATCCTTATATTTAGCAATAATCGGAGCTAGTTTTACAGAGAGTCCTTTTTGATTATCGATTCTTTCTATTCTTAAACTTTCATTTTCTCTATCAAACTTGAAATTTGCATCTAATGATTTCAAGCGATCTTTTAATAAATCTCTCATTTGAAAGACGTTCATACTTAACACTCCTATTTTTATACCTCTATATAGTTTACAACAAAACACAGTTATGTAACAGTGATAAACATATATAAATCAACTTAAATAAAATAAAAAAGCAGGTAAATCGAAAATAAAAGAAACTTTTTTTCGACCTGCTTTTTTTCTATTATTTTATTCGCTTAATCCATCAATAAATGAACTGATTTGAGGAATTGTTTTACGTTCTTTGCCTACATATCTTCCTAATTCTTGTTCTTTATCATAAGCGATGAAACTCGGAATACCCATAACATCCACTTCTTTACATAAATCAATAAACTCATCTCTATCTACAGATACGAATTGATATTGTTTATACTTTTCTTCAAGTGCTGGTAAATCCGGATCAATAAAGTGACAATCTGGACACCAAGATGCTGTAAACATAAATATAGTTGGTTCATTAATTAAAGTTTTAAATTCTTCAATTGAAGTCAATTGCTTCATTTTTTGACACTTCCTATCATTAGAGATTGTTGACCATCTTTTATTATATGATACTTTCTTAATAATTGATAAACAAATAAACAGATTACTGCCGGTAATAAAAAGTGGAAAAATGCGATTTGTAACAAGACTTCAGTTGAGCTGCCCATTGTCTTGATCGTCATAATTTGACCTACAAGCCCACTTGACCCCATACCTGCGCCTGCTGCATTATTTTCCATCGGCCAAAAGACCGTCATAATCGGTGCCACTACTAAACTTGCAACTACAGGGGGAATTAATATAAATGGTTGTTTTAAATAATTAGGAATTTGTAATTTACTTGTTCCTATACCGTGAGCAATTACCCCTGAAATGCCGTTGTCTCTATAACTCGTTACTGCAAAGCCAATCATATGACAACATCCGCCAATTGTCGCCGCCGCTGCTGCAGTGCCACTTAAGCCGAGCATTAAAGCTAACGCAGCGCTGGAAATCGGACTACTCAAAGTGATACCTACTAAAAAGCTTACGAACATCCCCATTAACAAAGGCTGCTGTTCAGTACTTAATTGAATCCAACTACCCAATTCTTTCATAAATATATCTATAAAAGGTGCTACAAATTTCGCAATACATGTACCAATAAATAGCGTTAAAATTGGTGACAAAATAATATCAATTTTAGTTTTACCAGAATAAAATCTACCTAATTCACTTGCAACTACTGAAGCTAAATAACTACCTACAGCGCCACCTTGCTCGTAACCATACATTCCTGTAACAGCTGTTGTAAATATAATCAATGGTGAGGCGCCTAATCCATAACTAACAGCTACCCCTACCCCAGCTCCAGTTAATGTTTGAGCTAATTTTCCTATCTCTATCATAATCGATGTATCGAAGTATGTATTTAAAGTCTGACCTAGCGTTTCTATAATGAGTCCAACAATTAAAGTACTAAATAAACCTAAAGCCATAAAACTAAGACCATCGATTATTGTTCTATTGAAAAATGATTTTACTTTCTCCATTTATTCACACTCCTTAAAAAAGATTATACTATAAAAAAGTACATGTAATTATTTAATTTCAAATAATTACATGTACTTTTATAGAATTCACTATACTTCTATAACATTAAGGAATTTTTTTAATGCATCTGTTTTAGGCTGAGTGAACAATGTTTCTGGTTCACCTTCTTCACCTATCAATCCATCATTTATGAATATCATTCTATCTGAAACTTCTCTTGCAAATCGCATCTCATGCGTAACAATGACCATTGTCATACCTTCGTTAGCTAGATCTTTAATAACTTTAAGTACATCATTAACAAGTTCAGGATCTAATGCTGATGTCGGTTCATCAAAAAGCATAACTTTAGGGTTCATAGCTAATGCTCGTGCAATTGCAACACGTTGTTGTTGTCCTCCAGATAAAGCATGTGGTCTTTGATCTTTAACACTTTCTAACCCAACTTTTATTAAAAGTTGGAGTGCTTCATCATAAGCTTTTTGCTTGTTCATTTTTTTAACAGTGATTAAGCCTTCCATTACATTTTCAATCGCTGTTTTATGTGGAAACAAGTTGTAATTTTGGAAAACCATACCAGACTGTTTTCTAACTTTAATTTGAGCTTTTTTATTATTGGATGTATATGTTTCGCCATTTACAAACACTGTACCTTCAGTTGGAATCTCTAAAGCATTTATCATTCTTAACAATGTCGTTTTACCAGAACCAGATCTACCTATTAAAGTGATCACTTCACCTTTATCTACTGAAAGATTAATCCCTTTGATTACTTCTACATCATTAAAAGATTTTTTTATATTTTGAAGTTCAATCATGAGCGATACCCTCTTTCAATATAAGATTCATAGTAAGATTGGATGACTGATATAATGAAACATACGATCCAATATAAAATCGCAACTAATACATAAATTGTTAAAAATTCATACGTAGTAGATGCCACTTCTTGCGCTTTTCTAAACATTTCAGCTACTAAAATGAAACCTAATAATGAAGTGTCTTTTATTAAGCTTAAGAAAGTATTACCTAAAGCTGGTATGGACACTCTAATTGCTTGAGGTAGTATAATTCGTTGCACTGTTTGTTTATAGTTCATACCAATTGAATACGCTGCTTCTGTCTGTCCTTTAGGTATCGACATAATGCCACCTCTTAATATTTCAGATGCATATGCACCTACATTAAGTGACAGACCTATAATTGCAGCTATAACCGGTGACAAGGTGAGTTGATTCTCTGCATTACCTGTTACCAATCTACCTAATTCGGGGATACCATAAAAGATAATGAATAATTGAACAATCATAGGTGTACCCCTAATGATTGAAACATAAAAACGGGCAATCCCTTTAAGTACTTTGCTACTAGAAATACGCATCAAAGCAGTAAGTAAAGCTAAAATTAAACCAATAACAAAAGTAACTAACGTTATAGGTATAGAATATTTAACTAAACCTTCTAGCATAGGTAAAAAAGCTTGTTTGGCAGCATTTAATGCATGAAGTTGTTCATCATTTAGGCTCTGAAACATTATCGCCAAACCATTTCTTACTTATTTTTTCTAATTCGCCATTATCTTTTAATGTTTTCAAGCCTTTATTGAAGTCTTTAATAACTTTGTCATCTTCTTTTTTACTAAAAGTAAATGCTGATTGACTTTGTTCTGCATCGCCTTCAATAGCTTTGATTTTAGCATTTGGTTTTTGCTTTTTATAATCTAAATATGAAACATTATCATTAAATGTACCTTCAACACGTTTAGATTGTAATAAATCCATAGCTTGGTTGAAACCATCTACTTTCGTAATATCTGCACCTTTAGATTTAGCAAGTTGACCATAATTAGATGTTAAAGTTTGAGCAAGCTTTTTACCTTTTACATCATCAAATGACTTAATATCTGTATTATTCTCATTAACTACTAATACACCTTTTGAATAAGTATATGGATCCGAGAATTTGTATTTAGCTTTTCTCTCATCATTAATACCTACTTGGTTCGCAACCATATCAAAGCGTCCTGCATCTAAACCTGCAAACATTGAATCCCATTGTGTTTCTTTAAACTTAACTTTATAACCCATTTCTTTTGCTACTGCTTTAGTAACTTCTACATCATAACCCGTTAACTTGTCATTTTTATCATGATAGCTAAACGGTGAGTAAGTACCTTCTGTACCAACTACTAATGTTTTATCATCTTTCTTACTGCTACTTTCTTTAGAGTCATTGCCGTTCCCACAAGCAGCTAACACTATTATTAATGCAATAATTAAAAATATACCTTTTTTCATTTATACATCCCTCTATTCTTAGTATCCTAATCGGAATAAACATAGTTTAGACCGAAATCCAACTACTGTCAATTACTATAATCTGGATTAATTAAATTTCAAATATTCAATCTTTTCTGAACTTAAATCTAATACTAATTCTTCGAGCAATGTTTTTGCACTTAAGTAATCTCTTACATCATAAATAGCTTTACTTGTATGAATATACCTTGCACATACACCTATTACTGCTGTTGGAATACCTGTTAAAGATTTATGAATTTCTCCTCCATCTGTACCACCTGGTGATTGGAAATATTGATGTTCAATCTCTTTTTCTTCAACAGTATCAATTAAATAATCTCTCATTCTTTCTGAAAGAATCATCGTACGATCTAGTATTCTAATTAACACACCTTTACCTAAAGCTCCAGATAAACCGATATGACCTTTCATATCATTTGCAGGTGAACAATCTACTACTAAAGCTAAATCAGGTTGAATAAGGTTAACACTTGCTGAAGCACCTCTTAAACCAACTTCTTCTTGAACATTTGCGCCAACATATAAATCGACATCTAGTTCTTTATCCTTCAATTGTTCTAACAACTCTAAGCCGACGAGACATCCATATCTATTATCCCAAGCTTTAGCTAACACCCTATTTTCAGTTAATCTTTCAAAATCTGTACGTGGAACTATCGTATCACCAATTTTAATACCCATTTCTTTTAATTGGTCTAAACTCTCAGCTCCAACATCTAATAACATGTCAGCAATAGAAACGCCTGTTTCTTTACCTGTTCTAAAATGTTTAGGTATACTTCCAACTACTCCGTTATAGTAACGACCTTCTCGGGTTTTTAACTGTAAAGTTTGAGATAACCACACATCTGATGAAACGCCACCAAGTGCTGTAAATTTTAACATACCCTCTTTTGTCATTTCAGTAACCATAAACCCGATTTCATCCATATGTGCTGCTACTAATACTTTAGGTGCATTTTCTTTTTTAGATTTTTTAACACCATAAATACTCCCCATATTATCTCCAATGATTTCATCAACATATGGTGCCATTTTTTCTTTTAAGTATTCACGTACTTCATTTTCAAATCCAGGAACTGCGTGTAATTCAGTGAGTTCTTTCATTCTAGTAAGTGTTTCTTGTCTAATTTGTGTCATTATGAATCTCCTCATTTAAATATTTATCTATCATACTAGCTTTGTGTTAAACTAAATTTAAGAAAAAGGAGGCATGGTCATGCAAAATAATAAGTTACGCTTCGTCATATTAATCTTTTCTGTTTTTACAGGAATAAGTGTTCTTGCTAGTATCATCTACTTCAAACAGTTTAAACTTTATAATTGTGAAGAAATACTTAAACAAGTAAAAAAAGAATTTAACAATGTTGAAGCATCTTATATCTTACATATCCCAAAGACCTACCAAAAATTCGGTATTGAAACAAAAGTAGTACATGGTGGCATTTCTGTAAATAAAGATGACAAACTTGTACACTACGAATTCATTGCTGATGCTTTTAATGGCCAAGTCATTGATATTTACGAAATTTAATATCATTTAATGAAACATGATGTACTTAATTGTACATCATGTTTTTTATATTTCATCATTTTCTAAAGCATCAAACGATTTTTTAATAGCTTCTAATCCACTGATCAATTTATCTTCACTACAAGCTAAATTCATTCTAAAGTGATGACTCTCACCAAGTTCATATGAATTTCCAATACCGGTTGCTAATTTCCCTACCGATTGTAACGCTTTTTGAACGTCACTTTCGTTAAATCCACTTTTAGCAAAATCAATCCAAGCTAAATATGTAGATTCTGGTTTAATGAAGCTTAATTGGTCGGACATCTCATTCTTTATAAATTCCTCTAATAGCGTCATGTTTTTATCAATATGCTGATTTAATTGGTCTACCCAATCACTTGCTTGTGTATACGCTACTTTTACAGCCTCAACTGCAAGTGTATTAGCAGCAGCTAAACCATAGTAAGTTGCAAGCTTTCTATTGAATTGTAATGTGAAGTATCTATGCTTTGTCATCATAAAACTACTTGCTAAACTAGCTAAATTAAATGTTTTTCCTAACCCCGTTACAACTACTATCGGTGAATCTAATTTCATCTCATTTGCCATTGAGTAAAATCCTTTATCACTTCTTACAAAGTCCATATGGATTTCATCAGATACAATAAAGACATCGTGCTTTTCACAAACTTCTTTCATAAAGGCACATTCTTCTTTCGTCCATACTTTACCAGTAGGATTATGTGGATTACAGAGAACAAGTACTTTAACATCTTCTCGTGCTGCCACCTTTTCAAATTGTTCATGGTCCAATTCATATCCATTGTCTGTTGTTATTAATGGTGATTCGACTGCTACTCTTTTATTACCTTCAATCAAATTTAAAAATGCATTATATGCAGGTGTATGAATTAATACGCCTTCACCTTCTTTTGTAAATTCACGAATGACTTCAGTTACCGTAAACAAAATGCTTGGTACATAATAAATATCATTTTTCTGGACGTTCACAGAAAATCTCGTTTTGTACCAATGCTTAATTGCATTTAAGTATTCTTCTTGTTTCCATACTAAATAACCAAAATGCGCTTGATCTAATTTGTTTTTTAAATGATCGATAATAAAGTCAGGCGTTTTAATATCCATATCGGCAATCCAGAATGGCTCTAAATTTTCGTAGTCATATACTTTCCGTTGACCTTCATACGCTATTGTTGCAGTACCCCTTCTATCTATTACTTCATCAAAGTTATATTTCAATTAAATCATCCCTTCTAATGTCTTCTTTAATTCCCCTTGTTTGTTCATCAATACGGACAGCAAAATGATTTGCATCATGATAAAATACAAACCAATAATCTTCTTTAATATATTTTTGTAGAAGTCTTTCTTTAGCATCAATGGAATCCATTGGATAATCATCATAAGCTGTAACCCACAACGGATTTAAATGGGCTAATGTTGGCAAAATATCTGCCATATGAACAGCCTTCATACCGTTACTTTCCAATTCAATAACACTATGACCAGCACTATGTCCACCCGTATGACGCATAGTTATACCAGGAATAATTTCCATACTACCAACAAATGTTATAACTTGATGTTCAATGCCTTTATAATTTTCTTCCCAATATGTAGCTTTACTTCTAATGTTTGGTGACCTTAGTTCATTCCATTCAATTTGAGACGTATAAATCGTCGCATTTTTAAATACAGATTGACCATCAGGAGTAGTCAGACCACACGCATGATCAAAATGCATATGTGACATAATTACAATATCTATATCGTCTATGCCAATATCAAATTGTTTTAATGAATGTTCGATATCACTTTCATAAGTCGTACCATAGTTCCTTTTTTGCTTATCAGTTAACTTACCATTACCCATACCAGCATCAATAATAATATTGTGTCCTTCAGTTTGAACAAATATCGGATGTGTAACGAGAGGTATTTGATTAAGATCATTAGGTGGATACTTTTTCGACCACAAAGCTCTAGGTACAACACCAAACATCGCACCACCATCCATTTGAGTAATACCACCTTGTAATGGATACAATTTAAAATCACCTATATTCAACATAATTTTCCCCTCCAATCATTTAATTTTATTTTATCATTAATTGGTTTATCGAACATCTTTCAAGATTAGTAGCCTGGATATTTAATAAAGTTGTGAGGAGAAATATAATATGTGGGGTGCTATTTATCATGTGGACCCTGACTTGATAAATTCACCCCAAAAACATTAAAAAGTTCTATCATTACTCGTTACTTAAGTAATAAATTTTTGGCTTTTTATTATATGACTTAAAATATTTATCCAAAACTCTTCTAATAGTGAGGTTATTACTTACTCCACACCATTTCTGAGCATCGTCTAAAGTAAATGGTTCTTTTTTACATATATATAGTTCTTTTAAATTGTATAAATAAACGTATTGTCTATCTCCTCTATAGTGACAGCTTTGACAAATGATTGTCTTTTTATTGTCCTCAACTAACATGTGGTTTAACTTATTACAGCGAGGGCATTTTAGGCCTGGACGTAAATGTTTCAACGGTACTTTATTAATATTGTTATAGAACTTAGAAAAGTCTTTATTTTCTTTTTTAAATATATTTATAATTTCGGAATTTTCTTCTGAGTAGTCATCTTTAAACATGTATGCTAGTTTGTGTAATTCTGTTGGCAATAAAATATTAAAATTACTTGGTTTAGCTGTTTTTAATGTAAATTGTGGGTTTGTGAAAATGAGAAAAGATTTTAATGCTCGTTTAATATTATAGTGAGATATAATGTGGCTAATTTCGTAGTTTGCTCGCTGAATTTGTTGGAAAGGACTGTAAAACATATTACCGTAATCATTAAGTAGCTGTCCGTCTTGTATACTATAGTCTCCTGAATAGTGTTTGATCTCTAAATGGAAAATTGTTGTGTCAGTGACGACTAAAAAATCGATTTGTACTCTACTCTTTATATTCAAGTTTATATCATGAATAAAATTTTTTACTTCATGTTCTTCTAAAATCATCTTAAAATAATTTTCCCCTTCAAGACCTTTAATATAATTTTTCAATTCTCCATCAAGGTCTTCTTGGATAATTCGGTTTTGCAATGCTAATAAGTATTTATGACTGTTCATTATTCCACCTCCATCTTGAATAACATTATTATATTCAAGATTGGCAAAAGAATAAATAAAAATAAGAGGTTGGAACAAATTAATTGTCCCAACCTCTTATTTTTATTTAAAGCTTGCTTCCATTCGATTAATTCTAAATCCTTTGTTTGAGAATTTATCTTCATACTCTGTACGAATATTATCTTCTGGTTCTTCTTCATGTAAATTCAAGTTTATATAATCAAATGACATACCATACTGCGACATACTTTCTAAACTGTATTCAAACAATTTTTGATTATCAGTTTTAAAGTGTATTTGACCGTCTTTTTTCAAAATGTGCTGATATATTTCTAAAAAGGACGAGTGTGTTAATCTACGTTTTGCATGACGTGTTTTAGGCCATGGGTCAGAAAAGTTAAGATATATTCTTGAAACTTCATTTTCGACAAAATACTCAGTTAACAATTTTGCATCTTGATTGATTAATTTGAGATTGTCTAATTCCATTTCTTTAACTTTTTCTAAAACTCTGACCATAACATTTTTGTCTTTTTCAATTGCTACATAATTAATATTAGGATTTTGCTTGGCTGTTTCAGTGATAAACCTTCCCATACCAGTTCCAACTTCAATATGAATTGGCTGATCTTTATCAAACCATTCAGCCATTTTATATTGATGATTTTGATCTACATCTACTAAATTGGGATGATCTTTCAAAAAATCATCAGCCCAAGGTTTATTTCTCATTCTCATTCAAAGTAGCTCCTTATATAAATACATTTCTTGTCATCACTTCATTTAAGAAGTTTAACCAATCATTCATATCATTATATCGCTTTTTCTCTTCGTACCATTCTATCATCGCGATAGCTTGAATTAACGTGTACCATTTCATACGTTTTTTCAAATCATGAGTATCGTTAATTCCATATTTACATAACCAATCTGCCCAGTCATTTTCATCGACATAAGTATACAATATCATGCCGATATCAATAGCTGGATCTGCAATCATTGCACCTTCCCAATCGACTAGGAACAGTTCATCTTGGTCTGATAATAACCAATTGTTATGATTAACATCGCCATGTATAACAGTATAAAATCTGCTATCAAGTGTAGGCATATTATCTTCTAAATATAGCAATGCCTTTCTTACAGTTCTATTTGTTAAGACATGTCTAGATAAAGAACTATTGATTTTCTTAAATAATAGCTCTGGATGCATAGGTTTCATTTCCATGCGTTTAAGCATATTTAATAATTGTTTAGAAGAATGTATTTTTTTAAGAAGTTTGGCAACACGGTTAGAATTCATTTCATCTTGGACTAACTCTCTACCATTTTTCCAATGTTGTGCAGTTACAACTTCTCCTGTTTCGATCCTTTTAGTCCAGACTAATTTAGGTACGATACCTTCAGCAGATAACGCTGTTAAAAAAGGACTTGAATTACGTTTTAGGAAGAGCTTGCGGCCATCTTGTTCTGCCATATATGCTTCACCAGATGCTCCACCTGCTGAGTCTAACGTCCATCCTAATTGATAAAAATGTTCCAACCTATCCACCTCACTTTCAGAAAAAGAAAAAGACTCAAGAATATTACTTTTCAAGAGTCATATTTTAATCTTAAAAATTTCGTTTAATTTTTGTTATTTTAGTGCGCTTGTATTAAATTTTATTATCTTTTGGTTAAGATTTCAACCTCATAAATGAAAACTTTCGAGTATTTTGAACCTATTCATATATAATATGTCTAATAAATTCAGTATTCATGTGGTTTGGTTGAGATTTTAAATTTACACTAAAATATTTTTATGCTTCCGACTCTATATAATTATCAAATGATTTTTGTAATTGTTTCGTAATTTGACCTACTTTACCGTCACCGATTTTGTTATCGTTTACTTGAATAACAGGCATAACTTCAATAGATGTACTTGAAATAATCACTTCATCAGCATCATTTAGGAAATCTAATGTAAATGCTTCTTCAATAAATGGAATATTTAATGCTTCTGCTGATTTTTTAATAATACGTCTCGTAATACCATTTAATATTAAGTTGTTTGCAGGATGTGTATATATTTTGCCGCCTTTAACAGCATATACGTTGCTTGAGCTACCTTCTGTAACAGTTTGATCTCTATGCATGATTGCTTCGGCAGCACCATTTTGTGCCGCTTTTTCTTTAGCTAACACGTTACCTAGTAAATTCAAACTCTTTATATCGCATCTTAACCATCTAATATCATCTACAGTAATCGCTTTTACACCATTTTTTAATTCTTCATATGGTCTATCATAGCTTTTTGAAAAAGCAGAAAATACTGGTTTAGTGCTTGCATCAGGAAATGGATGATTACGAGGTGCAACACCACGTGTAACTTGGATGTATACCCCACCATTTACGACGTTATTCTTTGCCGCTAACGTTTTTGTTACTTCTGTTAATCCTTCAACAGAATAACCTTCTAAGTTTAAACCGATTTCTTTCGCACTTCTAAACAATCTTTCATAATGTTCTTTAGATGTGAATACTTTGCCGTCATAAATACGTATATATTCATATATACCATCACCAAAGTTATATCCTCTGTCAGAATAATTGATTTTTCCTTCTGATTCGTCAACAAATTCATCGTTTATAAAAATATATGTCATTACTCTTCACCCTTTACACAGACATTGTATATTGCTTCTAAATAAATTGCAGTTGCATTAAATAACTGTTTTTTTGTAATATATTCATTTTTTTGATGCATTAAATCTTCTGATTCTTTAAACATTGCACCAAAAGCGACACCTTTATCTAAATTTCGAGCGTATGTTCCGCCACCAATTGTGAATGGTCCGGATTGATCCCCAGTTTGCTCTCTATAAGCTGATAATAACTTCTCTATAAATGGATCGTTTTTATCAACGTAATGAGGTAATTGGTGTTTGTCCATTTCTATTTCAAAGCCTTTTTCAGTGACTTCTTCAGAGAAACGAGTTAAAGACTGATCAAAGTTAAAGCCCTCTGGATATCTTAAATTAACGCCAAATTGACCACCGTCTACATCTGTATAACTCATTATACCTGTATTAGTTGTTACTTCTCCCATTTCTTCAGTAGCAAATTTCATACCCATTTTTTCGCCTTTTGGAGAATCAACTAAATAGTCATTAGCAAATTTAACGTATGAACTCGCATATTTATCTAAATTTAATTCATTTAAGAATTGAATCAGTAATAAACCTGCATTGATTCCTAGCGTAGGATCCATACCATGAGCTGATTTACCGTGTACAATTAAAGTTAAGAACCCTTCATCAATTGAAGTTTCTCCTTCAATTTCATGCTCATTTAAAAATGATTCGAATTTTTGTACAACATTCGTCATTTGTTCTTTAATGAGTAATTTAGCTTGAGCAGTATCAGGAACCATATTAAATCTTTCTCCTGAGAAAAATGCTTTTAATTCTACTTCTGGTTCATCATTATCTTCAACATATCCTGATTGCAATATATTAAATGTTACGATACCTTTTTCTCCATGAATTAATGGGAATTCAGCATCCGGTGCAAAACCAACAGAAGGCATTTCTTCTGTTTCAAAATATCTGTCTGTACATTTCCAATCAGATTCTTCATCTGTACCTACAATGATATGTATCCTTTTCTTCCAATCAACTTTCATATCTTCCAGTATTTTAACTGCATAATACGCTGCTATTGTTGGCCCTTTATCGTCTAAAGTACCACGAGCTATTATTGTGTTTTCTGTTTCAACTGGTTCAAATGGATCAGTATCCCAACCTGCTCCAGCAGGTACAACATCAACATGGCAAAGTATACCTAATAATTCGTCACCTTTACCTGCTTCAATTCTCCCGACAATATTTTCGATATCTACATAAGAAAATCCATCTCTTTCACCTAGTTGATACATATAATTCAATGCTTCTTTTGGACCAGATCCAACTGGCGCGTCGTATGTACTTGCTGCATCATCTCTAACGCTTTCGATGCTTAAGAGCCCCTTTAAATCATTAATAATATCTTCTTCATATTCTTTAACTTTATTTCTCCACATCGAAAATCATCTCTTTCTTAAGTTGAATAGTTATCTATATAATACATGATATTTTTGTAAATATGAAATAGAAATACTGATAATTTTCTATTTTTTTGATTCAAAAGTTATTTCCTTTTACGTACGGCTATGGTCATTTATAACGAAATAATTTTATTAAAATTATTTCCCATAAGAAATTTGCCAACAAATCTACCAACACAACCTCTGTTGACTAAAATACGAGATGACAATATGATTGTTCAAAGCTTATAGATAAAAAAACTGTCAACAAAGTCGGTGACTTTGTTGACAGTCTATGACCGGAAAAACTATCGGTCTTTTCGTTATTCTATTATTTTTTTAAGTCTTCTTCTGTAACAACTCTTAAATTGTTATTAGCTGTTCCGCCTTCATCATCAAATTTAGCTTCTCTTTGATCGATTGGCTCTTGATCTTCTTTTTTAAGACGAGATTTAGCATTAGAAGCATATCCTTTAGGATTTTCTTTTGCTTTTTGTAATTCACTTTTAGCTTTTACTTTAGCTGATTCTTTGTAAGAAGTTGGGTCTTCTTTATATTTAGAATATTCGTCTTGTGCTTTCCCTTTTAAATCATTTGCTTTTTGTTTAGCGTTTTCTTTGTAATTCTCTGGGTCTTCTTTGTACTTACCGTATTCATCTTTTAATTTATCTCTATTATCTTTTTTAGATAATACGACTGCTGCTGCAGTTCCTCCTAATACAACTAACGTTCTAAATAATCCTGCTTTTTTAGCCATTTGTATCCACCTCTATTTAGTTAATATTAATTAATATACCCTTACAATATAGTTATAAACATTTTAACCTTATAAATTTAAAAGTTTGAAATCTTCTTCCATCAAATGTCTATATTCCCCTAATTCTAATTGCTCATCGAGTTCTAAACTTGCAATTTGTAGTCGTTTTAAATATGTGACTTCACAGTCTATTGAATGGAACATTCTTTTAACTTGATGGAACTTACCTTCATAAATTGTCACAATCGCTTTGGAACTTTCCCCACTCTCGATTATTTCCAATTCACTAGGTGAAGATGTGAAATCGCCTAAATCAATTCCTTTTTCAAATTTCTTTATTGCATCTTCGTTAATATGTCCATCAACTTCTGCATAGTATCTTTTAGGAACTCTATGCTTTGGACTCATAAGCTGATGAGAGAACTTGCCATCATTCGTTAACAACAGTAATCCCTCAGTATCTTTATCTAATCGACCTACAGGGAACAAATCTAAGTGCATATATTCAGGAACAATATCGATCACTGTTTCATGCTCGTCATCTTCTGTAGCTGATACATACCCTGCTGGTTTATTCATCATTAAGTAAACAACTGGCTCATATTCAATAGGAATATCATCAAATGTTATAATATCTTCTTCAGGATTAATATGCATTTCAGGTTTTTTAGCGATTACATCATTTACTTTTACTAAGTTTTTCTTAAGGAATTTTTTCACTTCTTTACGTGTACCAATTCCTGAATTTGCTAAAAATTTATCTAATCTCATCATTTACACCCACTTAATTTTACGTCTAATTTTAGAAGTGACTTCGCCTAAAAATTCATCTGCTAGTCGAGCGCGCATTGTTAAAAATCCATATACAACTACACCGACACAACCTCCGACAATAAGTACAATTAACGCACCTAATTTAGTTGTTGGGTCAATAAATAGTGATACGATAAAATAACTTAATTCTACTAAGAGAACCATTATAATCGTATAGAAAGTAATTCTTAACGTGTGATAAATTGTAATGTTAAATTTAAAGTCTGCATATTTCCAAAGTACTAAACAGTTTAAAATCACTGCAATGAGTAATGCAATTGCAGTACCTAACACCGCACCTAAAGTATGGAACATCATAATTAATGGTAAATTAATTACAGCTTTTACAATTAAAGATACGATTACAATCCATACTGTTAAAGCTTGTTTATCGATTCCTTGTAACATTGAAGCTGTTACAGATAATAAGGCGATTAAAATACTGACTGGTGCATACCAAAATAGAATTTCAGTTCCCATTGGGCTATAACTATAAAACACGTTATATAAAGGTTGTGCAAGTACCATAATGCCCAATGAAGCAGGTACAGTTAAATAAAGTAATACGCCTAAAGATTTCCTTATTTGATGATGCATAGCATCGATTCTACCCGAGTTGTAAGTGTTTGTTATAAAAGGAACTAAACTAACCGCAAAACCAGCTGCTAATGAAGTTGGAATCATAACAATTTTATTTGTAGTCATACTCAACATCGTGAAGTATATATCGTGCAATTCACTATTCACACCTGCCATAGCTAATCCAGTATTATGCGTAAATTGATCAATTAAATTAATAATTGGGAAACATAAACTGACAATAACAAACGGTATACTATATTTAATAATTTCTTTATAAATTTTGAAATACGAAACATCAATATCACTCGTATCTTGTTCAACTTCAGCTTTAATGAAATGTCTTCTTTTAACCCAAAAATATAGTAATGTTAATAGGGCTATTATGGCACCTATTCCTGCTGCGAATGTCGCAACTTGGTTAGCCATTAGGACTGAACCGTCCATCACATATAATACGATGTAACTACCGCCCAAAATAAAAGCAATACGTGCAACTTGTTCAGTAACTTCTGAAACTGCTGTTGGACCCATTGAATTGAAACCTTGGAAAATACCTCTCCATGTTGCTAACAAAGGAATGAATAATACTACGAAACTGATTGTTCTAATAACAGTCGTAATATCATCTATTTGCCAACCGCCTTCTATTCCACCTTTATTTGCTAATGTTAATTGAGCAATTGTAGGTGATAAGAAGTATAGAAGTAGAAATCCGATAATACCTGAAATGGACATAACAATAAAACTTGATTGATACAGTTTCCTACTTACTTTATATGCACCGAGCGCATTATATTTAGATACATATTTTGCTGCTGCTAAAGGTACGCCAGCAGTTGCGATTGTTATCATGATTGTGTATGGTTGATAAGCATATGTAAATGGTGCAAGATTTTTTTCGTCGCCAATAATCGCGTAGAAAGGTATTAAATAAAGTATACCTATGACTTTCGTTATTAAAATACTAGCTGTAAGAAGGAAGGTTCCTCTTACGAGCGCTTTACTTTCTGACATAATTTCATCCCTATCTAATTTACTTTTAAATTTAATAATAACAGGTTTATTTCTATTCTACTACTTTTTTAAAGACACATTATTCGTTAAAATATTATTACATCGACTTATGGAGGTAACTTATGTATCATACAATAATAATTGGCGCTGGACCTAGTGGTTTAATGGCTGCTTATAGTGCAAGTGCTCAAGGGAACAGCGTTTTATTAATCGAAAAGAAAAAAGGACTAGGTCGTAAACTTCGTATTTCAGGTGGCGGTAGATGTAATGTTACAAACCGTTTACCTTATGAAGAAATTATAAAAAACATTCCCGGAAATGGAAAGTTTCTATATAGCCCTTTCTCAACTTTTGACAATGAGTCTATCATACAATTTTTTGAGTCTCGTGAAGTAAAGTTAAAAGAAGAGGATCATGGTCGTATGTTTCCCGTATCTAACCGTGCACAAGACGTTGTCGAAGCGCTTGTGAATGCCATTAAAGAAAATGGTGTAGAAATACGTCAAGAAACTACCGTATCATCAATAGAAAGTGAAAATCAACAAATTACAGGTGTGACATTACAAGACGGAACGTTTATCCCCTCACGCACTGTCATTATTGCATCAGGTGGATGTAGCGTACCACACACAGGTTCTACAGGTGATGGTTATAAATTCGCAGAACATATTGGACATTCAATAACTGATCTTTTCCCAACAGAAGTCCCTATAAAATCTAGTGAACCCTTCATTAAAAACAAAACATTACAAGGACTAAGCCTGCAAAATATAGGACTTTCTGTTTTAAAGAAAAATGGCAAACCTAGAATCACACATCACATGGATATGTTGTTTACACACTTTGGTGTTTCAGGGCCAGCAGCTTTGAGATGTAGTCAATTTATTTACAAAGAACAACAATCACAAAAGAAAAATGAAATACAGATGTCTATCGATGCTTTTCCAGAAATAAGTGCACACGAGTTAGAGCAACAAATCGTCAAAAAATTAAAAGATGAGCCTAATAAAGCAATAAAAAATGCTTTAAAAGGTCTCGTTCAAGAAAGATATTTACACTTTATATTAGAACAGTCTGAAGTAGACATAGATGTGACATATCATCATTTATCACAGCAAGCCATCAAAACGTTTGTACAAAATCTTAAAGCATTTACATTTACTGTTAACGGAACTTTACCTATTGATAAAGCATTTGTAACAGGTGGTGGCGTAAATATTAAAGAAATAGAACCTCATACGATGCAATCTAAAATATGTTCTGGGTTGTTTTTCTCTGGAGAAGTTTTAGATATTCATGGGTATACAGGTGGATATAATATAACGAGCGCATTAGTCACGGGTTATGTAGCAGGATATAATGCTTCAATATATGAATAACAAAATCAGAAATATAAAATCACCCAATCCGAAAATGATTCCAACGGATTGGGTGATTTATTTTATTTAAACTCTTTTATTTTCTAAACCGTCATCGCCCCACTCATTCATGCCGCCTTCTATATTAACAGCATCAATATCATGGTCGTTTAAATAATCGACAACATTAGCGCTTCTAACACCACCTGCACATACAACGTAGTATGTTTCGTTCTTATCAAAATGGTTTAATTCATTTGGTATTTCGCCCATCGGTATATGTTTCGCACCTGGAATCATACCTAATGCTACTTCATGATCTTCTCGTACATCAACAATGTTTATTGGATTATTAGATGTTATTTTGCTCGCTAATTCTGTTACTGTAATTTCTTTCATAGCTAGAACACTCCTAATTGATTAATTTGCAACGATGTTAACTAATTTTTGAGGTACGGCAATCACTTTACGTATTGTCCTACCTTCAATAGCTTCTTTTATTTTATCATTGTCTAAAGCTACTGCTTCCATTTCATCTTTAGTTAAATCTTTAGAAATTTTTACTTTATCTTTCAATTTACCGTTAACTTGAATAACTATTTCTACTTCGTTATCTACTAATAGCGCTTCGTCAAATACTGGCCATTCTTCATATGTTACTGTGTCAGCGTGACCTAATTTTTGCCATAATTCTTCAGAAATATGTGGCGCAATTGGTGATAACATTTTCAAGAATCCTTCAACATATGATTTGTTTATATGATCTTGTTTGTAACAGTCATTTATAAATACCATCATTTGACTGATTGCTGTATTAAAGTTCAATGTATCAAAGTCTTCTGTAACTTTTTTAACAGTTTGGTTATAAACTTTATCTAACTCTGGTGTCGCTTCTTCTACGACCTTACTTGTAATGTTCCCGTCTTCAGAAACAAGTAAACGCCAAATTCGGTCTAAGAAACGACGTGAACCATCTAATCCATTTTCACTCCAAGCAATTGCTGCATCAAGTGGTCCCATAAACATTTCGTATAAACGTAATGTATCTGCACCATGTGAACGAACAATATCATCTGGATTTACAACATTGCCTTTAGATTTACTCATTTTTTCATTACCTTCACCAAGAATCATTCCTTGATTGTATAATTTTTGGAATGGTTCTTTTGTTGGTACAACGCCGATATCGTAAAGCACTTTATGCCAGAATCTTGAGTATAATAAATGAAGAACTGCATGTTCAACTCCACCGATATATAAATCTACTGGCAGCCAATGTTTTAGTTTTTCTGGATCTGCTAATTGTTCATCGTTATGTGGATCAATATATCTTAAATAATACCAACAACTACCTGCCCACTGTGGCATCGTATTTGTTTCTCTGCGACCTTTCATTCCTGTTTTAGGGTCGACTACATTAATAAACTCATCAATATTAGCAAGTGGTGACTCTCCAGTACCTGATGGTTTTACTTGATCTGTTTCTGGAAGTAACAGTGGTAATTCTTCTTCTGGAACAGTTGTCATCGTACCATCTTCCCAATGTATTACAGGAATTGGTTCTCCCCAATAACGCTGTCTACTAAATAACCAATCTCTTAATTTATAACTTACTTTTTTCTGACCGATACCTTTTTCTTCTAACAATTCAATTGCTTTTGGCACCGCTTCTTCTTTAGTTAAGCCATTAAGCACGTCTGAATCAATCATTTTACCGTCTTCATTATAAACAGTTATGATGTCTAAATTGAATTTCTCAGCGAACTCAGCATCCCTCTCATCGTGAGCAGGAACAGCCATTACAGCACCTGTACCATAACTAATTAATACATAATCTGCAATCCAAATAGGCATTTTCTTGCCAGTGAATGGATTAGTAGTAAATGCACCTGTAAACACACCACTTTTATCTTTTGCTAAATCTGTTCTTTCTAAATCAGATTTACGAGATGCAGAAAGTTTATATGCTTCTACTATTTCTTTTTCATCTTCACTTGTAATTTGATCTACTAAAGGATGCTCTGGAGAAAGAACGGCAAATGTAGCGCCATATATTGTATCAGGTCTTGTAGTAAATACATCAAATGAAAGATCAGTATCATCAATATTAAATGTTAATTCTGCACCTTCTGATCTACCAATCCAATTTCTTTGCATATCTTTAATAGATTCTGGCCAATCAACATCTTCTAAGTCTTCTAATAGACGATCAGCGTATTCTGTAATTTTTAATACCCACTGTCTCATAGGTTTACGCACGACTGGATGTCCACCACGTTCAGAAACACCGTCAACAATTTCTTCATTAGATAGTACAGTTCCTAATGCTGGGCACCAGTTAACTGCTACTTCATCTACATAAGCTAATCCTTTATTATATAATTGAATGAATATCCATTGTGTCCATTTATAATATTCTGGATCTGTAGTGTTTACTTCACGGTCCCAATCATAAGAGAAACCTAATTCTTGAATTTGGCGTTTAAATGTAGCTATATTTTTAGCTGTAAACTCTTTAGGATCATTTCCTGTATCTATAGCATATTGTTCTGCTGGCAAACCGAATGCGTCCCAGCCCATAGGGTGAAGTACGTTATAGCCTTGCATTCTTTTATATCTTGAAACAATGTCAGTAGCTGTATAACCCTCTGGATGACCTACGTGTAAGCCAGATCCAGATGGATAAGGAAACATATCTAATGCATAGAATTTTTTCTGTCCAACATTATCGTCAGCTTTAAATGTTTTATTTTCTTCCCAAAATCCTTGCCATTTTTTTTCAATTTTTTGATGATTATAATTCATTTATTTGTTCCTCCTATAAAATAAAAAAAGCCATCCCAACCATAATAACAGTAGGGACGACTTTAATGATTATGCCGCGGTACCACCCAGAATTCACTAAAAAGTGCACTTCATTTATATGGTTTAAGATTGCTTTTAAGAAATAATTAATTGTTCATAAGTTCACTTAATGGATATCATCAGTTCTCAGCACCACTGACTCTCTTAAGATTCACATTAAAGCGACTACGCCTTATATACATCCTAATATTATGCAATTTCTATATATTTTGCAAGTTTTATTTAACTTTATGACAAATCTTGTTTCGAAATTCCTCTATCATAAATGTATAAGAAATAATATCCAATTAGAATAAGTAATATCATACTATAGAACATCGCTTTCATATCGAATACATCGACAAGTACACCACCGACAACTGGACCAAACGCTTTACCTATTGTTGAAAAAGCATTGACGATTCCTTGATAAGCGCCCATTCTTCCTTTCGGTGCTAATTGATTTGCGATAGCTGGTACTGCCGGCCATACAAACATTTCACCCAAAGTTAAAATTACCATTCCTACTACAAACATCGTAAATTGTTCTGCAATACTTGTAACTAAGTAACTGACAATAAAAATCGTAAGTCCTATAAACATTTGTAATTTCAATTTTTCTTTAAGTCTGTTTATGATTGGTGCAATTAAAGGTTGACCAGCTAAAATAAGCACACCATTAATCGTCCATAATAAACTGTATTGTTTTAAAGAGATACCTACAGATTGAGTATATGTAGCGATAGTCGTTTGCCATTGAACATAACCGATCCAACATAAACTAAACATCGTACATAATAATATAAGTGCAGTGAATTTCCTTTTGTCTCTTACATGAACGGCACTTGTTATGCCTTCATCATTTTTTACATGGATGTCTAAATCAATATTGTAATATTTAAGCGCTATGATGATAAAGACAACATATAATAATAAATTAGCCATAAAAATATAACTAAAGCTGAAATCAGCAACAAACCCTCCAGCTGCTGCACCGATGGATACACCTAAATTTTGAGCTAAATAAATTGCATTAAATGTTGCACGACCTCCATTAGGCCAACTTGCAGCTGCCATCGCATAAATAGCTGGCACAATAACACCGCCGCCGAACCCTAATATGACTAACCAAAATGGATACCATGGCCAATCATTTAAGAAGTTCAAACCAACTAAGCTCAAAATATTTAATATAGAGGCGAAAATAATAGATCGAAACCCTCCAATTTTATCAAATAAAGTTCCACCTAATAAATTTCCAATAACACTACCGAATGCGTTAATCATCAAAACGACACCAGCAGTACTTAAACTCTTCCCTAATTCTTCATTCATATATATAGTATTAAGCGGCCACAAAAAACTCGATCCCGTAATATTGATAGCCATACCTATAATTAACATTTTAACGATTTTAGGCATTTTCAAGGGTTTCAACCCTCCTCTCAGATTTTGTCAATTCGAATAGTCTAAACCTTTTTCTGCAAAAGTTCAATATAATATGTTAAAATGCTTTAGATAAGTTTGTAGAACAGGATGTGAAATAAAATGACAGAACAATTCCGTTTTGCGTTTGATAACAAAAGATATCATACATGGAATTATCATTTAAGAAATAGATTTGGTGAAAAAATATTTAAAATTGCTATAGATGGTGGATTTGATTGTCCTAACCGTGATGGCACAGTTGCACACGGCGGATGTACTTTCTGTTCAGCAGCCGGCAGTGGTGATTTTGCAGGTAATAGAGCAGAACCAATACATGTGCAATTCAAACAAATAAAAGATAAAATGCATGAAAAATGGTCTGAAGGAAAATATATCGCTTATTTCCAAGCTTTCACGAATACACATGCACCAGTAGAAGTTTTAAGAGAGAAATATGAAGCAGCTTTAGCCGAAGAAAATGTAGTTGGTTTGTCAATTGCTACAAGACCCGATTGTTTACCAGATGATGTAGTAGAATATTTAGCTGAATTAAATGAAAGAACTTATTTATGGGTTGAATTAGGTTTACAAACTGTACATCAAGAAACATCCGATTTGATTAACCGTGCACACGATATGGAATGTTACTACGAAGGTATAGCTAAACTTAGAAAACATAATATCAATATTTGTACACATATCATCAACGGTTTACCAGGTGAAGATTACGATATGATGATGGAAACAGCTAAAGAAGTTGCTCAAATGGATGTTCAAGGAATTAAAATTCATTTACTCCATTTATTAAAAGGAACGCCTATGGTTAAACAGTATGAAAAAGGTATGCTTGAATTTATGACGCAAGATAACTATACACAATTAGTCTGCGATCAACTCGAAATATTACCTGAAGAAATGATTATTCATCGTATAACTGGAGATGGACCAATCGACTTGATGGTTGGACCTATGTGGAGTGTTAATAAATGGGAAGTATTAAATGCTATTGATAATGAACTAAAAGAACGTGGCACAATGCAAGGGTCTAAATTTATAAAGGCAGAACAAATTAAATCATGATCGTTGATGGTATTCTTCCATACGCGAGAAAACTAATAGCTTCTCATATTACTACTAAAAGCATTGTTGTAGATGCCACATGTGGTAATGGTAACGACACTTTATTCCTTGCAAACCAAGTTACAGATGGTGAAGTCTATGCATTCGATATACAAGAAAATGCTATAAATAATGCTAAAGAAAAAACAAAGACTTTTAATCACATTCATTATTATCAAACAGGACATGAAAACGCTGCTTCTATTATAAGTAAAGATCATAATTATATAGATGCAACAATTTTCAATTTAGGATACTTGCCTAAAGGCGATAAAAAAATTACAACTAATCCATCAACTACTATTAAAGCGATAGAATCACTCTTTGAAATTACTCAAAAAAATGGCATTATTGTGTTGGTAGTATATCCTGGACATCCCGAAGGTCAAGTAGAGTCTAATGAAGTAATGGAATTTGTAAAATCAATCGATCAACAAACAGCCCATGTACTGCATTATCAATTCATTAATCAAAAGAATAACCCACCTTATATTATTGCTATCGAAAAAAGATAAAATATAAAAATATCTCTTCACTAGGTAATAACCTAATGAAGAGATATTTTCTTTTTATACGTTACAATTATTCACAATTGATTCAAATTGTTTTTCAAAATGACCTTTTCTCTTCTTAATTTCTTCACATGCGAAGTCAATAATCGCTTCTTTTTTCTCAGCAAATTCTTCATTTACTTCAACAATTACAGTTCTTTCATCATTTTCAGGACGGACTTTTTTAATCCAACCCTTTTTAACTAAATTATTATATAGTCTTGTTCGCTTATATGTCTTGATATCGATATAGCTATCTAATTCTTTAAGACTCATCGATCCATTATTCCACAACATGATTAATGTTAGAAATTCTTCTTTTTCAATTCCAAACTTTTCTTCAATTTCGTAAAATATATTATTAATATTTTTCTGAATATCATCTAATAGAATTAAGTCACTCACATTGTTTACTTTTTCAGTCATAAACTCGCCTCCAACGTTCTCTATATCTACAATATACCCGTATTAGAGTCGTTTAAGCTCAATCACAATATTTTATAACCATTACGCTTCATCATCTATTAATAAACCAACATAATGTATACGATTATTCATAAATGAAATGATATATTTCATGACATTATCACGCTCTGGTTCGTTATGTACTTCATGATTCAAGCCATGCCATGCTTTAAAATAAAGTTCATTCGTATTGATTGTTTTTCCAATTGTTCTTATAGATTCTGTATCTACTATTTTATCATCAGTACCTAACATAAGTAATGTAGGTATTGGAGAGATATGATGAATGTTTTCCATCGTACTCTTCATCGTTTCTAGAATCGTCTTATACCAATGATAGCTTACTTTATTTAACATTAAAGCATCTTTATTTGTATCATCAATTACTTCTTTATTACGTGTTAAACTTTCTACTTTAATTCCTGTATCAAACTTTGCATCTTTAGCAACTGTTCCGAAACTTGAAGCTAAAAAGTTTCTTCTTGTAGATATATTTTGTTGGAAAGCAACTAGTGGAGATATTAATAGTACACCTTCAACTTTAATGTCTACTTTTTCTAACAAGTTAAGTAAAATCAGTCCTCCTAAACCTACACCAAGTGTAAATACAGGCAAATGATATTCTTCAGCAATTGCTAGCCATTCCAAAACTTGTTCATGATATTCTTCAAAATTATCAACATGTCCTCTATGTACACGTGAAGTTTGGCCTTGTCCCCTTAGGTCTCCCATTATTACATGGTAGCCTTCTCTTCGTAGCTTAGTAATGACATATGCATATCTTCCTGTATGTTCAAGCATATTATGTACAATTACAACAATACCTTTAGCTTCTTTCTCAGTTTCCCATTTCCACATAATATTTTACTCCTTTTACTTATATCGCTACATTTTTGTTAAACTTAGTATAACAAATTTTTTCAAAAGAATGGAGAATCTTACATGATTAAATCTTTCAAAGGCAAAAGCCCTATTATAGACCCTAGTTGTTACATAGCTGAAAATGCTACATTAATTGGTGATATAAATATTGGCGAAAATAGTTCAGTATGGTTTAATGCTGTGATTAGAGGAGATGTTGCGCCAACGATTATCGGTAAAGGTGTCAATGTCCAAGATTTATGTTGTTTTCATCAAAGTCCTGATCAACCTCTCATATTAGAAGATTACGTAACTATTGGACATAAAGTTACTTTACATTCTAGCATTATCCGTAAACATGCACTAATAGGTATGGATTCCACAATTCTAGACGGAGCTGAAATTGGAGAATATGCATTTATCGGCGCTGGTTCACTAGTACCTCCTGGTAAAAAAATTCCGCCACACACTTTAGCTTTTGGTCGTCCCGCTAAAGTAGTTAGATCATTAACTGAGGAAGATTATAACGAATTAAAAAGAATCAATGATTCATATATAGAAAAAGCAAAACTCTATAAAGAAGATTGATATTACAAAATTAAAAACGCGCCCTTTAAATCTTTCACTTTAAAGGGTGCGTTTTAATTTAAGCTATTTTAAATTTGCTATGCATAATTGGTAATTTCACGATAATATATGCAATGATGATCTCATAAAACATAGAGAAAAATTTCTCAAAGAAGAATACAATATTTTGTGTAAAAATTGTTCCAAATCCTTGCCCACTAAATTGATAATTAACGAGTAAGAAATTATCAATGATATTTAATGCAATGATTGTAACAAATACTGTCCATGACCTTTTTGTAATCATAGCAATCAAAATTGCAAGAATGCCGATTACAATAGGTTCAAAAATAAATAATTGTACGAAGCTGTCTAACGGTTTCCCGAACATATAAAATGCCATATCCCTAAACATTATAATAACTCCTTTATAGTCATTTCTAATAATACAATTATATCATGATAAAACCCTTATAATTATTAAGAAACTTTAAAGATTTATCACTTTTCTTAACATTAAATTAATATTAATACATATTGAAACTTTACATTGAATTAGCAATCACTTCATATAATGATGTTATATTGAAACTGTAATCAACGACACTATTTAAAGGAGCATGATCAAATGCATTTCTTTAAAAAACTACTTATATCAATGTTAATACTTACACTTCTTCCCCATGCAATGAGTATCGCTGCCGAACCAATTTCACCTACATATGAACAGGTAAATAAGTAAACTCCTTTTAAAGGGGTTATTTTTTGTGTTAGAATTCATTAAATGAATATTTTTACATTATATTCAAAATGTAAACGCTTAACTAATTCATTGTTTCCGTGATAAAATATAAGAAATTACATATATCATTAAGGAGGACTTGCTATGCCTGTCGTAAAAGATATTTTTATTGCATTATCTAACAATAAATTCATGAATGAATCAGCTAAGAGAATGGGTCCTGCACTCGGTGCAAACAAGGTAGTAGCGGGAGTTGATATTGATTCAACAATCGAGACAGTTGAAAAATTAAATATGAAGGGAATATCATGTACGTTAGATAATTTAGGAGAATTCGTTACATCTCGTCAAGAAGCATTAGAAGCACAACAAAACATCGTCGAAATTATGCGAAGAAATTATAATGCAAATATTGATGCGCATGTTTCAATCAAACTAACGCAATTAGGCCTCAATATTGATAGAGAATTTGCCTATCAAAATACAAGAGAAATTTTATTAAAAGCACATGAATACGGGAATACATTCGTTAACATAGATGCTGAAAAATTCGAAGATTTAGTAGGTATTACTGAAATAATTGATAGACTTAAAGGCGAATTTAAAAATGTCGGTACTGTTATCCAAGCTTATTTATACGATTCAATGAATATCATGGGAAAATATTCAGACGTCAGATTACGTTTAGTAAAAGGTGCATATAAAGAAGCCTCACATATTGCATACCAAACTAAAGAAGAAATCGACCAAAATTACATTAAATTAATTGAAAGACGACTGCTAACTGCTAAAGCTTTTACATCCATTGCAACACATGATCATAATATCATTAATCATGTTAAACAATTTGTAAAAGATAATAATATAGATAGAAATTCCTTTGAATTTCAAATGTTATTTGGATTCAGAACAGATTATGCGTATCAAATAGCTAGTGAAGGTTATAACTTCTGTATGTATGTTCCATTCGGGCAAGATTGGTTCGGATATTTCATGAGACGTTTAGCAGAAAGACCACAAAATATTAACTTAATGCTATTAGATATCTTTAATAAGAAAAACAAAGGCAAAATTACATTTGGAGCAACACTACTAGCTGGTGTTTCTATTTTAATCGTAGGTGGCATCTCATTGTTAAAGAAAAAATAATGCATAAAAGCGACAAACATATGTTTGTCGCTTTTATAATTTATACTTGGCTTTCAATATTTTTAAGCAAGTTAGCCATTTCAATTGCAGCTAATGCAGCATCTCCGCCTTTATTACCTGCTTTAGTACCCGCTCTTTCAATAGCTTGTTCGATTGTTTCAGTAGTAACAACGCCAAAGATAACCGGCACTTCTGTTTCATCGTTTACTTTAGATATGCCTTTAGCCACTTCATTACATACGTAATCATAATGTGTTGTAGCACCACGAATAACACAGCCTAATGTAACAACAGCATCATATTTACCTGACTTAGCTAATTTTTTAGCAACTAATGGAATTTCAAATGCACCTGGAACGTATGCAACATGAATGTTATCTTCTTCTACATTGTGTCGTACTAATGTATCTTTAGCACCATCTAATAAGCGTCCTGTAATAAATTCGTTAAATCTACTCACTACTATTGCTACTTTTAATTCTGATCCGTTCATTTTACCTTCAAAGTTCATTTTAATTTGCCCCATTCTTTTTATAATAAGTGACCCATTTGGTCTTTTTTTGTATTCATATAAGATTCATTTGTTTCATTTGGTTTCATAACGACCGGCACCCTATTTGTAATGCTAATACCGAGCTCTTCAATTTGATTAAATTTATCAGGATTATTGCTGATAAGTTGTATTTCTTCTATATTAAAGTATTTCAATATTTGACTAGCTTCAGTATAATCTCTTAAATCCGCTTCAAACCCTAAAGCTTTATTAGCAGATATCGTATCGTAACCTTGTTCAATTAATTCATACGCTTTAAGCTTGTTAATCAATCCTATACCGCGACCTTCTTGAGGTAGATATAAAATCATACCACCGTGTTCTTGTATATATTTCATAGAATATTCTAATTGTTCACCACAATCACATCTCGCACTATGGAAAATATCTCCTGTTACACATTCAGAATGTATGCGAACATTCATACCATTTTCTATTTTGCCAGCACTTATTGCTAAATATTCCTTTTGATCTAATTCAGATGTAAATCCATACATATCAAATTCACCGAAAGCTGTTGGTAATTGAACTTTTGATTCAAATTTTATAATTTGATCATTTCTTTTTCTGAATTGTACGAGTGCTTCTATCGTAATCATTTTTAATTGATGTTTAAGTTTAAATTGATATAAATCTTCTCTTTTAGCCATTGTGCCATCATCATTCATAATTTCACAAATAGCGCCAGCAGGTTTGGCACCTGATAATTTTGCTAAATCAACACATGCTTCAGTATGCCCTACTCTTTCAAGCACACCATTATCTTGAGCGATTAATGGAAAAACATGTCCAGGTTTCACAAATGCACTTGGTGACGTTTCTTCAATAAGACCTTTTATAGTGTCGGTTCTTTCAAAAGCACTTATACCTGTTGTAGAAGACACATGGTCAACACTTACAGTAAATGCTGTCTTAAACTTATCTCCTGTTTCAGTCATTAAGTTTAAATTTAATTGTTCAGCTATGCCTCGGCTGACAGGCGCACATATTAATCCTCTAGCACGAGTAGCCATAAAATTAATTGTATCTGCTGTTAAATATTCAGATATTGCTATAAGGTCACCTTCATTTTCTCTATCTTCATCATCTACTACAATGATTGGTTTACCGTGTTTTAATTCTTCTATAGCATCTTCAACATTATCAAACATTATAAAGCCTCCTAAAATCCTAGATTTAATAATTTCTCTTGTGATAAATTCGAGTTATTTTGATGCGTTATTTTTTGGACATATTTAAACAATAAATCTGTTTCGATATGGACTTCATCACCTTGTTTTTTATGAACAAAAACGGTACGCTCTCTTGTCTCAGGTATTAAATGAATTTCAAATTTGTGCTGATACAATTTAAATATCGTTAAACTAACGCCATCAACTGTTATAGAACCTTTATCAATCATTTGTCCTAACAATTGTGCGTCAGTAGCTATTTCAATTATCCATTCATCTTTTCTTTTAGAGATATGTTTTATGACACCTTTACCATCTACATGACCACTTACAAAATGACCACCAAATCTACCATTAGCTAACATCGCTCTTTCAAGATTTACTTTGTCATTTGTTTTTAAGTGCTCTAAATATGTGACAGAGATTGTACCTGTAATAACTTCTACTTTAAATATTGATGCTTGTCTTTCAGTAACTGTTAAGCAAACGCCGTTTATTGCTACTGAATCACCAAGAGATAAATCATCAGTTATTTCAGGAGCTTCAATTATTAAAGTCTTAACACCACTTTGTGTCGTTGCGTTTTTTATTACACCAACTGTTTCGATTATTCCTGTGAACATCTTGTCACTTCTTTCTTAAAATTATTTTAAGATCTCCACCAATGATTTCTGTTGATATAATTTTAAATAACTTGCTATTGGATAATGGGTAAACATCATCTGTTCGATAATATTGATATTTCCCTTGACCACCAATCATTTTCGGGGCTTGATAAATAATCAATTGGTCTACTAAATCTTGTTCGATAAATTCACTTACAAGTTTTGGCCCTGCTTCTACCATAACTTGTGTATATCCAGCATCATATAAATGTTTCAGAACATTTTTTAGATTCGATAAATCTTTATGAACGACTTCGATGTTTTGGTTTTCTTTCACTTCAAAATTGGAACCTTCTGTTATCACAACTACAGGATTATCGTGATCTTTAAAGATATCCAGGTTGTCATCAAATTCTGATTGACGTGTTAAGACGAAACGTTTTGGTTCTTTTAATCCTTTACTTCTAGTAGTTAATAAAGGATTATCTATTCGAACCGTCATACCACCAGTCATGATAGCATCATGTTGACTTCTTAGTTTCAAAACATCTTGTTTCACTTCTTTAGAAGTAATCCATTTACTTTCGTTGTTATCAGTTGCCACTTTCCCATCTAAACTTGTAGAAACTTTTACTGTTATATAGGGTAATTTCGTTTCTTGCTGATGAAAAAAGTCGTTATATAAAGCTTGTGCTCTTTCCGTTGGTTCGTAAGTCACTTCAATACCAGCTTCTTGTAACATATCGTGTCCACTGTATTTAAGGGAACCATCTTTTACTGCATATACTACTGAAGTAATGCCACTATCTATAATTGCTTTAGAACAAGGCGGTGTTAAGCCATAATGCGAACAAGGTTCTAACGATACATATATTGTTGCATCAGTTGCTTCAGCACCTGCCATTTTTAAAGCTTGTATTTCTGCGTGAGCTTCACCCTTTTTTAAATGTGCACCGAATCCAATAATTCTATTATTTTTAACGATTACAGCACCTACTGAAGGGTTCGTTGCGGTCTGACCTTGCAAACGTTCTGCTAAGTCTATAGCAAAATCTAAATATTGATTCATTTAACTTCCTCCTAAAATTAAAAAAAACCACCAAAAAATTAATTTTTCGGTGGTTGGGAGTAAAAAATGTATCAAGAAATAAGCCTTTATAATTAAAGACATTAACATTTTAATATAACGAAATAAACGTATAAATACGCTGTCGTTTATTCTTTCTCCCATCCAGACTATACTGTCGGCTTCAGAATTACACTGAATCAGCCATAAACAAAATTTCATTTATGGGTCGCGGGCTTTAATACCGCCGGTTGGGAATTTCACCCTGCCCCGAAAGAATATCTTATTTAATTATATGCATCAGTAATCACTGATGTAGTCATTCTATACCATTTAACTAAGAATTACAAATGAAGATTCTTATATATTTATTTCTTTTTAGATTGAATCTTTTGAGTATTTTTTCTTTCTTTTAATTCAATATATAAATCATTTACTGCTCTAACCGATTGATCTACTAATAATGAAACACCATTCGCATCAAAGTTTACCCCACTCGTTAATTGACCTATTACTTTTAAATTAGGCATTGTGCCAAACTTCGGACTGATAACTTCATTTGAATATGGTAATACAAGAATGCCTCCAAATGGATGCGCAGCAATTATTTGTTTGTTTTCTAAACCTTTTATAAAATGTTCATCTTCACTTAACTCTGATAAATTCTTTTTCGGTCCTGTTGCATTGATCACATAATGGTAACGATCTTCCTCTTCTATACCTTTATATTTCAATCTGAATTTACCATAGTATTTTCGCACATTTTCTAAACCTTCTTTGACGACAATATCACCATTTTCAATCCATTCAATTAATTGTTTAGCTGAAGATTGAGGCATAGGATTAGTATTGCGCTTGAAATGTTGGCCATATTTTTCTAAAAATGTCGTTTTATCATCAATGGTCATGGCATTCCAAATTGGAATCATATGATGTTTTACTTCTTCAACGAAAGATTGAAAATGCCCTACTTCATCTTCGTGTTTCAAATCATATTTCAGATTATAAACATTATCTTTCTTAAATCGGTACAGCATCTTATGCAAGTTAATATTTTGATAATTGCATTCTTTTTCAAATAATTTTTCTACTTCTTTTAAAGGCGCCATACCTTTATGCGTTTTTTGCAATTTCTCAATAGACTCGTCGTTAATATATTTCAGATTTATTTCATGTTTAATACCACGTACAGTAGGAAATTGTGCACTTCTAGATGTCACCACAATAGGTAATCGTTTATGATTCTCCATAACATATCTAATGACATCTATAGAACTTAGCCCTGTACCTAAAATTGCGATATCATCTTTTTCTTTCACATTACGTAAAGCTTGAGTAGTTGGATAAGGCGATTCAATATACCCTTCTATCCCTGATAAACCGTATGGGTCTTTGTAAGGTAACATGCCCAGTGTTAAAAATACATAATCATATTTTTGACAAACCGCTTCATCATCTTCTATATAACAAACATCTATTTTATATTGTCCACGTTCATCTTTAATTTCTTCTACATAACAACTGTCTACTTTATGTTTATGAACAAAAATATTATCATGCTTATCCAATAAATCATTTAAGATAGACTTCATATAATGACCAAATACTAATCTAGGTAAATATTTAGCTTTTCCATAATCAAATTCATCATTTTTCTTATACCATTTCTTAAAATCTTTTTCATTATTTGGATTTAAAGACATTTGATTTGCAGGTAAATTAATCAATAATCTATCACTGTCATTTTGAAATGGCTTCCCCATTCCCATATCTTCAGCACTATCAAAAATATCTACAGTTATATTTTTAAATTTTTTATGCTTTGATAATTGATTGAGCGTACTAACGCCTGCTGTTCCCATACCAATAATTGCAACTTTCAAATTAATCGCCTCCATAATTTAAAACGTATGATATGCAAAATTAAGCATATACAAAAAATGAACTCACAAACAAAAATCTCTCTTTATATAAATTTATCATAATTTTGATTCGCATAATCGCGCATTTACGTAAATATTCCTTTTTCAAATAACGATAAACATAATGATCGTGTTGGGAGTAGCTTTTATAATTATGCAACAAATATGTTATAATTGTAAGCGTTAATATTTTGAATTTTTGAAAAAGGAGAAGTGTTATGTTATCTATACAAGATTTGACTAAAGTTTATCGTGGCGGTAAAAAAGCTGTAAACAGTATCAACATGGAAGTTGAAACTGGGGAATTTATAGCATTTATCGGTACTAGTGGTAGCGGGAAAACTACTGCATTGAGAATGATCAACCGTATGATAGAACCTACGAGTGGTACTATCACGTTAAACGGAAAAGATTTAAGTAAAATGAACTCAGTGAATTTAAGAAGAAATATAGGTTATGTTATCCAACAAATCGGATTAATGCCTCATATGACCATTCGTGAGAATATCGTTTTAGTTCCGAAACTACTTAAATGGCGTAAGGAAGAAAAAGAGAAAAAAGCAAAAGAACTTATTAAACTCGTTGACTTGCCTGAGTCTTATTTAGATTTATACCCTACTCAATTATCTGGGGGGCAACAACAACGTATTGGTGTTGTAAGAGCTTTGGCTGCTGACCAAGATATCATTTTAATGGATGAACCATTTGGGGCTTTAGACCCTATTACAAGAGACACGTTGCAAGACCTCGTTAAAACATTGCAACAAAAATTAGGCAAAACGATTATATTTGTAACACATGATATGGATGAAGCGATTAAATTAGCTGACAGGATTTGCATTATGTCTGAAGGTGAAATCATTCAATTTGATACACCTAATAATATTTTAAAAAACCCTGCAAACGATTTTGTTCGTGAATTTATTGGACAAAACAGATTAATCCAAGACAGACCTAACTTAAGAGTTGTTGACGATGCTATGAAGAGCCCTATCACAATTACTTCAGAGAAAACAATCGATGAAGCTGTAACAGTTATGAGAGATAGACGTGTCGATACGCTATTTGTTACAAACGATAAAGGTAAACTGGTTGGTTATCTTGATGTTGAAGATTTAAATGAAGGTTATCGTAAAGGTTCTGACATCATAGATATTATGCATCGTGATATATACACTGTAAAAACTGGTACGATGCTTCAAGATTCTGTACGTACAATACTAAAACGAAATGTTAGGTTAATTCCTGTCGTGGACAATCATTATTACATAAAAGGCGTTATTACAAGATCTAGTTTAGTAGATATCGTTTACGATTCAATTTGGGGATTATCAGAAGAAGAAGCACAAAAGAATGAAATACAATAAGGAGTGAATATTAGTGATTGAATTTTTACAAGTTAATGGGAATGAACTTATACAAAAAACACTAGAACACTTCTATATTTCATTATTCGCTTTACTATTAGCTATTCTTGTAGCGATACCTTTAGGCATATTGTTAACGAGAACTAAAACGCTTGCCAAAGTGGTATTATCTATAGCTAGTGTTCTACAAACAGTCCCTTCATTAGCAGTATTAGCTTTAATGATACCTTTCTTAGGTGTAGGTAAACTACCTGCAATACTTGCACTATTCATTTACATATTATTACCTATTTTAAACAACACTTTTATAGGCATAAATAATGTAGATAAAAATGTAAAAGCAGCAGGATTAAGTATGGGTATGACTAAGTTTCAAGAGATGTACATGATTGAATTGCCATTAGCTATATCAGTTATTATGAGTGGTGTTCGCTTATCGAGCGTTTATGCAATTAGCTGGGCAACATTAGCGAGTTTCATCGGCGCCGGTGGTTTAGGTGACTTTATTTTTAATGGTTTAAATTTATACCAACCTGATTTAATCATTGGTGGTGCTATAAGCGTTACATTAATTGCACTTATTATGGACTTTGTACTATCTAAAATAGAATATTGGGTAACACCTAAAGGATTAAAGGTTTCAAGATAAGGAGGAAGTAGAAACATGAAAAGATATTTAAAATTGTTATTGCCAATCATGGCTTTATCAGTCATTTTATCTGGATGTTCCTTACCTTTCCTTGGAGCTTCAGGTGATAAAAATTCAATAAAGATTGGCATGCAAAATACGAGTGAATCACAAATAGTAGGACATATAGATAAACTGATGATTGAACATGAAGCAAAAAAAGATAATGTTACTGAAAAAAATATTCAACTTATAAATAATTTAGGTTCATCAACAGTGACATTTAATGCACAGAACAGTGGCGACGTTAACATTTCAAGTGCTAGATATACTGGAACAGATTTAACGGGTGCATTAGATAAAGACCCTATAACTGATCGTGAAAAAGCATTAAATGTAGTTAGAAATGCTTTTGATAAAGATTATGATCAAAAATGGTATGGGTCATACGGCTTCGAAAACACTTATGCCATGATGGTTACTAAAGAAACTGCAAAAAAGTACAATCTTAAAAAAGTTTCAGATATGAAAAAAGTTGCGAATAAGTTAGAAGCAGGCGTTGATTCATCTTGGATGAAACGTCCAGGTGACGGATATCCAGCGTTTAAAGAAAAATATGGCTTTGACTTTAAACGTACAAGACCGATGCAAATAGGTTTAGTATATGATGCACTCAACACAGGTAAAATGGACGTCGTGTTAGGTTATACAACAGATGGTAGAATTGCAAGTTATGATTTAGTTGTACTAGAAGATGATTTAAAATTCTTCCCACCTTATGACGCAAGTCCATTAGTTTCAAAATCTTTAATTAAAGAAAAACCTTACGTAGATCGTGCTATGAACAAATTAAAAGGAAAAATTTCGACTGAACAAATGCAAAAATTAAACTATGAAGCAGACAATAATCTTAAAGAACCTGCTGTAGTTGCGGAAGAATTTTTAGAGAAGCATAATTATTTTGATGATGAAAAGGATGGTGAGTCATAATGGTTGATGGAAATGTATGGTCACAATTAGTAAGTTATTATTCAACAAATGGCGGATATATATTTCAACTGTTTCTAAATCATTTACTCATTTCAGTTTATGGTGTACTATTTGCGGTTATAATAGGTATACCTATTGGAATTTTTATTGCTAGATATTCCAAGTTGTCAGGTTTTGTTATTTCTATAGCGAACATCATTCAAACCGTACCAGCCCTTGCACTTCTCGCAATTTTAATGCTCGTAATGGGTCTTGGCGCTAACACTGTTGTTATGACAGTATTTTTATACGCATTGCTTCCAATCATTAAAAATACTTATACAGGTATTAATAATGTAGATGCAAGTATAAAAGATGCCGGTAAAGGAATGGGTATGACGTCTAAACAAATTTTGACAATGGTCGAACTCCCCCTCTCATTACCAGTCATGATTGGTGGCATAAGAATTGCATTTGTTATTGCAATTGGTGTTACAGCAATTGGTTCATTTATAGGATCATCAACACTTGGTGATATTATCATTAGAGGTACAAATGCTACGGACGGTACATCACTTATTTTAGCAGGTGCAATACCTACTGCTTTATTAGCAGTATTAAGTGATTTACTATTAGGATATATAGAGAAGAAGCTTGATCCAACTAAGAGAAAACAAAAAGGACCACAACCTCAAACACTTTCGGAGTGATTAAAATGAAATTTTTATTTAAAGTTATTGTAGCAATAATTGCTATTTTATTACTTTCACCTAAGAAAAAAATTAAATAACTTTTATTAATAGCAAAGGTCATTATACAAAACTTTGCTATTAATAAATGCTTAATGTTAACATTGTTTAAATAAAAGGAGGAAGTAAAATGAAATTTAGAATATTAGGTAGTTTATTTTTATCTTCATCATTAATATTAGCAGCTTGTGGAAATGGATCTGATTCAGATAATAAATCTGAGAAGAAAGAAGAAACAAAGAGTTCTAGTCAAGTTGTAAAAGACTTACAAAGCAATGCTAAAGATGTAAAAAGTTATCATACTGATAACAAGATTAAAGTTTCTGCTAAAGATCAAGAAGGTCAAGCTGTTAAAGTTGGCATGGATGTCGATGAAAAAAACACAGCAAAATTAAATATGGATCAAGAAGGTCAAAAAATGACGATTTATGTTCAAGGTAAAAAAATGTTAGCAAAAGTTGATGATCAATGGGTAGACCTTTCATCACAAATTGAAAACATGAACATAGATAGCTCATTAGATCAGTTAAATTATGAAAAATACGCTAAAACTTTAAGTGCATTTAAAGACGCTAAAGCTAAAAAAGTTGATGATGGATATGAACTTACATACAACATCAAAAACAAAGAAGATTTCACTAAATTAGCGAATGCTTCAGGAAACAAAGACCAACTTAAACAATTTGAATCTGAAGTTGATAAAGTCTCAGGTAAAGCAATATTAAAAGTAAATAAAGATAGTGAAATTGATTCATATAAGCTTAATGCAAAATTAACTAAAGATGATGAAACAGCGAATATGAAAACAAATGTCACTTATGACAAACTAAATGATATCGATGAAATTAAAATTCCAGACGAAGCGAAAGATGCTAAGAAAATTGAAGACTTACAAGGCGGTTCTTCAAACTCACCTTCATCAGGTAGCAGTTCAGACAAAGCTTCATAATTTTAAACAATATAAAAGAGCGTAAATTCTTATCTTTTTAAGAATTTACGCTCTTTTTACTTGGTCTTTATTTTTGTTTTTGTTTTTCTATTTTATCAAGCTTTGCATCTAAAGCTTTTACTGAAAGGTTCTTGTCTGTATCTTTATATTTATAAACGATATAGTACTTCCCTTCTGTCTTCAGCTCGTTATAGAAGTCTGCAATGATACGTGCGTTACTTTGAGCCCACTTAATATCTGTAGCATATTGATGGACGCCTGGTTTCTCTGGATTCCATCTCATACTATATAGTGTATTTTGTTCTGGATTAGATAGATAATGATCGTGTATAAATTTAGCACCACCAGAAATGGCTTTCTGTGGCGAATCCCAGCCACGTTTTTTAGCATATCTAGCACCAGTTCCAATTGGATCATTATCCAATGCACCTACACCATAAAAATTATAGTACTTTTTACCATCAGATTTCTCTTTGGACTTCGTTACTTTACCTTTATCCGTAAGTAATACTCCGTTCGCTAACTCACTGTTGTTATTACCAGTTTCTAAAATAGCGTGAGAAATTAAATACACTTCGTTCACATGCTCTTTCTTCGCTGCTTTTAAAAATTCTGTTGTATATTGCTCAAGTACTTCTTGTTTTCTTAGCATATGATGTATTCTTTTTTCTTCAATACCTTGATATTCTGATAGATTCAAGAATTGATAGACTTGCTTTTCATCGTTCAAGATTTTTTCTACATCCATCACTTCATGAATTTCACTTCTCGAAGCGTTTTTCCAATTGCCTGACTCTGTTGCTACTTGCATTCTAGTATCATTTTTATATTGTTTATTTACTGCTTTACTTAAAGTTAATAGTACTTCGACATTATCTTCTTGTTTATCTACTTCATAAAACTTCAAATGATCTGAAATCAAATAATAAAACAGGCCAACAATAATTGATAAAACTAATAATAATACAACTATATTCTTAATTGTTTCTAGCCTGGCATTTTTCATCGTTTCACCTCAAAATTTGTAAACCAACGACCAATTATAATCTATTAACTTGTTTTTATAATCGCAAAAAGTTCACTCTCTATATTCTATAGGATTACTACTTATTATTCAAAAATAAATATGTTACGTTTTAATTACTATTATATTTCAACAAAAAAAGCAAACATGCTTTAAAAGTATGTTTGCTTATTTATAAGGTGTGTAATCCATAAATATAAATGACATTGCTGCTGATCTATTTTTATAGTTATAATGACTAAGGTTTATCGTTCCTTCTTCTTCGCCATTTCTATAATTCATAAATCTGTTTACATTATTAATCATAACAAAATCTGCATTATCTCTAATTTTATTTAATTCATTGTTTCTTGCAAAAAAATGTTCCAAATTTAGATGTTCGTAATCCATATGATGAGCCTCCTAATCTTTGCCCCAATAAAACATATGTCCATATATACCCAAATATACACGTTTATATAAGAATTGTAAATCATTTAAATCTATATTTTCAGCACTTATTTTCTTGATATTCGTAACTTTAAATGCACTTTTTTATAATATTGGTTGTATTTATTACAACTATTGTTATTTTACTTCGATTTTATCATTAATCACAAATTTTAAAGCTTTTTTATTATCACTTACAATACTTCTATCCGGAAATAATTGTGTGCATGCTCACCTCAAAGGACAACATGGAAAACAATAATTTTAATCACTACTATATGAAATATGAAAAGATGATACATTATTTATTGCATCGTTACAATATAAAATATGCTTATGATGATTATTTTCAACTCATGCTTATAAAACTATGGGAGTTATTACAAACTTTTGATGAGTTAAAAACAAATGCGATGGATAAATATATTTATACTAAACTAAAGTTTTACTTAATTGATTGTATTAGAAAATACAGCAAAGAAATGGACCGCTTCATTCCTACTTCGGACAATATTATGCTCGATCAAAGTTATGTCGAACATTATCATTGTGAATTGTATAGTATGCTTGAATTTTTATCACCTGAGGAACTGACGTGGTTTAATTTAACGTTACAAGGTTTTTCTACGCAAGAAATTGCAATATATATGAATAAAAGTGAATCTACTATCAAATATTATTGAAAAAATGCTAGAAACAAATTAAAGTCACATTATTTATTTTAGTTACAACGATATAACTTCTTTTTACAATCACCTATTTTGTTCATTTAGTATAATGATATTTAGGGGTGGCTATATGATATCCAAAATTAATCCGAATATGACAATCATTAAACACTTAGAAGATCCTCAATATAAATTCCAAATCGAATATTTAGATCAATCAATCCTCAATACGAACCTTTCAATTCATCTACTTATAAATGATGCTTTAAAAATTGAAGGTGCTAGCATGAAGACTAGAGAACAATACGCAAAATACGTTCTCAGAATTTCTAAACTTATTCCTATTATGATTTATGCTACTCAAGACTTTGTTCTATTTCCAACGAGTGCTAAAAATCATATTCATTATATGCTCATAAATAGTAAACACATCGCAAATATTGAAGCGTATAAATGTTATACGAGGCTTCTGTTTATCAAAAACATCACATATTCAACTCATGATGCTTCATTCGATGAAAAACACTAGGACATTATTCCCTTTCTCAAAATAAAAAACAACTCATTTCACTGATTTATTCAGCTAGAAATGAGTTGTTTTTTTATAAAACCTACGATTTTGTTCGTGCATGCTTGCCTGGGGGTATGGCTCGAGCCTGTAGTCTCTCACTCATACTATTCCCCCGGGCGTCCGCACTTTACAAAATCATTACAGTTTACGACATTTATGTCCGGAATCATTTTATTTTATTTTTCATGATGTGACAGTTTACTACTCACGCCTGATAACAATGCTTGATAAGCGCTGTTAAAGAAAGTAAGCAACATTTCGTCTCTTCTTATAATACTTTCTAAGTCTTCTTCATAAATTAAAAAGCTACCATCTTTACCATTGTATTCCGCATACGATGGTTCTACTTGTTTCAAGTTAATTTTATCTTGCTTAAATGGATTAATCTTAATAACATAATAAGGAGACTCTCTATATTTATCCCCAAAGTAATAGCATAGTGAAACTGTATATTCATGATTACCTTCTACATAAAATATAGATGTTACATCAAATTTATCCCAAAATAATCCTGTTTTTACATCTTTAATATTTCTTGAATGTAAAAATTGATAATGATCATATTGAGCTTGTTGCATCAACCTTAATGCATGGTAAGCAGTTTTAGGATTAAATGTTCGTTCTTTATCATCTTTATCCAATGTTTTTTCGTAAGGAATATGGTAAGGTTTCGTATTAATTTTAATTTCAATATCATTATCCAATAACGTATCAAACACAAAATCATAATATTCTTTTATTGTTCGTCCAGATTTAACGATGATCGTTTCTTCTTTACCATCTACTTTAACTACTAATAGCTGATCTAATAAATCTAAACTGATTTCAAATTCATGATTGTCTTTTTTTAATACGCCTGTAGATAACCCAACTTGATTAACGGTTAACATCACGTGTTTATACAATGGTTCAGGTTGTTTTACAGTTAAACAACATTTCCCCATAATTTGTGCGATATACCTTATTGTTGCACGTGTATCACGCCATTCATCAAAATATAACAAGCTCATCTATGAACCCCCCTAGTTAATCTACGTAATATCTTTAAATCTTCTAGCTATAAGTAAACGCCTAGTAAAATAAGCATTAATCCACTTAATCCCTTTATATCCTATGAACAACAATACTAAACCGATAACGAGATATAATAGTTGTAAAGTCAATGCTTCGCTCATGGATTTAGTGAAATATAAAGTGAACGTCCCCAATATTAATAACGTAGCAGTAATAAGTATACCTGCCATCAATACATTGCCGAATAACAATCCACCTAAAGTTATGATTTTATATAAACTACTTGGTGGAGCAGCTTTATCTATAATTTCATTTTCTACAAAATGATTAACAAATTTGCTTGGTTTACCATATTTTTCATATAAAAGTTCTTGATCAGTGCTATTCAACTTTTCATGAGCTCTATTTTTTTCTTTTTTATTTATGAACCATAATTTTTTATAAACAATGGCTTTGTATTGTTCATTATTCATTGTACACCTCTAAAAAGTCATTAATATTTTAATTATAACATTAAATAAAGTAAGCGTTGTTAATTTTTCTTAAATCAGACTATGAAGGATTTGATATTATGTTTTCGTTTCAAGTGTATAATCTAAACAAAGAGCATTCATGTATTTATAATTGTGAAAATTTATCACTACTCTATGTAACAGATGGAGAAATCCAAGTGTTCTACCATTCACTCAATAAATATTCTTATGTAAAAAAAGGCTTTTATAGCATCGTACCTTTTGATGAATATGGTTATATCAATGCTTTAAATGGCGATGTGAAAATAATAACCTTAAACTATCTTCTCATTTATACGATCGCCAATAATCTATACAATAACCTCATCTCAAAAGATTATACTAATTTACCTTTTTCTAAAAATGAGTATATAACTCAATATCATTTAAACTTTTTAGCTAAATATTCACCTTTTAAAGACTCCAGTTTAAGTACTGAAATATCATATAGTATCAACACATTACTCTATCTTCTACAAGAGAATATTCGAAAAGCATTTAATTTATACTCATCTCAAACAATCCATCAACAACCATATAGTTTAAACTACACAAATATTAAACGCCGCAAATTATTTGATGCTTCAGTTGAATTACTTAACAATCCTCAAAAATCCATTGCACATATTGCTACTGAGTTTGGATTTTACGATCAAGCTCATTTTACAAAAGTATTTAAAAAATATCGAAACATAACGCCACATGCATTTAGACAACGACATGCTTTCTTCAAACATTATAAATAAAGATTAATAATTTCTTTAGCTTCTATATTTTTATGCAATAGGTCTAACGAATCAAAATTCAAATCTTCTGTTATGTCATGAGTAATGACAATAACATCCATGCCAGCGTCAATTGCAGCTTTGGCACCATTTGTAGTATCTTCAATAGCTAAGCATTTACTAGGTTTAACATTTAGTTCATGAGCAGCCTGAATATATAATTCTGGATTTGGTTTTACAAACGCGACATCTTCACGTCCTTTGACAACATCTATATATTTATCTAATTCTAATCTTAAAACGTTTGGCATAATGTGTTCTTTATAACTACTTGTTGCTATACCCATTTTGATTTGATTTTGGTGACCGTATTCTACCAATTCTTTCACTACTGGTTTCATAGGCAATCGTTTTGTTCCTTCATAATGATCTTTGAACATTTCTTCTAAAGCTAATTCTGAGCCTAAAGCGGTTAGGATTTTATGATCTAATTCTTTAGAGACAGAGCCAATCGAAGCTTTGTATTCCTCAAGACTAATGGGTTCATTATTCTTGTCATTAATGTGTTTATTTAAAGTGTTAAATAAATTTATTTCTGTATCTATAATTGTACCGTCAAAATCGAATATTATTGCATCGTACATATTTTACACTCCATTCTAAAAAATAAAAGCCACGTTAAACGTGGCTTAATTTGATTATAGTTCTTCTGATTTAAGCGTCAACTCTAAACGGTCGATAATATTCTCTATTTGAATTAGACTCAGCGCTTTTTCTTGTGCTATTTGTTCTCTATTTGAAGCTAGAAATTGCACAATGATTTGCAGAGGAATAACTGCCCCTTTTTGTGTATCATCCTCATTGATTATAAACAAACCATCTAATTTGCTCAAGCTTAAATCATTTTGTTTTTCTGTAGATAAATCATTTTGAAAATATACTGCGCCGTGAGGAAAATCTTTATGTTTTCTCTCTTCCAAACTTGTTACAGCTTCATGTATATTTTCTTGATTTAATCCACTATAGAATTGATCAATTATTTGTTTACGACTTTTTTTATCGTTGTATAATTCTAAATTTTTTAACAAAGCTATTCACCTCATCTCGTTTCATCAATTTTAACATTTTATACTGAATTTTTAGAGTATTTTAATATTACATTTTCAAGTCATTTGTTACATGATATTTCTGATATTCACCAAAGGTTCATAATTAACTTATTTTCCGTATTGTAATTAGATATAAAAAATTATAACTTTAGATAGAGTTAATATATAAAATTGAAATAGAGGTTACAATTATGAATAAAATTTTTAATCCATTAAGAAGGTTACATTTTTACGCAGCTTTCTTTATAACACCTTTATTGTTAACCCTCTCTCTTACAGGTATCGGTTATTTATTTTACACTAATGTTGAAAATAACATATATCATCATGAATTCTTTTCAGATAGTGATACTAAAGGCCATCAATCTTTAGATGATGCTGTACAAGAAATAAAAGAGGTTTATAAAGGTTATGAAATTCAAAAGATCAGTATAATGGATGAACCATATAATAATAGAGTAACAATTGGGAATGATGATGGTGATTCTAGATATATATTTTTAGATGAACATAACCAAAGAGTTGCTAACCAAAATGCTCAATATACATATGCCAACGTACTACGTGAAACACATAGTTCACTTATGGTTGGTGGTAGCTTTGTAAACTATTTAGTTGAATTAGCAGCATGTTGGACTATTTTTATGATTATTTCTGGTGTTTACTTAACGTTTAAATCTAAAGCATTGAAAAAAACAAACAAGAAAACTTCATTTTTGTTTAATAGACGTGTACATGCAATTTTAGGATTAATTATTGCGACCCCTATTTTTGTTATCGTCTTAACGGGATTACCTTGGTCAGCATTTATGGGTAAACAGATTAATCAGTTTGCAGAAGACCATCCTAAGTTAGGCTATTCAGCATTAAAATCTAACCCACCTCAATCTGAAGATAATGAATTACCTTGGGCGACTAGAAATAAAGAAAAACCTACATCTAAAAAAGATCCACATGCAGAGCATCACGGCGCATCTAATAGCTTAATAGGTGCTGAAGGACAACAAAGTATCGAAAACATCATTATGCAAGCAGAAAACAAAAATATTAAAAAGCCATTTTCAATCGTTTATCCAGCAGATGATAAAGGCGTATTTACAGTTTCGAAAAGTAGTAATACAGGTGTTACTGGTTTAGATGTAGCTCCTAAAGAAGAAACAACAGCATATTTCGATCAATACTCTGGAAAACTTCTTGATCAAGTGGATTACGAAGACTATGGTATTGTCGGCAAATGGTTTAGCTTTGGTATCCCATTACATGAAGGACACCTATTCGGTACAGCAAATAAAGTGATTAACCTACTCGTATGCTTAACATTTATTGGAGGAATTGTATTTGGATTCTTATCTTGGATGAGACGAAAAAATGCTGGTTCTTTTGGAGCACCTCCTCAAATGAAAGGCAGAGTTCCAATTGGACTCATAGCATTTTTAATAGTGTTAGGTATCATAATGCCACTATTCGGCGCGTCACTTATCATCGTTGCTATTGTTGAATATTTTATTTGGAGAAAAAATAAGAAAAAAGTTTAGAAGGAACTCTCAGACTGCCAACAAAGTCACTTAAAGTGAACTTGTTGGCAGTTTTTTATTTTAAAAACTTATTCCTATTTATCATGTGAAGCCTGACTTGATAAATTCAACAGCTCTATTTATCATGTGGAGCCTGACTTGATAAATTCAACAGCTCTATTTATCATGTGGACCTCGACTTGATAAATTCACAGCCTCTATTTATCATGTGAAGCCTGACTTGATAAATTCAATGGCTCTATTTATCATGTGGACCCTGACTTGATAAATTCAACGGCTCTATTTATCATGTGGACCTCGACTTGATAAATTCAAAATAAAATTTAACATAGAATCAACTCCTAAATAAAATTTTATCTATATTTTTATCTATATTATAAAAAAATGGCGACAAAGTCTAAGACTTTATCGCCACTCTTTTCTATAGTTCTTTTAATAAACCTTATGATATATATGACTTCATTAAATAATTTATGTGATTTAGCTATTACTCTCATCATAATCATTACAAACTGCTTTTAACAAGTTTCTCAAATCATCATCGTCCATATCTTCTGGAACTCGAACTTTAATGAGGTGATTTTGATCTGATATCACATGAAAATAATGATGATCATTTTCATAGCCTTTTCCGAGTATTTGCATTCATAACATCCCCTTAAGATATTGCCAAACACTTATCCATTAATACTATCATATTTATTTGTATTATTTTAATAATTTATTTATTAAGTAAATAAATTATAAATTTGGTTCTGCATGTACATATGAAGAATAAACGCCGGCTTCTCTTAATTGGTTTTCAACTAAATCACATATATCATGTGCTTCATCTAGTGTTAAGTTTTTGTCTACAACTATTGTTACATCTAAAAATACGCTATTTCCGTGATATCTACCTTTAATAGATGGAATATCGATTACACCTGGTATATCTTCTATTGCTTCTACATAATTATTTAAATCTTTTTCATGGAAACCGTCACTCAAAGTAAAGATGGATTCTTTAAATATTGTAAATCCTGTATAAACGATAATACCACCAAGAATAATGGCTAATATAATATCCATTATTGGATATCCAAATTGAGTAAAAATAAGTCCTATCCCTGTCCCCATACTTACTAAAGCATCTGAAAGGTTATCTCTAGCAGCAGATTTTAACGATGTACTTTTTGTTTTTTTAGATAGATTCGAGTTATATAAATATACGAAAAACATGATAATACCACTTGCCATACTTACCCAAATTGTTAAAGTACTTGGTTCACTATAATCTCCTTGTACAAGCTTAGGAATATTAGTAGAAATAACTTCAATCCCTACAAACATGATTATGAATGAAACGATTAAAGTCGTAATATTTTCTGTCTTCATATGTCCATACGGGTGATTTTTATCTGCAGGCTTGATTGAAATTTTTAAACCGATAAGAACTGCTACAGAAACAAATATATCTGTTAAATTATTTAAACTGTCTGCTCTTAATGCTGATGAATGATAACTTGTACCGACTATATATTTTAAAATAGATAGCACTATATAAGTAACTAAACTAATATATGCTCCTCTTTGAGCAATTCTTAAATTGTTTGCCATATTCAACACTCCATTTTTTCACTGAAATTTGATTATATAACAAAACTTAAGACAAGTTAATGAATTAGTTATAGTAAAATAATATAAATTATTCTGCTTATTTAAGTTTTAGGTATCCCTACATTTTAAAATATAAATAAAAAAACAACTCAAGATTATGAGTTGCTTTTATTTATATTTTAAAGAATGCTTAATCCGCTTGCTTTAATATCTTTAGCAAATCCTTGAACGGTATCTACTGATAATTCATTAACGTCTCTGCCAATGTTAGGTACTTTAGCAACAACATCTTTTGGACATGTAATAATATCTACACCAATTTCATCTGCTTGGACTACATTAAATAGCTCTCTACAACTAGCCCATAACAATTTAACGCCTTCTTTACTATGACACACTTTTTCTGATTCTTTCATTAGTGGTAGTGGATCCACTCCAGTATCTGCAATTCGTCCAGCAAATACTGAAACATATGTTTCAACACCTGGTTTAATTACTTCTACAATTTCTTTTACTTGTTCAATCGTATAAACAGCAGTAACGTTAACTTTTACATCATTTTCAGAAAGCTGTTTAATAAGTGGAATCATTGATTCACCTTGAGTGTTCACTACTGGAATTTTTACGAATACATTTTCACCATACTGTTTTAATATTTCAGCTTCTTTAGCCATCGTTTCTATATCATCCGCAAATACTTCAAATGATATTGAAGCATCTGGAATTGCTTTAACTACTTCTTCAGCAAATGTTTTATAATCTGTTACACCCGCTTTTTTCATTAAACTAGGATTAGTTGTAAAACCGTCTACTTCTTTATTTTGATACGCTTGCTTCATTTCTTTGATGTCTGCACCATCAGCAAAAACTTGTACTTTAAGATTACTCATGAAATTCATTCCTTTCTAACTTATGTGAATTTATCGTACCACAGTTTGCAATCGCTTACTAAATCATTTGATTTAATTAACAATATTGAGTTCTTATAAATGTATTTCGGATGGTTTTATGTCATAATTAACTTAAATATATATTTTGAAATAATTGTAAGTAATATAAATATAGTTACTTAGGTGGTGATTTTTGATGGCTGAGAATTCAGAAACAATAAAACAGTTCAAACTTTATACTACTGGATCATTTTTAGGTGACGAAGCAGTCCTCCTCAATAGTAATAAAAGTCTAGTTGAACGGTATTATATTTTTTCTTATTATTTAGAAATAAATGATTTTAAAATATTAATTAACACGGGGTTCTCTGAGCATGTTAAGCCAAGTACAGAGTTAAAAACTTTAAAATTATTTCATAGGCAGGATTATAAAATATATGAAACTTTGCCTAGTCAATTATTAAAAGATCATGTTCATCCTGATGAAATTGATTATTGTATTATCACAAACTTTGCAAGCCACCACATAGGGTATTTAAATGCTTTTAAAAATGCTACTATTATCACTTCTAATGAAGCATATCATAACTTTATTACACAACAAGTGACGAATAATAATCTACAATTAAGTTTCCACGTTATGCCTGATGATTTTAAAGAGCGGATTGAATTCGTAGAAGATTTTGTTCAAACCGACCATCCTATTTTAGGTAAAGGTTTTAAAGTTTTTAATCAAGATGCGTTAGTCAGTTACGAATTACCTGGAGCAATGCCGGGACAGATTGGTTTAATGATGAAGTTTTCAAACCTCATGATTTTCATGTGTAGTGACGCTGCATGGTGTCGTTCAAATATTGAAAAAAACAACTTACCAACTAAAAGATTGTTGCGTAAAGCTTATAATGGAGAACTTTTTATTGAAACTCACTCAAAACTAATCGATTTAAAAACTGATATGAAACCTCCACTTTTTATCATTCCTAGCCATTGTAAAAAAATGGATGACTTTGATGAAGTCATGCAGTTATTAGATGCATTAAAATAATTTATATGTTAATATAAACGATTATATAGACTTTTTGGAGGGCATCATGGATAAAGCTAAACGCTATTTTTATATATCAGTTGTACTCATTATTATCAGTTTATTTTTAAGTGCACAGAATCCACTCGTAGAAACGATGTTTGGATCATTAGTTTCCCTCGTTTTAATAAGCAGTATTTTAAACGGTATATTATTATTTATTGCTGTTATTACGACTGACAAATCAATAAAGTACCAAACTGATAAACACAAAACAATTTCTAAATTGAACAAACTATTACCAATTGCTTTATTCATCGTCATTATTTATCATATTATTGTTATTATAAGATTCTTTGGAATAATTTAAGGGAAACGTAAAGTTTCTCTTTTTTTAATGAGGAGGTTTATATATGGTCTATCTTGCAATTTTTATAGGTGGTGCTTTTGGCGGTGGCTTAAGGTATTTAACATCAGTCATGATTCACAATACAACATTTCCCCTATCTACTATAATCATAAATGTATTAGGCGCTTTACTAATGGGCGTTATGACAAGTTATTTTATAAGTTACTTTAAAACACATCCAAATATTAAAAAAATGATAACAACAGGTTTCATCGGTGCTTTTACTACATATTCATCTCTTAGTTTAGAAACAGTTGTCCTATTAAAAAATGGTCATATTATCATAGCGAGCTTATATTTAATATTGAGTATGATATTTGGATTTATCTTTATAGCAATAGGCTATAAGAAAGGAACAATTCATTCATGACTTTACTATTTATTATGATGAGTTCAGGTATTGGCGCAGTTTGTAGACAATTAGTTAATGAGATTTTCACAAAAGTTTATACAATTTCTTTTCCAATAGCAACTTTAATTGTAAATATAATTGGAAGTTTAATCATCGGTTTTGCTGCACAACATTTAAACTCTGACTCATATAGTTACGCAATTATAGCGATAGGATTTTGTGGAGGATTCACGACATTTTCCACACACTTTTTAGAAGTGTACGAACAATATTTATTAAAATCATATAAAAAAATGACGATCTACATATTATTAACGGCCATACTTTCAATTGGTTCATGTTATTTAGGTTATCACATTTAAATATACTAAGATTAGTAGTGAAGAATTTGAGACATAAATCCCAACTTAAAACAAATCACCCAATCCGTTGGAATCATTTTCGGATTGGGTGATTTTATATTTCTGATTTTGTAAAGTGCTGACGCCATGGGGAATAGTATGAGCGAGAGACTACAGGCTCGAGCCATACCCCCAGGCAAGCATGCACTTTACAAAATCATTATAGTTTAGGACATTTATGTCCCAGACGCTTTTTATAGAAACTAATTTTAGTGCTTCTTTTATTCTGCTGAAAATGTTTCTGGATCTGGACCTATTCTTTCATCTTTATTTAATGCATTCAATCTTGATAATTGACTATCTGATAATTCAAAATCAAATACATTTAAATTTTCTTCTATACGAGATGGTGTAACTGATTTTGGAATCACGACTATGTTCTCATCAATATTCCATCTTATAATGACTTGTGCAGGTGTTTTACCTAATTCATTTGCAATTTCTTTAACAACTTCGTCTTCTAAAATTTGACCATTCATGAGCGGAGACCAAGATTGCGCAACGATCTTTTGTGCTTCTAAATAAGCTCTTAAATCTTTTTGAATTAAATAAGGATGGCATTCTATTTGATTAATAACTGGTTTGATAGAAGCTTGTTTCAACAATTCTTCTAAATGATTTACATGAAAATTACTAACGCCAATATATTTAATTTTGCCTTCGTTATATAAGTCTTCCATCGCTTTCCAAGTTTCAGAAATTAATGCTGTGTCTTGACCAGGCCAATGAATTAAATATAAATCAACATAATCTAATCCTAATCTTTTTAATGATGCTTCATATGCTAATTGAACATTTTCTCTACCATAATCAGACATCCAAAGTTTAGTTGTAATAAATAAATCTTCTCTTTTTAAGCCTGATTCTTCTAAGCCCTCTTTAATACCTTGCCCTACTTTTTCTTCGTTATTGTATATTTGAGCAGTATCTATATGTGTATAGCCGCTGATGATTGCATGTTTGACCGCTTCTCGACACTCATCATTATTTTCTACTCTAAACGTACCTAATCCTAGCGCTGGTATCGTATTGCCGTTGTATAACTCAACTAATTTCTGTGTCATTGTATTGCCTCCTGTTTTTTTCTTAGAAACTTAAATTAATATTGAAACAACCTTTGTCTCAAGATACGGTTCAATACCTTCAGAGCCACCTTCTCTACCAAAACCACTTTCTTTCATGCCACCAAACGGTATATGAGCTGCACTTGGACCTCCATCGTTCCAACCAATTACACCATAATCTAAGTTCTCATACAATTGTATACCAATACGATAGTTTTCTGTAAAGAAATACGCTGCAAGACCAAATGGTGTATCATTAGCTTTTTCAATGACCTCATCAATTTCTTTATAAGTTTGAATTGGTGCTACAGGTCCAAATGTTTCTTCTACCATAATTTTCATATCATCTGTTACGTCTGCTAGTACAGTAGGTGTAACATAATAACCACCGTCTTTATAACTTGTTCCGCCCGTTACAATACGTGCACCTTTACTTGTTGCATCTTCTATATGTGATTGTATTTTTTCAAAGCCATCCGCATTAATAACGGGTCCAATATCTGTTGACTCATCTTGACCGTTACCTACTTTTAATTTGCTTACTTCTGTTTTTAAAGCTTCTTCAAACGCCTCTTTTACGGATTCGTGAACATAAATTCTGTTTGCACAGACACACGTTTGACCAGCATTTCTAAATTTAGAAGTTATAGTTCCTTTAACAGCTTTATCAATATCTGCATCTTCATGAACAATCAATGGTGCGTGACCACCAAGCTCTAATGTTATTTTTTTAAGTGTTGAACTAGATTGCTCCATTAATTGTTTACCAACTGGCGTTGATCCCGTGTACGTGATTTTTGATATTAATGGATGCTTAGTAAATATTTGACCTAATTCTTTTCCTGACCCATTCACATATTGAATAACATCTTTATCAAATCCCGCTTCATGTGCTAAATCAACTAGCTTCATAGTTGTAAGAGGTGTATCTTGTGCAGGTTTACATATAAATGTACAACCTGCTGCTAATGCTGGTGCCGCTTTTCTAGTCATCATTGCTGCCGGGAAATTCCATGGCGTTATACTTGCAACTACTCCAACTGGCGCTCTCGTTACAACTAATCTCTTATTTTCTACATGTTCAGGTATCGTTCTTCCGTAAGTGCGTTTCGCTTCTTCCGCAAACCATAAAATATAGTCAGTCGCATATTTAACTTCACCCATAGATTCTTTTAAAGGTTTACCACTTTCTCGAGTCATAATTAAAGCAATTTCTTGTTGATTTTCTAAAATTAACTCATGCCATTTATACAATAAAGCACTTCTGTCATGAGCCGGTTTTTTCTTATAAGTTTGAAAGGCTTTATGCGAACGTTCAATTTTTTCGTTAATCTCTTCTTCACTGTTATTTCTTAACGTTTCAATCACTTCACCAGTTGCAGGATTCTTAACATCAAATTTTTCGTTACCCATTTTATAACCACCTTTTTATAATATAAAAAATAGCGCTACATATTATGCAGCGCTTTGTTATTACGGATTAAACTTTTCAATTTCATCCATAATTCTTTCAAGATCTTCCACACTATACTGGAATCTGCCATGAAAAACAAATTTATTAAAGAAATGTTGTAATTGTTTTTCTCCTACTAACACTTTAATGTTAGGGTCTTGTGAGTAATTGCTAATAGTCGCTTCACTCACTTCATTAGGATGGAAGTAGATGATTGGTGTTGGTGTATATTTAAGCTCAAGTTGTCTTTGTAATTCTTCAGTTGTATCATCAACTTCTTTAACTTCACTAGTATATGAATGAAATGCTGCAGTTTTATTATTTGATTGTTTTTCTAGTAATAACGTTTGTTCTTTATTCGGATTTAAATCCAATGTTTCAAAGACTTGTCCTAATACTGGAAAATCACTAAACTGCTGTTCGGTAATACCATGATAGATATGACCACTTACTAGATTTGAGTCAATTACGTAAATACCTGTTCTCGTTAATACTAAATGGTCAATTTGTCTCACTTTACCTAAAGGATCTTTCGGTAAAAAGATATTAGCCATTATATGCATATCTTCAGGTCTAATTCTACGCTCATTGACAAGTTGATCTCTCAGCTCTAATAAATGTCTATCAGTTATATATTCCCCTTCATTCTTAGAAAATAACTTTAATGAGTCAATTTCTCTTTCTTTTTGTGAAATTTCTTGTTGATGTGATTCTTTTTGTTTAGTTAGAACCTTTTTATTCTCTACTCTTTCATGATCTAACTTCTCTTTGTGTTCAGATTTTAGCGACTCGCTTTGTTGTTTATGAGCTTCTTGAATCTTAGTCAAAGATTTTTTCTTTTGTTTTAATGAAACAAAGAATAATATAATAAATAATATCGCAATGATAACTGCTGCGATTAATCCATAATGAATCGGTTCTAATTGACTCATAATTGTAGATCGCTCCTTTTCATAAGTATTACTTCTATTATAGTAAAAAAAACAAATAAATTCAGTATTTATCATTAAATATATCCATTATTGTAATGTTATTTTTAATACTTCGTACATCTGAATAGTTATTCCCCACTTTAATGGTAAATTAATTAAAACACCAATAAAAAACTCTGTACAAATCGGTAAGATTTTTACAGAGTTTTTACAACTTATTTAAGTAAATCTTTTAATAAGTCTACTTTATCTAATGATTCCCATGGCAATTGAACATCCGTTCTTCCAAAATGTCCATATGCTGCAGTTTGTTTATAAATTGGTCGTCTTAAGTTTAACATTTGAATAATTCCAGCAGGTCTTAAATCAAACACTTCTCTTATTTTTTCCACTAAAGTTGTTTCATCAACTTTACCAGTACCAAATGTTTCTATTGAAATAGAAACTGGCTGTGCTACACCAATAGCATATGCTAATTGAACTTCACATTTATTTGCAAGTCCACTAGCAACGATATTTTTCGCTACATAACGAGCTGCATAAGCGCCTGATCTATCAACTTTTGTTGGATCTTTACCACTGAAACATCCACCGCCATGTCTTGCATAACCGCCGTATGTATCTACGATAATTTTTCTTCCAGTTAAGCCTGCATCACCTTGTGGTCCACCAATAACAAATCTACCAGTTGGATTAATAAAGAATTTAGTTTCATCGTCTAACAACTCTTTAGGAACGATTGGGTAAATTACATGATCCTTAATATCTTGTTGAATTTTTTCAAGCTCTATTTTTTCATGATGTTGTGAAGAAATAACAATTGTATCAACTCTTACAGGTTTTTCATTCTCATCATATTCAACTGTCACTTGTGTCTTACCATCTGGACGTAAGTAATCTAACGTACCATCTTTACGTACATCAGTTAATCTTTTAGCTAATTGATGTGCTAAATAACCAGGTAAAGGCATATAAGTTTCAGTTTCATTTGTTGCATACCCGAACATAAGACCTTGGTCTCCTGCTCCAATAGATTCTATTTCATGATCTGTTAAATCATCTCTATCTTCTAAAGCACAATCTACTCCTTGAGCTATATCTGGAGATTGTTCATCAATAGCCGTTAAAATTGCCATCGTTTGAAAGTCATAACCATATTTCGCTCTCGTATATCCTATATCTTTTACAGTTTGTCTTACTACTTTTGGAATATCAACATATGTTGATGTTGATATTTCACCAGCAATTAGTGCCATACCTGTTGTTACTGTTGTTTCGCAAGCGACTCTAGCTTTAGGGTCACCTTTTAATAATTCGTCCAAAATTGCGTCAGAAATTTGATCCGCAATCTTATCTGGATGCCCTTCTGTTACTGATTCAGATGTGAAGAGTCTTCTATTCTTAAACATAAAAAATCTCCTTTAAATAAAGTTGTACGGTCTCTTCCTCAGCGCAAATAAAAAGTGCCCACTCTCAATAAACATATAGAGAGAAGGCACACTCGTCCATTCGCTCTTATCGTTCAGACAATATTGGTCTGCAAACGGTTTGGCACCTTTCTTTCAAAATAGAAAGAGGTTGCTGGGTTTCATTGGGTCCATGTCCCTCCACCACTCAGGATAAGAGAATCCGTCAAAAATGATGATACTAGAGTTTTCAGATTATGTCAATGCAACGGAATATATTTCAAAAGTCATAATTTTTTTAAATAAATTTTCTGATTAGTATAGACTATATATTTTAATGTGTTATACTAATTCCATGAAAATGCTTACAATTTAAATATTAGACATGGGGGTCGTCATTTATGGCAATACAGTCAATTACAGAATCAATCGAACTTTCTAATCTTCTTAACAAAGAAACTACGCACAAACAACTTTCTAGAACTGAATTATACAGACACATTCTAGAATCAGGCGAAGGTGTACTAACTGAATCTGGAGCTATCAGAATGGAAACAGGAAAGTATACCGGACGCTCACCTAAAGACAAATTCATTGTTGAAGAAGCAGATACTGAACAAGACATTGATTGGGGATCAGTCAATCAACCTATTTCAGAGAGTAGCTTTTTAAATTTATATGATCAAGTTATTGACTATTTAAACCAAAAATCACAACTTTATGTCTTTAATGGCTATGCAGGTGCAGATAAATCTTCACGTTTAGATTTACGTGTAATCAATGAATTACCTTGGCATAACCTATTTGCCCAAAACATGTTTATTCGCCCAGAAACGAAAGAAGAAGCACTTAATATTAATCCTAACTTCACTGTTATAAGTGCTCCTGGATTTAAAGCGAACCCAGAAAAGGATGGAACAAATTCTGAAACGTTCATTATTACTTCATTCAAACACCGCGTGATATTAATTGGTGGAACAGAATACGCTGGTGAAATGAAAAAAGGTATCTTCTCTGTCATGAATTATTTATTACCTAAAAAAGGTATTATGAGTATGCATTGCTCAGCAAACGTTGGCTATAATAAAGATGTTGCTTTGTTCTTCGGTTTATCAGGAACAGGAAAGACAACTTTATCTGCAGACCCAAACAGAAAACTTATCGGAGACGACGAACATGGTTGGAACGAAAACGGTGTATTCAACATTGAAGGTGGTTGCTACGCCAAAACTGTAAGCCTCAGCCGTGAAAAAGAACCTCAAATTTATGATGCTATCCGATATGGTACAGTATTAGAAAATGTAGGCGTTAAATCATGTGGTACAGTTGATTATGACGACACTTCATTAACAGAAAATACTAGAGCAGCTTATCCAATTGAGTTTATAGATAATATTGTAACACCATCAATAGCTGGTCATCCTAATACGATTATCTTCTTAACAGCAGATGCTTTCGGAGTCTTACCTCCTATATCAAAATTGAATAAATCACAAGCGATGTATCACTTCTTAAGTGGGTTCACATCTAAATTAGCAGGTACAGAAAGAGGCGTAACAAGTCCACAACCTGTATTCTCAACTTGTTTCGGTTCACCATTCTTACCATTACATGCAACAGAATATGCTGAATTACTCGGTCAATTAATCGACAAACATGATGTAGATGTTTATTTAGTAAACACTGGTTGGACTGGCGGCGAATACGGCGTAGGTTCTAGAATGGACTTAAAACATACACGCTCAATGATTCGTCGCGCAATAAGCGGAGAAATTAAAAACTCTGAATTCATTAAAGATGATATATTCGGTCTCAATATACCAAAACATGTATCTGGCGTACCTTCAGAAGTATTATATCCACGTAATACATGGGTATCAACAGATGCATACGATGAAAAAGCAAAACAATTAGCTAAAGACTTCAAAGAGAACTTCAGTAAGTTCGGAGCATCTTCAGAACACATTCAAGAAGAAGGCGGATTTACTTATAATCATTAAGTAAACAGTTGAGAACATCAAATAAAGAAGCATATCACACTACTGATTTCACTCAGTAAATAGCGTGATATGCTTCTTTTTGATTAAAAAATGTTTTTATTTTTCGCATTCATACATCCAATTTTTAATTTTAATCAATGTTTGTTGCTCTATTTTCGGCCTAAAAACATGCCCTTCACCTTTTTCATAAATCGTTCTATATTTAACTTGTTCTTTTTTTAAATGTTCTTCTAAATGATATGCCATATTAATATTAACTTGTTTATCTTGATCTCCATGGACAATTAATATAGGCGGACTATCACTATGAATATGTTTCAATGCATTTCTCTGTTCATATTCTTCAGATTGCTTTTTTGGATGTCCAATCATTCTTTTTAACATATTTCTTAAATCAATTCTTTCTTCATACATCATTAACAAGTCTGTTACCCCACCCCAAATTATATAACTCGTTGCATTTACTGATTGGTAAGTGAGTAAACCTTGTATACCACCTCTAGAAAATCCTACAATGTGAACCGGTATTTCTGGATATAACGCTTTTAATATATTTATACCTACAACAACATCATTTAAATCGTCTCCACAAAAACGATCTCTACCTTCACTTCCGTTGCTTCCCCGATAATATGGCGCAAATACTAAAGTGTTTTCATTTTTAAATTGAGACATTCTCGCTGGTCTCACTTTACCCACTTGTCCTTTACCCCCACGTAAATACACGACGATTCGCTCAACATCTATGTGTGGTGTCATGAGTAGTCCTCTTAATTTAAGCTGATCTACTTCATATATTACTTCTTCTGTAAGGTGATCATTAAAGAAGACAGGCATTCTTTTTCTACTTAAGAAATCCAAGTTTATTCACCCTTTCAACGCACTTTAATATTGCCTTATCTTTCAATAAAAAGCTCTTTTTTTGTTCCATAACATCATCAATATTTTTAACGATGATTGGGCCATATGTTTCATAGTACTCATCTTTTTCTTCAATAGAATCAATTTCAATAAAATATACATCTTTATCAAAAGGTATTTCATCATGAACGATATATGATGCTATAAATGTAATCTCTTTAGCAATGGCACCTGTTTCTTCGTATAACTCTCGCTCTATCGCTTCTTTATTCGTCTCATTATACTCTACTTTCCCACCAGGAAATTCTATTCCTCGAATTTTATGATGTGTCAAAACATAATTTTCTTTGTAAATAGGTATACCGAGAACATGTTTAGCTTTTTGCACGTCGTCTCGTTCTTTATATTCTAAATCTACATTTAATCCATATGGATCTTTATAGCGCATGATACACGACCTCTTTCTTAGATTGTGATAAACTGTATATATATTTTATTAGAAAGGTAGAAAACATTGAAAAAGTTAACCTTAACGACCTTTGTATTAACAATTACTCTTATTCTAGCAAGTTGTAGTCCACAAGGTCAAAATTATTATAAAAATAGTAGTGATGCCATTGAAGCATTTCAAAAAAATATTAAAGATGTGGATACACACTCTATAAAATCTAAAAATGAGACGACAGTAAATTTTCAAGATAAAAAGACTCAGTTAAAACAAAATTCATACGGACGAACGAACCATCATGATAAACTAGCATTTAACGTTGAGCAATCAAGTAATACGAAACAATTTAATACACAGAATAAAAGTGTATTTATTAATTCAAATGAAATCCAATCATCACCAAAGACGAAATATTTAAATTATCGTGCTCAAAACGCAGAAATTGATTATTATCAAAAAATAGGCCAAGATTGGTTTGATTTAACTACATTTAATCAAAGTTTGTTAAAACCTATCGAAGACGATATTTCTATTAATGAAAATACACTTTCATATGAAGGCACGAACAGCGTCATGAAATATTTATATCAATTAGGATTTAACCAATCACCATTAGTTGATCAAAAATCATTAAGTAATATTAATGATTTAAAAATTAAAAAAGGTAAATTCAATCTCACATTCCAAGAAGATAAAACGTTACCTAAAAAGTTAACGTTCGATATTGTAGCAACTGGAAAAATCAAAAATGAAACAATTAATATCCATATGAAACAAACAACACAGTTTTATAAATTTAATAATACTGATGTTCAGCCATATAAACATTTAACTGACAATCATTATAAATAGGAGCATTGTTATGAAAACATTATTCATTAAATTAATTCGCTTATATCAACGCTATATATCACCTCTGACACCACCTACGTGCAGGTTTCAACCAACTTGTTCTAATTATGCTGTAGAAGCTATTTCGGAGTATGGTGTCTTAAAAGGAACATGGCTAGGCACGAAAAGAATATTAAAATGTCACCCATTCCATGCTGGTGGATACGATCCAGTACCACCTAAGAAAGACCATAAGCACTAATATCTAAAAGGCATATACGCACTGATGCGCGTATATGCCTTTATTTTATTAATTTATTTATGTCTATTTTTGGCGGTGAATATATAATTTTATTATTTTCTAAAACAGCTTTCTCAAAAACAATATCATCAACGAAGTAATAATCACTTGGCGTTATATCACTAGGATAGTTGCTTTGCTCAGCTAAATAAGCAGTGAAATAACCACTCAAACCAAACTCATACATACCACCTATTACATATTTAAGGTTATGCGCTTTACAATAATCGATAATCTCTAAAGCTTTATCTATTCCACCTACTCGAGAAGGCTTAATAACAACCCCATCAATTATCTGAGAATCATTAAATTGTTTAATTTGTTCTAAATTTAATGCCGACTCATCAATAAATATCGGTAATGATAATGACTTATGATATTCATAATAGGAATCAAATGTAAGAAATGGTTGCTCTATATAAATAAAATTCTGATGCTCAAATGTGTTCAACAAAGAAATTTCGTTTTGACTTAATACACCATTAGCGTCGATTGCTCTTTGGATATTGGGATAATTTTTTTCTAAAAACGCAATGTCATTTTTAATATCGTCATGCCATTTGATTTTAATTCTAGAAGGTAATTGCCCATTATATTGTTTGAAATATGTTTCAATATCATGATTAACAGTAGCACCATATTCAACCTTAACATCATGTAATTCATGAAACTTCTGAAAGAAAATCATAGACATAACACTTCGCGCATTTGGAAAATCGTTGAGTTCATCTATTAATTGACAGCTTAATTTATAATGGTTTATTTGATCAAATTCATGCTTTTTAAACCAATTCGTTAATACCTCTTTTATAGATTCTATTGTTTCAAAATGATACCAATCCGTCTTAAATGCATTACACTCTCCGTAATAATTATGACCATCAACATCTTGCCATTCAACGATTAATACTTCACGCTCTTCAAGTTCTACTAAAGGCGTTTTGATGGGAACTCTAAATGGTGCCTTAAACATATAAAAGTTCATATTATTTTTACGCATGCGTTATCCACTCTTTCACTTTATATCTTGAAAGCTTTCCAGTTGACGTTCTTGGTATTTCTGTCATTTTATAAAAATATTTAGGATGTTTATATTTTGCTAAATACTCATCAAGCAGACACTTAAATTCACTGCTATCAATATTTTTATGAGATTCGTATACTAACGCAGGTACTTGTCCCCATTTTTCATCTTCGACAGGAACAGCGACACAATTTGTAACTTCTGGATGATTTAAAATAATATGTTCAATTTCATAAGGATATATATTTTCACCACCACTAATAATCAAATCTTTTCTTCTATCATAAATATATACATATCCATTATCATCTATTGAGCCGATATCACCTGTTTTAAAGTAGCCATCTTCAAATGTATCCGCATTACTGCCATTCGTTAAATAGCCATTCATAACATTTTTACCTAACACTGACACTTCACCATGACCTTCAGCATTTTTGTTCATAATTTTAAGTTTAACATTTGAAGGTATTTTACCGACAGTACGTGGTTCTATGCGCAACATTTCAGGACTTGCTGTTACAAACTGTGAACAAGTTTCTGTCATACCGAATGAGTTATAGATAGGCAATTGATATTCAAGTGATTTATTGATAATCGCTTCGGATAATTTCGCTCCACCTAATAGTATTTTCTCTAACTGGTAAGGCTGTGTGAGCTCATCGTTAATCAACCATTGTAATGTTTGTGGAACGAGTGAAATGTGTGTAATATCTTCATGTTTAATTAAATACATGACACGATCAACATCAAATTTAGGTTCTAATACAACAGTAAAGCCTTCAATTAAACTACGAATAAGCACGCTTAATCCAGATATATGATAAATAGGTAGGACAGATAACCATTTCGTTAAACCATGATAACCAAGACTTTCTTTGCAACCAATTGCGCTATAATAATGATTAGAAAAAGTTTGAGGTACCGCTTTAGCTGGCCCTGTCGTTCCGGAAGTAAACATAATTGTCGCGATATCATCCATATTAAGATGGAAATCTAAATTTTTATTATTTATGCTCGTAATATCATTAATTATGATATGATTTTGTTTTATATTAAGGGGTTTGTAAGTTAATACCGTTTCAACACCTATACTTTCTAACTGTTGTTCGATTTCTCTTGAAGTTAATTTCGTATTAACCATGACAATTTCAACATTCGCTAACCAAGCTCCAACAATTAATGAAACATGATGCACATCATTCTTTATATAGAATGCCACTCTTTTTAAATTAAGTTGGTTTAAATAAGATGCATAAATTTTTGCTCTGTTAAACAATTGTCGATATGTCAGTTCAACATCACCTTGTTTAATCGCTATTTTGTTCGGTGTCTCAATATTACGTTCTTCAATCCAATGTTTCATATTTGGACCTCCTTATACCATTATTCATTATAACGATAATTTAATAAATGAACATAAAAAATGCTCTATAATTTAGAACTAGATTATGATTAAACATAAAAGAGCTTAGGATATCATTCTCTTTTTCAAAATAAATCACCCAATCCGTTAAATTTATTTTCGGATTGGGTGATTTTTATGTTTCTAGTATTGTAAAGTCTATGCTTGCCTAGGTATGGCTCGAGACGATAGTCTCTCACTCATACTATTCTCCTCTTTTTTTAGAAACTATACGTTCTAATATAAAGAAGATTAATCCTATTAATGTTAAAAACGGAGCTACTAATGCTAAGTCTTTAACTTCTAGTTGGCTTACAACTATTCCACCGATAAATGCACCTAGTGCATTACCAATGTTAAATGCAGATTGATTCATCGTACTTGCTAACATTGGCGCATCTTTTGAAATGACCATGCTCTTAAATTGCAATGAAGGACTCATACTAAATCCTATTAATCCAAATACAAATATACCTACAATCATTAGTAAACTATTACTTTGAATAAAATACATCATAAAAATATAAATTGGGAAGACTATAAAAATAATATTTAAAGATCTATTTAAGTTCCAGTCTGCTAGTTTACCACCAATTATATTACCGAATGTTACACCAACACCGAATATGATAAGCACAAATGAGATCCAACGTTCTTCTATATGTGAAACGTCAGTTAATATTTGAGAAATATATGTGAAATATGCAAATACACTACTAAATCCAAATAATGTTACGCCAAGTGTTAGCCATAGCTTAACATCTTTTAATACATTTAATTCGTTTTTAATAGATATCGGTTGCGTGTCTTTTTGATTAGGTACAAATTTTATAATTCCTATTAATGTTAATAGACCTAATACACTAATAATAATAAAAGTCATTTTCCATCCGAATATTTGTCCTACAAAAGTCCCAAAAGGTACACCAATAATGTTACTCATCGTTAAACCTGTGAACATAAGCGCCATTGCACTTGCTCTTTTATGAGGTGGTACCATATTTGCAGCTAATATTGATCCTATACCAAAGAATGAACCGTGAGCTAAAGCAGCTACAATTCTACTTAACATTAATAAACCATAACTTGGTGCAATTCCACCGATACCATTACCAATAATAAAGATTCCCATTAATAAAATCAGTAAATTTTTTCTCGGTAATTTATATGTCGCAAGGACAATAATTGGTCCACCAATTGCAACACTTAGTGCATAACCAGTAATAAGTTGCCCAGCATCAGATACTGTTACATTCAAATCTCTTGCAATATTTGGTAGCAATCCCATAATTACGAACTCTGTCATACCTATTGCAAATGCACCAAGACTTAATATCCATATCGCTAAAGGATACTTCTTCATCTAACACCTCTCCTTTAACCTTATTATTTTAATCAGATTTATCCATAGTATTACTTTTATAAGCATATGACAAGAGTTTTTTATTATTTTATTAAATAAAAAAACTGAGAAATAAATTCTCAGTTTATAAAACGTTTTCATTCTGTTGTATTGATCCAACCTATACCAATCGTACCGAAACCAGTATGAACAGAAGCAACCGGTACTAATGGTTCAACATATACATTAATATCATTACTTAATGTTAAAATCCGTTCTTTCCAAATATGTGCTTCACGCTCATTGCCAGCATGTAATACACCTATACTTGTAACCCCTTTATCAATCATTTCATTAATACGTTTTATTAAATAAGCTTCAATTTTCTTCATACCTCTAGACTTAAGCTCTAAATCTATCGTGCCATGTTCTAGTTTCAATAAAAGTTTAATATGCAGCAAACTACTTAATAAGTATTTACTATTAGAAACTCTACCACTATTTTTTAATTGCTGTAGATTTCTTGGTAATAAGTACAATTCACTCGTCTGTTTAATATTTTCTAACTTATTCACAATCTCATCGAATGATTTATTCTCATCATAAAGTTGCTTCCCGTATTCAATTAACGCTCTTTGAGGATAACTACCCGTACCACTATCTATGACATGAATCTTCATAGGAAAAGATTTTGAATTTGAAAGTGATGATGCGTAAGTACCTGACAAGCTGCTAGAAGGATGAATCGCTATAACATGCGTATATCCTTCATCTTCAATTTGTTGAAATGTTTCAATAAAATCTTGAGGCGTAGGTTGCGCAGTCTTTGCTCCATTTCCATTATCTTTTAACATATCGAAAAATGATTTAGAACTTTCAAACTCTGTATCTTTATATGGCTTTCCTTCTATAATTGTTGATAAAGAAACTACAAATAAATCTTTCTCGTCAATATTTTGATCAATATAAGTCGTTGTATCAATTAACCATGCTAATTTCATGACTTCCTCCATTGTATATAAAATATACGAATCTTTTATGTGTATTATTTTAACTCTAAGTTTATTAATACCATATATTCTATCGCTATACAATTAAAAATAGAAGCCATAAATTCCAACAAACATATAATAAAACGACTTATTATAATCCTAGTATAACATCACTGTTATAAAGCATATTTAAAAGTGTTGTTATGGTAATAATCCTAATATAAATTAATAAAAATATTGCTATTATTATTATTTAAATATATTAATAAAGATTCTGAAATTTAAAAACAGAAAGAAAACTATCTAAGCTACTCACCTTTTAATCAATAATTGAATATGTTGAGTGATGAGAGAATATCACTTGTAGCATAGCTACAAAAAAAGTTCAATGATCAGAGTTTTAAAGGAGATTTTGTTATTTAACCTCATTAGTAGTCTCCGCCTCCAATATTCACCTTGTGACCTTTAGATTCTAATAGACCTAAACTACTAATCTCGTCCGGCATTACAGTATCTTCATAGAGGTACATTGTTTTTTCACCGTTGATTTTTTTCATAATATTGTTTGTGCGTTTTCTTAAATTTAATGCATATCTAGTTACTTCTTTGTTTTCCACTTCTTTATCTTTTGAATAATACGCTATAAAATCTGTTTTCATTTTATTTTTAATTTCAGGATATTTTTGTATGAGCTTGTCCATTTTTTGATTGAATGCTTCCCCTTTTAACTCCATGACTGGTTTGAAATCTTTTTTAAAATCTTCTACTCCAATTGTAGATTCGGTTGTGAAATCAAGATACTGTTTTGTAACACCTTTAAATTCTTGATGCTTTTCTAATTTTTTATTCATTGCATAGTAGCCATCTTTTTCTACGACTTCTTTGAATTTTCGGCGTGTGGTTTCTATGTCTTGTTCATAGCGTTTGAATAACATCGCCGCAAATACGCCTCTGATTTCATTGGACTGGTCTTGTGTAATCGTGTTGAGTGCTAATTGCCCATCCACTTCTACGAAGCTTAAATAAAATTGAAAAGGAACATCATAATCAACTGTCCCCACGATAGAAATGCCTTCTGAGGTTTTTAGACTCGGTGTAGGATTACTATATGAATGTATGCCATTAATTTTCGCCTCTTTACCAAATACTTCTTTCACGTAATCTTTATACATCTTTTCAGCTTGTGCTTTATGTTTCTCCAAAAATGCTTCATTTTTCTTATCATGATCTCCGATATATCTACCGTCGTAATCTTTCACACTTACTGTTTCAGGGATTTCTTTTTTACTAGACATCAATCCACAACCTGCTAGTAATATTATGGTACATAGGGCAACACTTATTATTTTTTTCATTGTATCCCCCTTTAAATTGTTTATTTATATCTCATGTTAATACTTTTATTCCACATAATTCTACTGCGTCTAAATCAGTTATTTTCTTCTTTTTTATATTCATCCCACATTCCTCCGGTCATTGAAATTTCTTGAGTAGTAGATTCTAGTCGACCATATTGATCTATGTCAGTAGGTGATACCTTATCTTTGAAAAAGTACATGCCCTTATCACCATGTATTTTTTTCATAGTTTCATTTGTGGGTATTTGTAAATCCCAATTGTATTCATTTACAGATTTTTCATCTTTATCTTTATAATACGCCACAAAATCTGTTTTCATACTATTTTTAATTTCAGGATATTTTTGTATGAGCTTATCCATGCTTTGATTGAATGCTTCCCCTTTTAACTCCATGATTGGTTTGAAATCTTTTTTAAACTCGTTTACTCCGATTGTAGCTTTGGTTGTGAAATCAAGATACTGTTTTGTAACACCACTAAATTCTTGATGCTTTTCTAATTTTTTATTCATCGCATAGTAGCCATCTTTTTCCACAACTTCTTTGAATTTTTGGCGTGCAGTTTCTATGTCTTGTTCATAGCGCTTATACAACATAGCTGATATTGCAGAAGATAGTTCATTTTGATGTCCAGGTGTAAATGTGGTCATCACTAACTTGCCTTCGCTTTCAACAAACAAAAGTCTCAATTGAAAAGGAACATCATAATCAATCGTTCCCACGATAGAAATGCCCTCTGAGGTTTTTAGACTCGGTGAAGGGTTACTATATGAATGTATGCCATTAATTTTCGCCTCTTTACCAAATACTTCTTTCACGTAATCTTTATACATCTTTTCAGCTTGTGCTTTATGTTTTTCCAAAAATGCTTCATTTTTCTTATCATGATCTCCGATATATCTACCGTCATAATCTTTCACACTTACTGTTTCAGGTATTTCTTTTTTATTAGACATCAATCCACAACCTGCTAGTAATATTGTTGTACTTAGGGCAACGCTTATTATTTTTTTCATTGTATTACCCTTTAAATTGTTTGTTTATATCTCATGTTAATACTTTTATTCGTCAATATATCCGTGAATATATAATATAATTATAGCTTTAGTAGCAAATATGGAATATATAAGTAAAAGATTAGGCCACACGAACATCTCAATTACATTAGATATATACCCCTACCTTCTTAATGAACATAAAAAAGAGCAAGGTCAACGCCTTGGATGAGTTGATTATTAAGATGCAAATGGAGAGTGAGGGATTCGATAGATAACATAAGACCGTTGAAACCCCACCTTTCTCAACAGTTACATATTTTGCTCCTTGAACATTTTGGTTTACTTGAGCAGCATCTGCTAAAGGGGATAATGTAAGTGAGAGTGCTAAACTTGCCGTACAAACTGTCCTAGAATTTTATTTTTTCTTAATTAAATTATTTTTCGAATATTTTTCAACAAAACAATATTATCACTCTTCATAAATGCATTGCAATATTTATTTTCTTAGTGTTTTGTTTTAGTTCCTAAATATTGTTATTGAATTATATATTGCATATATTTTCAAGCAAAAACACAAAATAAAATTATAGTAAATGGGGATATTACTTCGTCATGAAGGTAAACGTTACCGAAAGCAAAGTTACAAAAGATAACGTGAAGCTACTGAAGGAGAAACTCAAGCCAAGAATAAATTCATGCAAGATCTTATAATCAATGGATTGAAGTGAATAAGAAAGATGTTCTTACCTACTTCACAATGGTGTTTCCATATATTACATTTTAAAACGGTGCAGAAATTGAAAAAGACAAGGCTATGACTGCATTAGATATTTACTCCGATCTTCTTGATGAACGTAAAAAAAGCAATGTAAACGTGTTAGAGAATAATTCTCTAACACGTTTACATTGCTCGATTAGGTTTACTTACCTATTGCAAGAAAACCCAGTAATATCAACGTCTTGGATGAGTTGATTATTAAGGTACAAACGGAGAGTGAGGGATTCGAACCCTCGAGACGCTTGTGACGCCTACACACTTTCCAGGCGTGCTCCTTCGGCCAACTCGGACAACTCTCCACAAACAAAAAAATCAGAAGCGATATTTCACCTCTGATTATATGACCCCTACGGGACTCGAACCCGTGTTACCGCCGTGAAAGGGCGGTGTCTTAACCGCTTGACCAAGGGGCCTTATGGCTCCACAGGTAGGACTCGAACCTACGACCGATCGGTTAACAGCCGATAGCTCTACCACTGAGCTACTGTGGAATAATAATGGAGCGGGTGATCGGAATCGAACCGACAACATCAGCTTGGAAGGCTGAGGTTTTACCACTAAACTACACCCGCTTAATTAATATAAATATGGGGCGACTGATGGGAATCGAACCCACGAATGTCGGAACCACAATCCGATGCGTTAACCACTTCGCCACAATCGCCATACTTGTTAAAAAGTATGGCTCAGGACGGAATCGAACCGCCGACACAAGGATTTTCAGTCCTTTGCTCTACCGACTGAGCTACTGAGCCAAAATAAAAATGGCGGTCCCGACGGGAATCGAACCCGCGATCTCCTGCGTGACAGGCAGGCATGTTAACCGCTACACCACGGGACCTTCATTAAAAAAAGTATTGCGGGAGGTGGATTTGAACCACCGACCTTCGGGTTATGAGCCCGACGAGCTACCGAACTGCTCCATCCCGCGTTAATATTAAGTAATTTGACTACCTTTTAAATATAACACATTTATTAATATTATGTCAAGAAAATATTAATTCTTTTTTATAAAAAATGGTGACCCCTACGGGACTCGAACCCGTGTTACCGCCGTGAAAGGGCGGTGTCTTAACCGCTTGACCAAGGGGCCTCTAATTGAGAACTTCTTAAGTATATATAGAAAACCATAGAACGTCAATGCTATTTCTTTACTTTTCTTAATAAAAATTTGAACTTTTAACATCTATGTAACAATTCTCACTAAAGGGAAAAATAAACATCGGAATCTTCCGATTTTAACACATAAAAAAGGTGAAAACGATCGATTCTTTATATCGTTTTCACCTAAATTTATAATCATTTCAAGTAATTTATCATTTTATGACTAGCGTCTTGAGCCATTTTTACACAGTCAGGTAGTCCTACTGCATCAAAAGAAGCTCCAGTAATAATTAAATTATTGTAGTTTTTTTCTATATGTTGCTCTATATCTCTAATACGATCAATGTGCCCTACTTCATATTGAGGCATACTATGAGGTAATTTCGTTACAATTGAAAATTCTGGTTCGCCTTTAATTGTCATGATTTTATTTAAATCATTTAAAGCAACTTGTTTTAATTGTTCTTCATCTTTATGGTGAATAATGTTTGAACCTGGCTTACCAACGTATGCTCTTAACAACACTTTACCTTCAGGTGTTGTATGTGGCCATTTTTTATTTGTCCATGTACACGCTGTAATGGCAGTATCACTCGTTCTAGCAATGACGAATCCTGTGCCATCTTTATCATTAACGACTTGTTCTTTATCAAATGCCATAACAACTGTTGCTACACTTGTAGAAGGCATATAATTGAAATAGTCTAGCTTCAAGTCATCATCAAACCATTTAACAAAATGTTGATGTGGAATTGTAACAATTACACCATCATACTCATGACGTTCACCGTTAATTGTTAAAATGGACTTATCGTTTTCTTCAGTAAAATTTTGAACAGTTGAATTCAGATGTATATTAACGCCTTTGCTTTCTAAATCATTTCGCAAAGTATTCACAAATGATTCAAGCCCATGTTTAAATTGTTTAAATTGACCTTTAGGTTTCACAGTCACTTTTTTATCGGCATTATTTTTTGCCTTCTGAGCGATCATTCCTTTAATTAAACCGCCCTCTTCTTCCTCTTGCTCTTTAAAATGAGGAAAAGTAGTCTTCAAGCTTAAATTATCGATATTCGCTCCATAAATACCCGCCATAAGTGGCTCAATCAAATTTTCTAACACTTCATTTCCTAAACGTTGTCTAAAGAAATGACCAATAGATATATCGGTGTTCATTGGTTTCACCGGTAAAAAGTAATCCAAACCAGCTCTTAATTTAGCTGCTGGTGAAATAAGTTGTGTTTTTAGAAACGGCTTTATTTCTGTTGGTATACCCATTATTGAACCGCCTGGAATAGGATAAAGTTTATTATGACTATAAATGTATGATTGTCCCGTTTTATTCGTAACGAGATCATCCGCTATACCAATTTCTTCAGCTAATTCAGTCATAATTGTTTTTCTACCTAAATATGATTCAGGACCTAATTCAATCGTATAGCCATCTTTACGATAAGTCTTAATTTTCCCGCCTACTCTATTTGATTGTTCATATACGTCAATTTCAACATCTGGCCATTCTTTTCTTAAATAATGGGCAGCAGATAACCCAGTTATCCCTGCCCCTATTATTGCAATACGTTTTGACATGCTTAACACTTCTTTCTTATTCGAAAATCGAATTAGAATTTTTTCTTAATTGCTGATACCATTGCTTCTATAAATTTAGGATCGATATTTGGCATAGGTGGTCTATGATAATTTACGCCTAATTCATCACATACAACTTTACACTCATAGTCGTTATCATATAGAACTTCTAAATGTTCACATACAAAACCTACTGGCGTATAAATAAAATGTTTATATCCATGTTTGTTATACAAATCTCTCGTTAAATCTTGAACATCTGGTCCTAACCAAGGTTCGCCAGTTTGTCCTTCTGATTGCCAACCAACAGAAACATGTTTAACATTTGATTGTTCACTCAAAATTTTAGCTGTTTCTTCTAATTGATCTGGATAAGGATCATTAGCTTTTTTAATTTTTTCAGGTAAACTATGTGCTGAAACAATTAAAACAGTCTCATCATGACTTTCTTCTGGAATCATTTGTAAAGTATCATTGATCATTGTTGTCCAATAAGAAATAAATGCTGGTTCATTATAAAATTGCTCAACATGATGCAAATTAATACCGTATTTATCCGCTTCTTCTTTAGCACGTTTATTATAACTACCTACAGAGAAGTTAGAATAATGTGGTGCTAATACAATTGTAATAGCTTCATCAATACCATCATTGTGCATTTGTTCAACAGCATCTTCAATAAATGGATGGATGTGTTTTAAACCGATATATAATTTAAATTCAACATCATCATAAGTATCATTTAATGCACCTAATAAACTTTCAGCTTGTTTTTCAGTTGTTCCAGCTAATGGTGAAATGCCACCGATTGCTTTGTAACGTCCTTTTAAATCTTCAATTTGTTCATCAGATGGCTTACGACCATGTCTGATATGCGTATAGTATGGCACGATATCACTTTCTTTATATGGCGTACCATATGCCATAACTAAAAGTCCCACTTTTTTATTCATTTTCTATACTCCCTTTAAGTAAAATTAAAGCTATTTATTGATTAATCATAGTTGTGATTTATGGTTTGCTGAATATTCATGTACAAATTGCGCTACTTTTTTCAATGTAGCAGGTTGAACTTCAGGAAACACGCCATGTCCAAGATTAAATATATAATTATGATCTACTAATCCTTGATCTAATATTTGAATTAATCGCTGTTCAATTACTTCCCAAGGTGCTAATAATAAAGCTGGATCTAAATTACCTTGTAATGTTTTAGTTATGCCCTTCTCACGCGCTTCCTTAATTTGTAAGCGCCAATCTAAACCTATAACATCAACTGGTAATTGATTCCATTCTTCTATTAAATGACTTGCGCCAACACCAAATGTTGTTACAGGTACATTTTTTTCTTTTATTGCTGTAATTATTTTATTCATTGATGGTCTAATAAAGTAATGATAATCTTCAGCATTTAAAGCACCTACCCAAGAATCAAATACTTGTATCATCTTACAACCAGCGTCAATTTGAGCATGTGTATAGCGAATAGCCATATCAGCAAGTAAATCCATTAATTTAAACCAAGCTTCTGGTTGTGTATACATAAACGCCTTAGTTTTATTATAATTTTTTGATGGTCCACCTTCAATCATATAGCTCGCAAGCGTAAATGGCGCTCCTGTGAAACCTATCAAAGGCACATTTAGTTGTTCTTTAGTTAAAATTTTGATTGTATCTAATACATACTTCACATCTTCTTCAGGATTAATTCTTCCTAATTTATTAACATCAGAAATATCTTTTATTGGGTTATGTATCACTGGACCAATTCCAGATTTAATTTCTACATCTACACCAATTCCTGTTAAAGGCGTCATAATATCTTTATATAAAATTGCAGCATCTGTATTATATTGATCTACAGGTAACTTTGTAACGTATGCACAAAGTTCAGGTTGATGCGTAATTTCAAATAATGAATACTTTTCTTTAATCTTTCTATATTCAGGTTGTGATCGACCTGCTTGCCTCATAAACCAAACTGGCGTATGAGTTGTACTTTCACCTTTTGCTGCTTTTAAAATTGTATCGTTAAACGGTACACTCATTTATTTCACCTCATTATAATCATTACAATCTATTTTAACATATTCTATTATAAAGACATCTTTGTGTACAAAAATTCATAAATTATACAAAAGATTTAATGAATCAGTTGATTTTAGCGCTTACATGTTTATAATCAAATTAAAGAGATATAGGAGGTTTGTAATTATGAAATGTTATATAACAACAGGTACGTATCATTTTCTTCATAGTATTTTAAAAAAATATCCTGAAGAAAACATTCATCATTATACGAGACAAGATACGACGGTACTTATTCATGAAACATCTGGAGAAACAGTATTCTCACAACCTAGAGAATATCGAATTCTAGAATCTAAAGGTGAATTTGTTAATCATGAATTTTTAGCTGTTAGCTACATTCCTGTATCAGAAGAAATGCAACACCGATTTGAAAATCATTATGTAGATATTGATGGTCAGTTTGATAACTTTGAAGGTTTTGAATCATTTAGACTACTTAGACCTAGAAAAGGCGATACTTATATGATTATTGTTGGTTTTGATTCAAATGAACTTTATGAAGATTTTACGAAATCATCATTATATACAGAATATTTTTCAAGAGATGCTACGAGAAAATTCTCAGGTGCAGATCAATATTCAACAGCAAATTATACTAAATATTGGTATAGACCAGATGAAGATGAATAAAACAAAAGGGAATCTAGGACATTAACATCCTAGATTCCCTTTTGTTTTGTACTCAAGATTTTATAAAGTGCTGACGCCCGGGGGAATAGTATGAGAGAGAGACTACAGGCTCGAGCCATACCCCAGGCAAGCATGCACTTTCAAAATCGTAAGATTTTAAAATATAAAAATATCTCTTCACTAGGCTATGACCTAATGGAGAGATATTTTATTTTAGTCTCTCAATAATTCTTGATGTTTTTTAATCTTTTTAATCGATGAATCTATCGTTAACCAACCTACTATAAAGAATACAACTACAAAATATGTTGTTGATAGGAATTTAACAATATATATAATCGACAGAATAACACCTAATATTAACATCATATTTATTAAAAACTGATGATAGCCTTTTATGACTTGATGTTCACTGACTGGCCATACTTGCGGCCATAAACCATATGCTTGCTGTTTATAAAATTGAGAAAGTTGCAAAATAAGTAAATACATTATCAACGCGCCAAGTATAGCGGAGATAACTGATTGATCTATCCACCATATAAGCAGTAACCCAATGATTAAAAATCTTAAAACAATGAAGAATGCATCTTTACCCCTTGCGAAACTTCTTACAAACAAGTATTTATACATATAGTCTTGATTAAATTTCTTCGACCTTGGTACTTTTAAAAATACATCTAAATATCTTCTTCTAACCGTTCTTTCATTTAACACTTTTACATCTGTGAACATATTGACGAATTTATAGTAATTCATTTTATGATTATGTTCTAGAGATACCAATGTTTCCCACTGATAAAATGTACCTCTATTAATGTTTTCCATTAATATAATCAGCGCTATCAATATGACGATAGTCAATAAGCCTGAAAGCATCGCTACTTTTAACGTTGTATAATACCCACTAGCAAATACGATAAAAAGCAAGACATTAACGCCCCATATTTCTAAGCCATATTTTAGCCAGAACCATTTTATAACTAAACCTAATATTGGAAAGATGAAACTTAATACCATTACAGTAATGTATAAATGAAATTCGCTTCCCAATAATTGATAAAATAATGGAAGGCCTATCACTAGAATTACGACTGGTAAATAAAGTCTATTTATATAACTATAAGTTATCGCTTTTTTTATATATGTTGATAAATGCTTTTCAAACGGTAATAAATATAACTTATCCGCTTCTCGAAACAACGTTCTCATTGGAAAGATTGAACAAATAGATAATACTAAAGAAACAATCAATCTATAATTAATATTTTGAGGAATATCTTTCAACCAATTACTGTAGCCTAACGCAAATGCCCCGAGCATAATTGTTAAAAAAATTAAAAAATGACCATTAAATATAAATTTATTATACTTAAGCTTCTCTAACACTTCTTCTTTTTGTCTTAAGTTATATAAAGTTTTAGCATCATTCATAACTGTCACCTTGTGTTAAATGGATATAAATATCATCCAATGTTGCATTTGTAAGACCAGTTTCAGCTCTTAATTCATCTAAATTCCCCATTGCGATCAACTTACCTTGATGTAAAATAATAAACCTATCACAATATCTTTCCGCAGTTGCTAAAATATGCGTAGACATGAGTACGGATGAACCTTGATTACGTCTTTCTACTATTAAATCTAACATTGTTTGAATACCGAGCGGATCTAATCCTAAAAATGGTTCATCAATAATGTATTGTGTTGGCTCGACTAAAAAAGCACATACAATCATAACTTTTTGTTTCATACCTTTAGAAAAATGAATCGGAAATACTTTTAGCTCTTTATCAAGTCTCAACCTTTTCAATAACGGCATAGCTTTTGACATTGCAGTATCTTTATCTATTCCATATGCCATTGCAGTCATATATATATGTTCTTCTAATGTTAACTCATCATATAATACTGGACTTTCAGGTATATATGTAAGATTTCTTCTATATGATTCTATATCTGATTTGATATCAATATTATTTATGGACATCTCACCTTTTTGTGGTGTTAATAAACCTAATATATGTTTAATAGTCGTACTTTTTCCCGCACCGTTTAATCCTATCAGTCCGACGACTTCACTTGGTTTACATTCGAATGAGATATCATGGATAACAGCCTTTTTCCCATATCCACCTGTTAAATTGTTCACTTTAATTGTCACGTGAAAACACCTCCAAAGTATATTGTAGCATGTTCTCATTGTTACATTCATTAAATAATATCTTTATCAGTGAGATGATACTACTTGCATGATATAATAAAGCTAATATTTACATAGGAGATGATATTATGTCAGAAACAATCTTTAGCAAAATTATCGATGGTGAAATTCCTTCTTACAAAATTTATGAAAATGATTATGTCTATGCTTTCTTAGATATATCTCAAGTTTCTAAAGGTCATACACTTCTCGTACCGAAAAAAGCATCACCTAATATTTATGAAACAGATCCTGAAACGATGAAACATATAGCAGAAGCGTTACCGATTGTCGCTAATGCTATTAAAAAAGCATTCAATCCAGACGGTTTGAATATCATCCAAAATAATGGCGAGTATGCTTCACAATCTGTATTCCATATTCATTTTCATTTAATCCCAAGGTATAAAGAAGACATAGATGGATTCGGATATATTTGGAATACTAATGAAGACCGAATAGATGACGATAAAAAGGCAGAAATTGCAAAAACGATCCAGCAACAATTTTAATTCATTGCATATTTTCAAGCTTTAAGGGTATATATTCAAGTAAGAGAAATCAAGGAGGAATATTATGAAATTTTCAAGATTAGCTATCGGTGTTGGTGTAGGACTTGTTACTGGTTTTACAACAGCAATATTAAATACAGATCGTTCAGGTGATGCTTTAAAGACAGATTTAAAATCCACTGCTGACGGTTCAAAAATTCAATTAAGCGAAATTAAAGACAATGCTATGGAAATTAAAGATTATGTATTAAAAACTAAAGATGAAAGCCAAATTGCCATTCAATCGTTAAGTGAAGAAATCAAAACGATGATTAATGAATTTAAAGCAGATATCAATCCAAATATCGAACAAATTCAGAAAAATATTGAGAATATAAGCAATCGTGGAAATGAAATCCAAAAAGAAATCCAAAATACGAAGCTTCCGTTTCTAAAAAAATAGAAAACGTGTTAAAATTATTATATTATGAAAGTGTTATATGTAAGCATGATACATTAGTATCATGCTTTTATTATACAATTAAAGGGGGATATTGCGATGGCGAACGAACGGGACATGATCGAAAAAATGTTATTCACACATAAAGTTTCTCAATTATCTAAAGCTTTATGGAAGACGATTGAAAAAGATTGGCAACAATGGATTAAACCATTTGATTTAAATATTAATGAGCATCACATTCTTATTATCATCAGAAGTTTAGACGAAGCAACAATTTCAGAAGTTAGTAAATATGGTGTTATGCATGTTTCTACAGTTTTCAATTTTGCTAAAAACTTAGAAAAACGCGGCTATTTAACGATGCCTAAAAGCCAACATGATAAACGTACAACATATTTAGAGTTATCGGATAAAGGGCTTGAAGTATTAAGAAAAACGTATGTGAGCTATACAAACGATACGAATAGATTATATGATATTGCAGCTGAATATGAAAAAGTTATGTATAGTATGCCAGAGTTTACAGATGTAAAGTATATTGTTGGGCAAATATACGGCAGTGACTTTATTAATCACATTGAACAAAACCACGAACAATTAAGAAAATATCTACTTGACGAACACTCTGAGGATGATGCATAATATCAAGATAAATCTAACTTAGAAGGTGACGTATCTTATGTTCTTATGTTCTAAATCAATTAACATACATTCTCGATATGGACTACAGAGAATCGTATTAATCAGTGCTTTAGTTTCATTTTTAACATTTATAGTCACTTACGAAATATTTAATTATATACAAACACAACCATTAAAGGACGATAAGTTTATTTTATTCTTATTCGTCCTTTGCTTAATTTATCCAATCCATAAATTATTGCACTTGATTGTACTAATTTATTATCGTAAGTCATTTAAAATGAATAAAACTACTAAAGCGAAACGCGCTTTACCATTATATAATATTAGAGTGGATCAACCCGTTAATAAAATTGTGTTTTGTTTAGCACTTATCTGTCCATTAATTGCAATAACTACCCTATCACTTGTATTAATTAATATTATCCCTCAATATGGACACTACATTTTATTTATAATGTCTATAAATATTGGTATATCAATTATTGACTTACTTTATTTTAAAATAATTTTATTTACAAAAAGAGGTACTTATATTGAAGAAAGAAAGAACGGTATCGAATTGTTAACAAAACGTTCACTGGATGCTGAACATTTATAAGTTATTTTTTGTATTTAAATTACTAAATATGCTATATTTATCATTGTATTCTTACAAAAGGAGTTCTATTTATGAAATCAATTAAAAAAATAGTGTTACCTATAACACTTTCAGCATCTGTATTAACATTAGGAGCTTGTGGTAACGGTTCAGATAACTCCGGAGAAACTTTAGTTGAAACTAAGGCTGGAAATGTAACTTCACAAGACGTTTTAGACAAGATGGGTAACAACGAAGTAGCCCAAAATGCATTCCAAATTGTACTTAACAAAGTCTTAAAAGATAAATACGAAGACAAAGTTGATACTAAGAAATTAGACGAACAAGTTGATAAACAAATTGAGCAATATGGTGGTAAGAAGAAATTTGAAGAAGCACTTCAACAAGAAAAACCAGGTGCAACTTTAGAAGACTTTAAAGAATCTCAAAAAACTTCTAAATTCCAAGAAGAATTTATCAATGATGCGGTGAACGTTTCCGATAAAGAAATTGATAAAAACACTAAAAAAGGTTCTCATATCTTAATAAAAGTTAAATCAGAAGATTCAAAAGATGGTTTAAGTGATAAATCAGCTAAGAAAAAAGCTGATGAATTACTAGCTCAAATTAAGAAAAATCCAGATGACTTCGACAAAATTGCTAAAAAAGAATCACAAGATGAAGGTACTAAAGATAAAAATGGTTCACTAGGTTTCGTATTGAAAGGTCAAATGGATGAATCATTTGAAAAAGCACTATTCGACCTTAAAGACGACGAAATTTCAGATGTTGTTAAATCTCAATATGGATACCATATTATAAGAGCAGATAAAGGCGAAGCATCTAAAAAAGAAAAAGACAGCCTTAAAGAACAATATCGTCAAATGAAAATTCAAAAAGAACCTAAGATTATCATTAATGCTTACAAAAAATTATTAGATGAATACAAAGTAGATTACAAAGATAAAGACATTAAAAAAGCAATTGAAGATAACATCTTAAACGAAAAAGCACTACAACAACAACAAATGCAAGCAGCACAACAACAGTCAGCTAGCTAAAATATGATATAACAAAACGAAAAGTTTTGGATATTAAAAAAGAGCGTAAATTCTTTGAAAATAAGAATTTGCGCTCTTTTTATTTTATCTTTTAAGTCTTCGTGCGCTTTGCTCGTAAATTTATCATGTCATGGCTCACATGATAAATAGAACCGTTGATTTTATCATGTCAGGCTCCACTTGATAAATAGAACCCTTGATATTATCATGTCATGGCTCACATGATAAATAGAACTCTTGATTTTATCATGTCAGGCTCGAGCTATATCCCCTAGGCAAGCATCACTTTCAAAATCGTAAAATTATAAAACATAAAAAAGATCTCTTCACTAGGCTATAACCTAATGAAGAGATCTTTCATTTTAACTACGGGTATTTATGTCCCTACCTGTTTTAATCTAACGTTTCAGGTTTATAAAATTGTCTATTCTCTAGAGCAAAGATACGTTCTGTATATTGACCTTTATCTACTTTTTTAAGATGCTTTTCAAACATCATCATTCTAGCATCAATATTATCGATAAAGTGCAAAATCTCAGCTTCTTTTACCATTGGTAATTTTGGTGAGCCGTATTCTAATTTACCATGGTGACTTAATACTAAATGTCTTAGTAATAGTACTTCTTCACCTTCTATATTGTGTTCTTTAGCTACTTGCGATATTTCATCACTTACTATAGAAATATGACCTAACAAATTACCTTCTACCGTATAAGTTGTTGCGACTGGTCCTGATAATTCCTTCACTTTTCCTAAGTCATGCAAAATAACACCACTATATAATAAACTTCTATTTAATATTGGATATATGTCACACAAAGCTTTTGCTTGCCTCAACATTGTCACGACATGATAACTGAGTCCTGAGACGAAATTATGATGATGTGAGCTCGCTGCTGGGAATGTGAAATATTCTTTTTGATATTTTTTGAGTAATATACGTGTAATTCTTTGTAATTTGGCATTCTCAATGTCTAATAAAAATGTCATAATTTCTTCTGACATTTCATCAATTGTTAATGGTGCTGCTTCTAAAAAGTTTTCTAGTTTTACATTATCTTCGTCTACAGCAACTCTAAATTGATTAATTTTCATTTGTTTACGTCCGCGGTAATCTATTACATCACCTTTAACGCGTATAATTGTCTCAGGTACAAGTAATTGAATATCTTCGCTTGATACAGTCCATACTTTAGCTTCTATATCTCCACTCTTATCTTTCAAGTAAAGTGTCATATATGGTTTACCTTGAGCAGTTACACCTTGAATGGCGCGATGTATTAAAAAATAATGATCAACTGGGTCTCCTGGCTTTAATGTTTCGATTGTTCTCATTTGCTCTTAGCTCCTTCTATTTTTGTCAGAGTTATCGTTTGTTTTTGTGGTACGTTTTGATCTTTGTTACATGTAAAGTAAAGTATTTGAATATCTTCTGACATGCTCATTAAATATTTAATCATAATTTCTTTACGATGTTTATCAAAGTGGACAAATGCGTCATCCACTATTATCGGGAATGGATAGTATTTTTGCAAGGATTTAATCAAGCTAAATCTAAGCGCAATATACAACAGTTCTTTTGTTGACTGGCTTAACTCAGTTGGATGGAATACTTGACCATTTTCATGTCTTACTTGTACATTTTGGTCTTCATAGATCACTTGATTGTATCTATCTTCTGTTAATGCACTTAAAATATCTGTTGCATCTTTCACAACATAAGGTAATCTCTTATCCTTAATTTGCTTAATATGCGCTTCAACTAAGTTTTGCAAATAACTTAATGCTGCCCAATCATTTGCTGTTTCATTAACTTTATCTTTAAGTAAATGATATTCATGTCTCAATGCTGACAATGTTTCATCGGTTTCCATATGATTAATTTTAGCATTTAAATCACTAAGTTCTGCTTGTACATTTAAGTAGTTGTCATTGTATTCATCAACTTGCAGTTCTAATTGATTTCTTTCATTTTCTAAATCCGTTTTCGTCATATAACTTAGCTGAGTATTTTTATCATAATCATAATTATGATTGTTGAGCAACTCAGTTAAATAGTTAAATCTCTCCATATCCTCATTATATGATATGTAAGATTTATGATGTCGATAATATGATTCTTCATCTTCTACATTAATGAAGCTAAATAATGATTGAATCACGTTATTGTTTTCTTCTAGTCTTTTTGAAAGCGCAGTGATTTCGTTTGTAAGCAGTGCTTGTTGTTCAACATTTCTTGATTGAATGTTAAATTCTTTTTGATGCTCATCTAAAGCTTGTTTTACGTCATGAAATAATGAAACCTTTTGATAATGTAATCGTGCATGACTTACGATACTTTCTGCTTCAAGATAAAATGCTTCAAGATCCGAATGTTTCTCATCTCTTAATTTAGTTAAACGCTTGATTTCGAATCTATTTTGCTTAATTTTCTTAATGGTCGTTAACGCATCATTTAATAATTGAGATGACAGTTGATTAGAAACGTGGATACTTGCTTTTGTTTCTTTTAATGCACGTTCTTTCTGCTCTATTATTTCTTCGACTTGTTCTAACTCTTTCTTCAATTCAGCTTTCTTTGTATTTAAAATTTCTTGCGATTGGTAATAACCTTCTAATTCTTGTCTCATTTTAGTCTGTTCATCTAAGTTAAAATCTAAATCATAAAATTGCTTTAAATGTTTAACCTTTTCTTCTAATTCATCTATCTCTTTAGAAAAAGCTTGATCATGATCTAAGTTTTTAGATTTTATAAAGAAAGATAATACGACTAAAATTATACCAACTATCGCAAAGATTGCACTAAATATAAGCTGAGAAGCGATAAAAGCATATATTGCAATTGCTATTAATAATATGCCACCGATACATGAAGCTAATTTATATTGCTTACTTCTTTTTTCACTTTCTTCTTTTTGCTTTTTAAAGCTTTCTTCCATTTTTTTATAAAGTGATTTCTTCTCGCCTAACTCTAAAGCTTTTTGGTTGTAAACTTTCTTTTGTTCATAATTTTCGTCAGAAACTAAATCATTGTGCAATCTATCAACATTATTATTGTATCTATCTCGCTCAATATCCAATTGATTTAAAGTTCGTTTTATTTGTTCACGTTCAACTACATTTTCTTCTTTAACACGATTCACTTCTGCTATATGCGTCTTCATCGCTTCAGAAGTATCAACATCTAAATATTCATCATTCCAACCAATGTCTTGACGCAACAGTTCATTATCTCGTTCTGTATCATCAATTTGTTTGTTTAATTGCTTTAATTCTTGATGCTTTTCTTTAATATCTGATTCTCGTTGTCTAATACTATTTAAAGCTTTTTCATCTCTTTCAGACATAACGTTCACATGATCTAAAGTATGAACAACTTGCGCTAGCTTTTCATTTCTTAATGTTAAATCACGCTTAATACTTTCATTTGAACGTACTGCAGATTCATATCTTTCAATACCTTGCTCTGGAAATTCATACGGTTCTATATTTAAGTTCGTTTCTAGCTTTTTCCATTCTACAACATCATTATGTAAAAAAATTTCTTTTTCTTTATTTGTTAATCGATTTGTAAGGTTGCCTAAATTATCTTTTAACTGATTGAGTCTTCTCGATATTTTATCACGTTCATCTTGAAGTCTTTCGTATTCCGATAACTTCTTTTCTTCGTTTTTAATTTTTATTTCTAAATCGTTTAACTGTTCTAATTGAACATTTAAAACTGGATTTTTACCATTCTTTTTATACAGCGCTTCTTTTTCACTTTGCATTAAATCGCTCATACCGGTAAATTCAGTAGAACCTAAAGCACCTGCTTGTAATAAGTACATTTGAAGTTGATCTTCAGTTAAATTTTTATGAATATCTTGCAATCCTAATACATTAAAGGAGAAGATACCTTGATATGTCTTTTTATTAATATAATTAAGCTTTTGTTTGAGCCATTCTTCGTCTTTAATTTTACCATTTGAAAGGTAAACTTTCACGTCGCCAGTAACACGACCTTTGACTCTTTCTACTTCCACTTTTTGACCATCAAATTCCAGTTCTAATTTACCACCGTATTGATTGCCAAGACGTGGTTCTAACCTTGGCTCATTCTCTTTTTTTGTTGGAAACCCAAATAAAATAGAGTGTATAAAAGCTTGAATTGTAGATTTACCTGCTTCATTTTCTCCATATATTTGCATAAAACTTTGATCAAATTTAATTTTTCTAGACATGAGTTGGCCATAGCCATAAATTTCTAAGGATATTATTTTCATCGCTTTAACCTCTCATTCTTCTTTTTAAAATAGCTTCCCCGCGTTCAATCAATGCCTGTTTGTCAATATCGCTAAATGGTTCTAAGAAACGATTGGCTTTAGGGTTCATATACAAATCACTTAATGCATCTTCAAGAATGGTATCATCTTGCAAAATATCATCGTTGAATTCATTAGCTAATGCTATTTCAGAGTCTTGTTCAAAAAAGACATTTAACTGTTCGATAAAAATAAAGTTTGTTTGGTTTTCTTCAAATTCTTGAATAAGCTGGATAACTTGATTGATTTCATCTTGTTTTAGAACGTCATCATGTTTAACATAAACATCTAATTGATAAAATGCTTTTCCTTCAGTACGCACACTATCTTTGAATTTTTGAATGGCTTCATATAAAGCATGTTTGCCTTGAGCTTGTGTTTCAATTACTGCTTTTTCAAAACGTATGTACTGTGTAGGTTTAAAAGTAGCCTGCAATTTAGACTCATCGCCTTCAACAAGCAAATATCCTTTCTCACCTTTTTCTTTGAAGTGACGAGCTTGTATGTTTCCTGAATAATGTATTTGAGAAAGTTCACTAATCATTGCTCTTTCGTGAATATGTCCTAATGCCCAATAATGATATAACTTACTATTTAAGTCTTCAATATTAAATTCCGTATATCTCTTCTTTACATTCGAAGCTTGCGAATAAGTCCCATGTAACACACCAATATGTATACCTCTATTACCTGTTGATTCTGGATATTCATCTACTTTGTTCTCGTAACTTTGATCTTTTTGGTAGCTAAACCCATGTAAGTAAACAACCTGACCGTTTTTCGTAATGAGTTGATGCGTAGATACTTGGTCGGTGAATACAGTAACGTTTTCTGGCCATACAGTATGAACACCTATTGATAATGGATCATGGTTACCATGTATGATATATACAAATATTTGTTCTTGTTCTAGTCTAATAAATTGCTCTCTAAGAAACACTTCTGCTCTAAGCGTTCTATTATCTTGATCAAATAAATCTCCTGCAATGACAACAAAGTCTACTTGCTCTTTAATAGCTTCATCCACAATTTTTGTGAAGCTATAGTAAGCACTTTGTTTAACATCTTTTAAAATAGAAGGGCTTAAATAATGTCTAGACTTAAATGGACTATCAAGGTGTAAATCCGCACAATGTATAAATTTAATCATATACCTAACCTCTTTCAATATTAGCTCATTTCTTAATTATTTTATTCAAGCTCAAACAATAGAATAATCAGATTTAATAAAGACTTTTAATGCTTTAATTTTACCATATTCCATGGCTGTACGATACATTGGACAGGTAAGAAAGCCGTTATAACAAAATAAAAAAACCTTATTAGATACTTGTTGTATCTAATAAGGTTCACAAGAATTATAACGTATTAACCTTCTTGATTTTCTTCAAGGCTACCATAGATATCTTCTAATGGTCTCATGATAACGCGGTTTAAATCTTGAATTAATTGACTCATAGCTTGTTCAGCTTGCATTAATTCAGCGATTGTATCATTTTGTTCAATTTCTTGAGCAGATTTTTGAGCTCTAGCGATATCTACTTCTGAAATTTCTTCGCCTTGCATTTGTTTAGTTTGTAATTCTAATTGAACTTCACGGAATTCATCGAATAACTTTTTAGTTTCTGGATTAGCATTAACTTTTTCGTATTGTTCTTTAATTTTGTTATATTCTTCACTTTCACGTAAAGTTTGTTCTAGTTCATTCGCTTTGTCGTAAATGTTTACTTCTGCCATAATTAATTCGCTCCTATAATAAATAAATGTATTAGAATATCAATTCCAATAACACTGTATCATAATTCTAGATCTTATACAAAAATAGCGATTATTCCTTGGAATAATCCTATTATCCCACCTAATACAAATCCTAGTAATGTAATTAATTTCAACTCTTTATTAGATATCTCTATGACTAATTTTTCTAAGTAAGATAACTCGAATTTATCTATTTGATTTTTAATTAATTCAGCCAACTTCATACGTTCTAAAATTAAGCTGATGTTATCTCCTACTTTTCGTACCATATACTCAATAAATCTTTCAGTACCTTCACCTTCCATATAACTGAATAATTTCGGTACTAATTCATCAAGCGGCGTGTTTAAATATTTATTAATATTAATAGATTCTGTTAATTCTTCAGCTATTAATAATTTCGTTTTGTCTTTTCTTTCTATTGTAAGAACATCTTTTAATGGCTTAGACATCCATTTTTCATATTGCATCTGAACTTGTAAATTTATCATGGTTTCAATTTTTTCTTGTTTAATAACATTTCTTAACTCATTTTTAACTTTATAAACGATATCTTCAGTTGTCATAAACATTTGAATCATGCCAACCATTTTACCTTTTTGTTCGAAAAATTCTTCTACCATTAAATAAATGTCTTGTTCGCCTTTTTCTGATGATAAATATTGATCAATTTTATTTAATATTTCAGGCGTTACGCGATCAACTTGGCGACTCAATTGCTCAAATATTTCTTCTGGAATTAGATTTTGTAGCTCATCATTTTTATGTGTTTCGTAATATTTATCAACTTTCTGTTGAATCGTCGCCTCAAGCGTTTCATTTATTTTTTCTTCTAATGGATAATCAATTCGATCAACAAAATCTTGAATCGTATACTTTTGCTCTTTCAAAGTATTGAATTGGATTTTGATTGTATCTTCAAGTACATGTTTTGTACTAGGATTAACAAGTTTTTCTTTAAACACTTCTGGTGTTAAGAGGTGTTTTGTAACCATTTCTCCTACTTTTTCCGATAGTTCATTTCTTCTTTTAGGTATTAACCCTGGCGTGAATGGTAATTTATAACCAAACAGTCTTATTTCATGGTATGGATGGAATAACATTTTAATGGCAATAAAGTTCGTAAAGCCACCAATTATTGCTCCAATAACCATCATACTTATAATTGTTAAAATTGTTGACATGGGAATTCTCCTTCTAAAAAAGCTACTTCTATAGAATAATCTAAGAAGTAGCTTTTAACAAATATTATACAAATAATGATTGTGTTTTACGTAAGAAATATGTTTCTGCTTCACGTTTTTTAGCAGTACCGAAGATAGGTTGACGTTCTTCATTTAATACTCTATACAAATCTGATTTTTTGTTAGATTGTAAAATATGTCCTGATTTAGAATCAAGTGTTACCCAATAAATATCACTAGTGTTGTCATGATTTGGATAAGCACAATGATGGCGAGATATAATTTGAATAACTTCTAATGGATCACAACCAAAAGTAGTGTTTAATACATCTGAATCTCTAAATAATGCACATATAGACACACATGTTGTCCAGTTAGGTAATACTCTCTCTTTTTCAATTTGTACTAAAGTTTTCTTAGATAATCCTACTGTATTCGCCATTGTATCTTGAGTATAACCTGCCTCAATACGAACCATTTTAAATTTTGTTTGGATTATCGTTGTAAATGTCTGTTTATCCATCTATATCTACCTTTCTTCTTAATATATATTATTAATTGATTTTATATGTTGCAAAAATACACGATTTTTTCAAGCACAAGTATCATCATAATACATTTTGAGACAAAATAAAAGAGGTAAATTGAATTTAATATCAATTTACCCCTTTAATACGTTAAATTATGATTCTTTTACGAACTTTGATTTTTCTCTTTCAGATAAAATTAACGCACATGCAGCATCGCCTGTAATATTTACAGATGTTCTCGTCATATCAAGTAGTCTATCAATACCTAATATAATACCGATTGCTGCGGGGTCTAAACCAACCGATGTCAGTACCATGGCTAACATAACAAGGCCAACACCTGGTACGCCTGCTGTACCAATTGAGGCTATAACCGCAATTACGACAACAGTAGCCATTTGCATCACTGATAAATCCACTCCTGAAACTTGTGCAATGAATATGATAGCTACACCTTGCATAATAGCTGTACCATCCATGTTTATAGTTGCACCTAAAGGCTGAACGAAGGAACTAATTTCCTTTCTCACACCCATTTCTTTCGTACATTCTAATGAAATGGGTAACGTTGCGTTAGAACTAGATGAACTAAATCCAACTGTCATAGCTGGGAAGAACATTTTAAAGAACCAGAATGGATTTTTATGAGCTAGTACTTTAACTGCCCCACCATATATAACAAAGAAATGTACAGCTAATGCTAGTAGTACAACAAAGAAATACATTCCTAATTGTTTAATCGCACCAAAACCAGCGTTAGTAAATGCTGTCGCGATAAGTCCAAATGTTCCAATTGGCGCAAAGTAGTTCATAATCATTGTAACGATATACATCAGTATATCGTTTGTCTGCTCGAAAACTTTTTTTACCGCTTCTACTTTTCGACCAAGCGCTATCATACCGATACCAATAAAGATTGCAAATGTAATAATTGGTAACATATCTTGTTCAACCATAGATTTCATTGGATTTTGTGGGAACAAGTTAATTAATGTTTGGTCAAATGTTTGATTCTCTGGCGCAGCTGCATCACCGGATTTGGCTTTTTGTTCAGCACCATATTTTTTAACATCATCACTATTTAATAAATCTGATTGTCCTACACCTGGTTTAAATACTAAAGCTAACAGCATTGCTATTATAATAGCGATTGCTGTTGTACATAAAAAGAATGTTACTGTTTTCAATCCTATGCCACCAAGTAGTTTAGGATCACCTACACCTACTACACCAAGTACAATAGATACAAACACTACTGGTACTACAAGCATAAAGATTAAATTTAGAAATATTTGACCGAGCACATTAAATACATATTGATTTGTGTTTTGTACAAAGTCCGCTCCTGCGAACATATTAAATATTGAACCAATCGATATACCTAGTACTAAGGCTATTACAATTTTTAAAGTTAAATTCTTTTTGACCTTCATATACAAACTACCCCCTATAAAATAGTGAAATTATATCTCCCATGTAACACATTATACTTTAAGCGCTTTCATTTTGTAAATTTATTTTTTAAATAACTTATAAAAATACGAGTAAATATTGAATTGTTCAATACATACTCGTATCAATAATAGTCTTTAATTGATCAATTGATGTTCCATAGCATATACTGCAGCTTGAGTTCTGTCTGAAACTTTTAATTTGTTTAGTATATGACTAACATGTGTTTTAATCGTTTTTTCTGAAACAAAAAGTGTATCTGCAATTTCTTTATTTGTTTTACCTTTAACCATTTCTGCTAATACTTCGAGTTCTCTTTTAGATAATTTATTTTCTCGATGTGGCTTTTGTGAACTTTCAGTAATAATAGATTGTACTTTTGGATGAATGCTTTTTTCACCTTTTAATACCGATCTAATTGTTTGAATCAGCGCTTCAGGTTCTACGTCTTTTATTTCATAGCCGTCAGCCCCTTTATCAAGTGCAGAAATAACATGTTCTTCATCATAAAAGCTTGTTAATACTAATATTTTGATATTCGGATATTTCTTCTTCACTATTTCAGTTATTTCTATACCATTCATTTCAGGCATCACTAAATCTAATAGTACAATTTCCGGCGTTTCATGATTTTCCAAGTAATCTAGTAATAAAGCGCCACTTGAAAAATCAGCAAGAATATCATAATCCGGAACAGTATCTAATAGAAATCTTAAGCCTTGTCTCACAATATGATGATCATCTACCAAGATTATTTTATAACTCATGTACGATGCCCCTAACATTTATAGTGGAATGGATATACTAATTTCCGTTCCTTTATTCAATTCAGAGTTGATGACGATATGGCCTTTCATAACTTGAACGCGTTGTTTCATATTTTTTAATCCATGTGATAAACTGTTTTCTAATTTATTGCTTTCGAATCCTTTTCCTTCATCTATAATGCGCGACTTAAATTCATTTTTATTTTGCTCTAGATAAATTTTCGCACGATTTTGCCCAGAATGTTTATTAATATTATTTAGAGATTCTTGAATAATGCGATACACATTCTCTTCTATCGTATTAGGTAAGTCTATTAAACCTTCTACTTCAAATTCTGGCTGAATATGGATAAATTGACTATATTGCTTAATGGCGGCTATCAAACCTTGTTCTAAACCAATAGGCTTTAATTGCCAGATAAGGGCTCTCATTTCATTTACAGCACTTTGACTCGTATCTTCTATAGTTTGAAAAGCTTCTTTAGCTGCTTGTTGATCGTTTAATCCTTTAGCAGCATGAGCAGTAATTTTTAAAGAGAATAACATCTGATTAACAGAATCGTGCAAGTCTCTAGCAAGCCTATTTCTTTCGTTAATACGTGCCGCTTCCTTCTCTTGATCCGTTAAAATGATACGCTTAATGGCTGACCCAATTTGAAACGCTACTGATTCTAGTAATTCTAAATCTTCTTCAGAGTATAGTTTCGTATGAGGTGTGGCGATATTCAACAATCCGAATTGTTCATTACCTGACCTAAGTGGCACAGTTGCATGATGTGTTATACCATCCGTTTTATCGTGATGCTCTTTAGTAGATTTTACAATTCTCGAGCACGTAATAATATTCGATGCTTTAGTTAATTTTTTATTTTGATATGCAGTAACACACCAACACGTACCCTCAGTCATATATTGGCAGTTATTGTGCGTTAATGCTGGTGGTAAGGCTTCTTCTGCAACTAACTCATGTTTACCATCTTCATCTATAAAAAAGATCCAACCAGTGTGAAAATTACTGCCATTTACTAATTTTTTTAAGGCACCATGCATCATGCTGTACATCTCTGTCTCTTCATTCAAAAATTCTGCTATTTCTTTTAAGAGGCTTGTACGTGTTGGTTTTTCCATCTACATCACCTTTATTATTATTGAGTATAAGTTACATTATAGACATCATGTCTTCTATCTCTAAGATGTCTAACTGTTCCATTTTCTCTACCTCTTCTTAATACTTCTAAATCTATCTCACCTATAGCTACCATTTCTAGATTTTCGCCTGTTTCTCCGACGATACCGTCACGTGCAAATCCGTAATCTGATGGTGAATAAATGGCTGAAGCACTGTATTGAATATCCATATTTTCAGTTTGAGGTAAATTACCACAAGTTCCTGATGTAACAGTATAAATTTGATTCTCGATCGCTCTTGCCATACAGCAATATTTAACACGTAAATAACTTTGTCTATCTTCAGTTGAGAATGGTGTAAATATAATTTTCGCACCTTTTTCAGTTGCTATTCTAGCCATTTCAGGGAACTCACTGTCATAACAAATTTGAATTGCTATTTTGCCACAATCAGTATCGAACACTTCTACACCATTACCTGGTGATACGCCCCACCATTTTCTTTCATTTGGTGTTACATGTATTTTGTATTGCTTTTCTATAGAGCCATCTCGACGGAATAAATAAGAAATATTATAAATATCTTCGCCTTCTTCTACGAAATGTGAGCCTCCAATAATATTAATATTGTATTTCATCGCAAATTGATTAAACATTTCAATATATTGAGAAGTATAAGTCGTTAATTTTCTAATTGATTCTGCTGGATTACTTTGTTCATCAAAGCTCATGAGTTGTGTCGTTAAAAGTTCAGGGAACACGATAAAATCGCTATCTGCATCATATGCAACATCTATAAAATATTCAATTTGGTTTGCAAATTCATCGAAAGAATTAATTTTACGCATCATATAGTTTACAGTACATATTCTAACGGGTTCACTCGTTTTAAAACGCACATTACTTCGAGCTATGTAATCAGGGTTATTCCATTCCATTAAAGTGGCATATTTCATACTTTTTACATCATCATTTAAATAATTAGGGTTAATACGCATTAACGTAAAATCATTCATCAGTTGGAAAGTTAATACTGGATCTTTGATTCTATGTTTAATAACACCTTGTACATATTCCCTCGGAGTTAACTCATCACTGTATTCATGATAGTTCGGAATTCTGCCTCCGATGATGATACTTTTTAAGTTCAGTTCATATGCAATTTCACGACGTGCCTCATATAATCTTGCGCCGACTTTCATCCCTCTATATTCAGGATGAACCATAACTTCAATACCATATAGATTGTGACCGTGGTCATTATGATTTGTTATATAACCGTTGTTCGTAATACTATCCCACGTATGTCTATCATCATATTCATCAAAGTTAATGATCAGTGATGAGCATGATCCTATAATTTCGCCTTCAAATTCAACGACCATTTGACCTCTTGGAAACATTTTTAAGTGACTTTCTAAATGTCCTCTTTCCCAAGGTTCCATACCTGGAAAGCATTTAGATTGCAGTTCAATGACTTCATCTATATCTTCAAAAGTCATTTGTCTTGTATGAATACTTACATTAAATTCATTATTATCGATCGATTTTGACATGAATGATACTCCTTATCTATTTTTCTTGTTATACTAATTATAACTTATTTTTAGTTACAATATAATTTTTCCCGATTTTACGAGAAATATTCCTGGAGGATACTATGCAAATTACAATACCATCAAAATATGAAGGCCAAACAATTGAAGAAATGTTCAAATCTTTACACCTTCCAAAAAAAGAACTACATCTTTTGAGAATGTCAAAAGAGATTACGATAAATGATCAAGCGAGCGCTTTAAGAGACTCGTTAAGTGAAGGTGATAAACTGAGCATACCCGTTTTTAATGAGACGAGTCAGTATGTTCCTAGTTATCGTTTAGCTGAAGTTAAGTATGAAGATGAATACTTAGCTATCGTCGTTAAACCTAAAGGTGTAAAGACTCACCCTAATGATTTAAAAGAAGCAAACACACTTATGAATCATGTCATTTATACTTTAGATTCAGATTATGCAGAACCAGTTCATAGATTAGACCAAGAAACAGTTGGTTTATTACTGATCGCAAAACACCCAATTGCTAAAAAGATACTGGATCATATGCTAGAAGACAGAAAAATTACAAGAACATATAAAGCACAAGTCGATAGTCATTTACCGCTTAAACCACAAACGATAGATATGCCAATTGGTAAGGATAAATTCCATCCGAACAAAAGACGTGTATCACCAACCGGTCAACGTGCGATTACACACATTATCGAAAGTCATATGATTGATGAACGCACAGCAGAAGTTGAGCTTAAATTAGATACTGGTAGAACCCATCAAATCCGTGTTCATTTAACAGAAATAGGACACCCTGTTGTTGGAGATCCTTTATATAACAACAGTAAACTTAGACAATTACAATTACACAGTTATAAAATTGAATTCGAACATCCATTTAAAGATGAACTCGTATCTGTTAGGTTAGATGATTAATTCACAACAAACATAAAAAGCTGCCAATAAAGTCTCTGACCTTATTGGCAGCTTTTTATGTTGTTGAATTTCATCGTTTTAATCGTTCTTTAAACTTGTTTATGAAGTTATTTTTTTTACTTCTTACTGGTTTTCCAATGGTAATTTGTGATTGTCTCATTTCTTTAGCACTTAACATTGCTTCGTCCATCAACATTTCTTGTGAATTCATACGTTTATTTCCTGCATCATTGTATCGATATTCACCTTTAGAATTTTGAATGCGTCCTTTTAAACCATCGTTTAATTGTAAATTGATGATCTCTTTTAAACGTTTTACTAAATTAGGATCAAGAATTGGAAATAATATTTCTACACGTTTAATCATGTTTCTCGTCATCATATCTGCTGAAGAGAGATACATTTTTTCTTCACCGTTATGGAAGAAGTAATATATTCTAGAGTGCTCTAAAAATCTTCCTACTATACTTATAACTTCGATATTTTCACTGACACCTTTAATACCTGGTTTTAAGCAACAAATCCCCCGTATAATGAGTTTAATCTTTACGCCACATTGCGCAGCTTCGAATAATTTTTTAATAACTTTTTTATCAGTTAATGAGTTCATCTTAGCTATAATAAGTCCGTTGCCATGCTCTTTATGTGATTTTATTTCTTGTTCAATATGTTCTACGAAGAAGTCTCGTATTTCAAATGGTGCAACGATCAGCTCATTATACTCAGGTTTTAAGGAATAACCGCTTAAATAGTTAAAGAAATTAATCGCATCTTTTCCTATTTTAGGATTCGTCGTAATGATACCCATATCCGTGTAAATCTTAGCTGTTTTATCATTGTAATTTCCAGTACCTAAATGTACAAATGGCGTTACTTTTCCATTTACCTTTTTGATAACGAGCGTTATTTTACTGTGCGTTTTGAGGAAAGTCATACCATATATGACGTTACAACCTGCATCTTCTAGCATTCTCGCCCATTGCACATTGTTTTCTTCATCAAATCTAGCTTTTAGTTCAACAAGTACTGTAACTTGCTTGCCATTCTCTGCTGCATTCTTGAGTGCTTGGATAATAGGTGAATCACTGCTCACGCGATAAAGTGTTTGCTTAATAGCAAGCGTATTTGGATCTTCTGAAGCCTCTTTAATAAATTCTACTATTGGCTCAAAAGTTTCGTATGGGTGATGGAAAAAGATATCTCTTTCTAAAGATAATTCATAAATATTATTATTATTTAAAGAGGAAGGTAATTGTGGTGTATACGGTTTAAACAATAATTCAGGGTGTAAGTCTTCTAGTTGCCCTACTAATGAGAATAAAACTGTTAAATCTAATGGGCCATTTACTCTGTATATATCTTTATTAGTTAATTCTAACTCGTTCATCAAAAATAAACTTTTCACTTCTGTATCGATATGTCTACTATCTATTTCTAATCTTACTGCTGCACCACTTTTTCTTTCTTTTAAAAATCGTTCTATTTCTATTAATAAATCTTCTGCGCCCTCTTCATGAATTGTTAAATCGGCATTTCTCGTCACTCTAAACGTATACGTATTGATGACTTCAAACCCATTAAATAATTGTTCAATAAATAATGAAATCACGTCTTCAAGAAATACGATATATTTGATACCATCATATTCTAACTTAATAATTCTCTCTAATAATGTTGGAACGGGTACTATTGCAGATTTTATTTCTCCATCATTTAATCTAATATCAACAAATAAATTCAGCATTTTATTATTTAATTTTGGAAATGGTCTATACGCATCAATTCCTAATGGAGAAAGCGTTGGCAATATTTCTGTATTAAATTGATTTTGTAGTTGCTCAATTAAAGTTTCTGGTAGTCTTTCAGGTTGTGTAATACATATTTTATAAGCTTTTAACAAATCTTTTAATTCATTAAATCTCTTATATTGAAGCTCGACGTTCATTCTATTTTTCTTTTCAATGCCGGCAAGTTGTTCTTTCGGAGTCATTTGTGCTTTGTTCTCTGGTTCATTAAAATTCATTGCTACTTGGTCTTTTAAACCTGCTACTCTAACCATAAAAAATTCATCTAAATTAGAACTGTGAATAGCTAAAAATTTTAATTGTTCTAGCAATGGATTGTTAGAATCAATTGCTTCTTCAAGAACACGATAATTAAAGTCTAGCCAACTTAACTCTCTGTTGTTGTAATACTCTGGATTGTCTAAATAAAATTGTTCCGCTTGTGCTTCCATAATTACCTCACCCTTTACATATTTCCGTTCATCATTAAAAACTCATACTGTTTTATTAAAACGTATAATTGTTAATCCTGTGTGAATATTATATTAAGTTTTTTCGAAAGTAATTTTTCTAGATGCTTTTTCTGTCTTTCTGATTGATATTCTTCTGCAATTGGGTCTGTTACATATTTTACTTTTAGTTCAAATTCATTTTTCTTTTCAATGAGTTCCATCGATTCTATACAATCTGTATTTGAAACATTTAATGCATTAGCAAATTTTATAATACCGCCAAGTTTTTGAATGAGTTCAATTTCACCATCTTTAAACCAAGACGTTTCTTTAACATAAAACTTGAGTAATGTTTTATTTTTAAAGCTTGATAAAAGCGCTAATTTAACGCGTTCTTTATGCGATAAACCATTAATACTTGAATTAGCGATAATATAATACGTGTGTTGAGAGCTGGAGTCTGCATCAATGAAAGAACCTAAATAATATAAATAAGCCGCTTCTTTAAATAATTCTCTGTCTTCTTTAGAAACTTCAAAACCAGTTATATCGATTACTTTATTCAGTAAATCTTCGGCTAATCTCATACGTTGCTTACCATTTGATGCATGTATATTGTATTCATTAGCTAAATATTTTAAAGCATCTGAAGTTACTTTATCCTTATTGAAAGATTTAGGAAATTCTTCTTCCAACCTTGTCATAACAACACCTTCACGTAACCCTTTTCTCGAGAATGTATATCGTGTTGCGTTGGAAATTTCATACAATGCATTAAATACGATGGAACTTGGGATAATAATATCTGTGCGATCTCTACTCAAACCATCTAAATCTTTCAAATCACTTTTATCTGATTTTTTCAAGACTTCATAAACTTCTTCTAAATCTTTTTTAGTCATATCATATCCGTGTACACCTGCTATAGGATAGTTGTTTAAAGATTGGTGGATACGTGCATTATTTCGAGCTGAACCACCAATTCCGATGATTGGAACTTTTTTATCTTTAATCCATTTTAGTGATTCAAATTGCTCTTTAACATATTTCTCACATTTTTTTATCGCATTTTTGTCATTATGATCTTTATCGACGAAGAACATTTTTTCCAAAGTTACGACACCGAAAGGAAAACTGATTGCTTCTTTTAATTTTTTATTTTCAAAATAAGTTATCTCAGTAGAACCACCACCAATATCGACTGTTATGCCATTTTCAATATTCAATGTATGTGTCACTGCATAGAATCCGTAAAATGCTTCATCTTCTTCAGGTATTATTTCAATATCTAAATTTGTCTTAGCTTTTACTTTTTCAATTATTTGATTAATATTTTGTGATTGTCTAACTGCTGCTGTTGCGGCAGGTACAAGTTCTTCAACATGAAATTTCTTGGCAACTTTTTTAAAGCTATTTAAAGTCTCTACTAGGACGTTTATACCTTCTTCATTCATATTTTTATCTTCATCTAAATATTGACTTAAGCGAGCAGGTGTCTTTACGTTTTGTAATTCATTTAAACCTGTTTCTTTAGAATACTCAAAAATAACGAGCCTTATAGTGTTGGAACCTATATCTATTAATCCTAACCTTTTCATAAATTGCCTCCAGGAATATATTTTGATACATAAAAAGGTGCTTATAGCACCTTTTTATGTTCTTTATATTTATGTCTTATAGCTGCTACTATTTTTGAGAGCTTATCATATCTTCTGGTTTAATCCATTCATCAAACTGTTCCTCAGTTAAATGTCCTGATTGTATAGCTGATTCTTTCAATGTTAAGCCATTTTTATGAGCATTTTTCGCAATTGCTGCTGCATTTTCATATCCAATATGTGGATTTAATGCTGTAACTAACATTAATGATTGATTTAAATATTTATCAATATTTTCTTCAATCGGTTCAATACCTACAGCACAATTATTGTTAAATGTTTCAATTCCATCTGTTAATAAATATATTGATTGTAACGCGTTATATAAAATAACTGGTTTAAACACGTTTAATTCGAAGTTACCTTGTGAAGCAGCAATACCTACAGCTGCATCATTACCAAGTACTTGAACAGAGACCATTGTTAACATTTCACATTGAGTTGGATTTACTTTACCTGGCATAATTGAAGACCCAGGTTCATTTTCAGGTATAGAAATTTCAGCTAAACCAGCTCTTGGTCCTGATGCTAACCATCTTACATCGTTGGCAATCTTCATTAAATCACTTGCTAATGCTTTTAATGCACCATGCACGTAGACAACTTCATCATGAGCAGTTAAAGCATGGAATTTATTTTCAGATGATACAAACGGATATCCTAATTGTTCTGCAATTTGTTTAGCTACTTTATCGCCAAATTCAGGATGTGCATTTATACCAGTACCTACAGCTGTACCACCAATTGCTAAGTTTAATAATTGACCTTTAGATTGATTTAATAATGACTCACTTTTATCTAACATATATCTCCAACCACTAACTTCTTGACCTAAAGTTAACGGCGTTGCATCTTGTAAGTGTGTTCTACCAATTTTAATGATATCTTTAAACGATTCTTCTTTCTCTTTAAAAGTATCTCTTAAAGTACTTAAAGCTGGTAATAATTTAGATTCAATTTCATGATACAGTGCAACATGCATAGCAGTAGGATATGTATCGTTTGAGCTTTGTGACATATTTACATGGTCATTCGGATGAACACTTTCTTCTGAACCTTTGTCTTTTAAATATTCATTTGCAACAAAGCTTACAACTTCATTCACGTTCATGTTACTTTGTGTACCACTACCCGTTTGCCAAACAACTAATGGAAAATGATCATCTAATTTTCCTTTTAAAATTTCATCAGTTGCATAGACGATTGCATCTTTCTTATCGTCAGATAATTTACCAAGATCATGGTTTGAAATTGCAGCTGCTCTTTTTAAATGCGCAAATCCATATATCACTTCGATAGGCATTTGTTCTTTACCTACTGGGAAATTTTGTTTACTTCTTTGTGTTTGCGCTTTCCAATACTTGTCACTTGGTACTTTTATTTCACCAAAAGTATCATGTTCGATTCTATAACTCATTCTTATTACGCCCCTTTATTTCTTGTATTCATCACTTTTTATTCATCTTTATTATATCTTATAAAGCCTTTGATTTAAACTCTCAGTTGTCAGAAAATTAAAATTTTCACAAAAAAGACTGTCACAATGGACAGTCTTTTAACTTTAGTCAACTTATTATAATTAAAATTCATCTAATCAGTTCAAGTTATGAGTCTTGTTCTTCTTTCTTTTCTTCATACGCTTCGTCGTTCTGTTCTGAAATTTGTTCCATTTCTTTACCTAGCTCTTTTACATCATCTAAGTCTTGAACCATTTCATTTTCTACTTCAGGATGTTTATTCAAAAGTTTCACCTTCTTATGAAAATTGAATTGAGAAGTAAGATCTAACGTCTTCTGGCAATCCTTGTGCCGCTTCGTTATCTAATAAAACTGTGACCATTCTATGTTGTTTTAATTTTGCTGATTCAACTGAACCATTTGCTGGCTCTTCATATAACTGACTAACTGCTTTAGCTTTTTCTTTACCTGTAACAAGTACAATAACTTCTCTAGCTGGATGTATCGCTTGATTATAATCCAATCCAGTTCTACTATCTTCAGTTAAAGTAATGACATCTAACATTAATTTATTTTTCTTTTTGTCAGTGTTCACTTTATCTTTGATAAATGATTCTAGATCACTACCGACATCAGTTTTTAAAACTTGTTTTTTTGGTACACCTAATTCTGTGTAGTAATCTTCTTTACCATCAAAATCTAAAACATGAATTTGGCTAAAGTTCACTGGATTTTTCTTTACGTCATCTAATAATTCATCAAAAAATGAAGTGTTTTCTGCATCTAAGTGAATACCAACTACTGAAGTACTGTCTGAATTAAATTGTTTACGAACTACATCTGCAGCGTAACGTGCAGCGATATCTTTTGTTTCAAATACTTTAAAATTTAAAGCCATTTTGTCCACTCCTCATTTCAACTTATCTATTTTCTAAATCATAATCTTCATTCATTATCTATAATATACCCTTTTTTAAGGGTAGTTAAAACATTTAATTCTGAATCAACTACAACAAGGTCTGCTTGCTTGCCAACTTTGATTGAACCGAGTCTATCATCTACATGTAATCGTATAGCTTGATTTAAACTAGTAGTACGCCACGCTTCTTCGAGTGACACGTTTGCAAAGTCCATTAAATTTTTCAATCCTTTATTCATCAACAATATACTGCCTGCTAATGATCCAGATTTCAATCTTGCTTCATTATTTTTAACATAAACGTCTTGTCCACCGAGATCGTATTTACCTTCTGACATCCCTTTAGCTCTCATCGCATCAGTTATAATACAAAAGTTTTCATTCCCTTTTGCTAAATAAGCTAATTTAACTGCAGCTGGATGTGAATGAATACCATCGACAATCACTTCTGTTGTCAGTCGTTCATCTGTCAGAGCAGCACCGAACACACCTGGTTCTCTATGTGTAAAAGTTGTTTGTGCATTATATAAATGCGTTATATGTTTAAGACCATTTTCTACCGCTTCTTCAATGCCATTAAAATCTGTTACAGTGTGACCTGCAGAAAAAATCACTTCATTGTTTAATTGTTTGATCGTTTCTGCTGCCCCTTCTACTTCAGGAGCAATTGTTACGATTTTAATATTCCCTTTCGCTTTATCTTGAAAGTCATTGAATTTTTGAACTGAAGGTCTCGTAACAAATGCTGGATTTTGAGCGCCAACTTTATGTTCAGATATAAATGGACCTTCTAAATGTACACCTAAAATTTCTGCGCGTTTTTCATCTAGCTGTTTATAATTCGCAACATTTTCTAATGCATCACTTACCGCTTCAGCTGATTGCGTCATTGTAGTCGCAAGAAAACTTGTCGTTCCTTCTGATAACAATTTCTCTGATAATATGTTTAATGCTTCTGGTGTAGCATCCATAGCATCTTGTCCATAGCCACCGTGTATATGTATATCTATGAAGCCAGGTAGCAAGTGTTGCCCTTTTAAATCTACAGACTGTGCATCACCTTTATACTCGCCTTCTTGAATGTCATATATATATCCATCTCGTACTTCGATATATCCATTTTCTATTTTAGCTGTTTCAGTATACACTTGAGCATTTTTCAAAATATAATGATTCATTTCTAGGTCTCCTTAAAAATGTATTTAAATATCCCTCTAATTCGTATATAATAAAGATAACATAACATTACAAGGGGGCTAATTAAATGAACACGTTATTAATTTGTATGGTTGGTGTAGCATTTATTACTGCGATGTTAACTGCTGGTCGCGATTCTAAGGACTATGGTCTTAAAGAAGAAGATTTAAATAAAGAGCTTGAATCTCTAAAATCAAATAATTAATAACTGAGACCATTGGGCCTCAGTTTTTTTTATGATAAATTAGGATAATTTTGTTGTCTTAAAGCTTCATAAATTAATATAGCAGCCGTGTTAGATAAGTTTAATGATCTTACATTTTCATTCATCGGAATTCTTAAAGCTGTTTCTTTATATTTTTCTTTAACCCAATCAGGAAGTCCTGTCGTTTCTCTACCAAACACAAAATAATGATCTTCTTCTGTGCTACTATAATCAAATTGAGTATGCGGTTGCGTACCAAATTTCGTTAGTAAGTAATAGTTTCCGCCTTCAGTTTTTTCGAAAAATTCCTCAATGCTATCGTAATAAACAATGTTTACAAACTTCCAATAATCCAAACCTGCTCTTCTTAACATTTTATCGTCAGTACTAAATCCTAATGGTCTTATTAAATGCAAAGTAGTATCAGTTGCTGCACAACTACGTGCAATATTCCCTGTATTAGCTGGTATTTCTGGTTGATATAAAACTACATGATTTGTCATATTTTATTTTCTCCTAATCTCTAATCCTTTTATCATTTCTTCTTGTACTTCTTCTATTTCACGCTCATAGTGGGACATTATAAATGGTCTTGCTTCTTCACCTTGTATTTGACCAATTGCCCAAAATGCTGTACCTCTGATCATTGGTCTTGGGTCTGTTAGTGCGACATCTTTCAAATCAGGAATTGCACTTTCTTCATTAAAATGCGCAAGCGAAATAATTGCATTTCTTTGAATCGGTTTTTTTCCACGCCATGCACCAGCTAAATGACCATATGTGTTTTTAAACTCTTTATTAGACATTTTTAATAATGGAACTAATCTAGGTTTTAATACTTCAGGTTCCAAAATGATATCATCATGTTCTGTATTAATCCCTCTATTTCTAGGACATACTTGTTGGCATGTATCACACCCATATAATCTGTTCCCAATTTTATAGCGATATTCATCTTTTAAATAGCCTTTAGTTTGCGTTAAAAAGCTAATGCATTTTTGGCTATTAAGCTGTCCATTTCCTACTAATGCACCTGTAGGACATCTGTCTACACATATATTGCAATCACCGCAGCTGTCGATAACTGGATCATCAGGTTTAAATGGAATGCTTACTAACATTTCGCCTAAATAACTCCATGTCCCTAATTCCTCGTTAATAATAAAACCATTCTTTCCTTCAAAACCAAGTCCTGCTCTTTCTGCAACTGATCGGTCTGATAATACACCTGTATCGACCATTGATTTCACTTCTACATCTGGAACTTTTTCTTGTAAGAATAAACTGAGTTTATCTAGACGATTTCTCATAATAGTATGATAATCTTGACCCCATGAAGCTCGTGCAAACATACCTCTTCTATCACCTTTAACGCTTTTAGGTGCGCCTTTTAATTTATTAGGATAACCTACAGCAATTGCAATTATAGATCTTGCAGATGGTAAAGAGAGCTTTGGCACAGTTCTTAATTCAATATCACTTTCTTCAAAACCAGAAGCATATCCTTTTGAATGATAATCTTCTAATTTCTGTTTAAGTTCATCAAATGGATCTGCAGTTGTAAATCCAATACTATCGATACCTATAGAATGTGCGTATTCTATCACTTCTTGCTTCAATTGATCTAAATTCAAATTTATTCACCTCACTATCAAACATGCTTATATATTTTAACATATTTAAAAGAGAATTTTTGCTATAACTATTATTTGAGCAAATAAAAAAAGAGTCTGGGCCATAAATGTCCTAAACTATAATGATTTTGTAAAGTGCATGCTTGCCTGGGGTATGGCTCGAGCCTGTAGTCTCTCTCACATACTATTCCCCCAGGCGTCAGCACTTTACAAAATCAGAAATATAAAATCACCCAATCCGGAAATGATTACAACGGATTGGGTGATTTATTTTAAGTTGGGATTTATGTCCCAAACTCTTAGTATATGGATTGTGCTATTACAAAGTTGGTTTTCTTATAATGTAATAGTAGTACCTACTTTATTAGAAATTGAACTTTTCAACAATGCATGTTCAGAAGCGCCAGGGATGATTTTCACACTTTTACATCCATCTTCTATTGCTGTTATTGCCCCTGTAACTTTTGGTATCATACCACCATAAATTTCAGTCGTTTCAATATAATTGTTGATATCATTAATACTTAAATTTGATTTTACTTCATCTTTAATCAGTACCCCTGGTATATCGCTAATGAGAAATAAATCACCTTTCATTTCACTCGCAATTTTATATGCTAAACTATCTGCATTAATATTATAACGTTGACCGCTATTTCTATCGATGCCAATAGGCGCAACCACAGGTATGCTATTCAAACAAATTTGTTCAATGGCATCTTTGTTAACTGAAGAACATTCAGCAACATAACCATATTTAGAATGAAGTGGTTCAATATCAAATAAGTTCATGTCTATTCCGTTTACGCCAATAGCTATAGGAGCATGTTGATTAATTTGATAAACAACTTGAGGATTCACTTCACCTATCAATGTATTAGAAGTTTGTCGTAACACTTCATCATCCGTCACGCGTAAGCCATCTACAAATTTACTTTCTACGCCCATTTTACTAAGTTGTTTATTAATAAATGGACCACCACCGTGAACAATGATCGGGACATAATTTTCTTTTTTTAAAGTTAAAATATCTTCTATTATCGTCTGACTTAAATTGTTTAAGATACTGCCACCAATTTTAATTACTGCATACTTCACTTAAAGACCTCCTATTAAGTTCTATATAATGCATTAATTTTTACGTATTCATAAGATAAGTCGCATCCAAATGCTGTTGATTTATGTGGTGTATCGCCAATTTTTGCACAGATTTCAATCGTGTCCTGCTCCATTTTAGCTTTTAAATCTAGCTCATCAAAAGAGACATTCATTCCTTTACTGACTAATAAATGACCACATAACCACACATCTATTTCATTTGGATTAATTGTGTGATCTGCATACCCGATAGAAGTTACGATTCTACCGAAGTTAGGATCTGCACCATGAATAGCTGTCTTAACTAAACTAGAACCAACAATTGTCTTAGCAATGACGTTGTTTTGTTGTTTTGTTTTAGCACCGGTAACATTCACTTTTATTAATTTTGTTGCACCTTCACCATCTCTAGCAATGCTTTGTGCTAAATATTGGCTTACATATTGAACAGCCTTTGCAAACTTATTCCATTCTGGATGTTGCTTCGTTAAAGGTTGATTATGACTTTGTCCATTCGCTAAAAGTATAACCATATCATTTGTGCTCGTATCACCATCAACAGTTATCATATTAAAAGTTTCATCAACAGATTCTTTTAATAAACTATTTAAATCTTCAACTTCTACATTTGCATCAGTCGTCATAAATCCTAACATTGTAGCCATATTTGGATGTATCATTCCTGAACCTTTACAAGTACCACCTATAGTAATGACTTCATCATCAATAGTCACTTGTACCGCTATATGTTTAGTTTCTTTATCTGTAGTCAAAATAGACTCATTAAAGTCTTCAGAATTAGAATCATTTTGAATATCTATATTATTAACACCATATTCTATTTTTTGCATTGGTAAAAATTCACCGATTAATCCTGTTGAAGCAATTCCAATATGATGCTCAGGAATTTGTAACTTAGATGCAACCCATTTTTGAGTTTGTTTAGCGTCTTCTATACCTCTATGACCTGTACAAGCATTTGCGATTGCAGAGTTAATGACTACAGCAGATAGCTTGTTATCAACACTAATACTTTCTTCAGTTACTTGTAATGGTGCAGCTTTAAAAGCATTTTGTGTATATACCGCTGCGCAATTGGCTGGAACTGATGAAAATAGCCAACCAAAATCTTTCTTTTCTCTACGTAAGCCGACGTGGATTCCTCCTGCAACATAGCCATTGGGAGTTGCAACATCACCTTCTTCGATTACTGTCATTTCAGTGTCGATTAATTGTTTAGTTTCTTCTAACATCAAATTCCTCCATTTCTAAGGGTATACTGGTAATAAATTTAATCCTTCATTTTCGTTAAATCCATATAAAATATTCATGTTTTGTATTGCTTGACCACTTGCACCTTTTACTAAATTATCTATAACTGCTACGATAACTGCTTTATTTCTTTCTTCATCAACATAAATACCGATATCGCAAAAATTACTTCCTAATACTTCTTTAGTTTTCGGAAGTTCTCCTAATGCTCGAATACGAACAAATGGTTTTTCTTCATAGATTTTACTGTATAAATTATATAGTGCCTCTCCTGTCATATGCTCATTCAAGTCAACATAAATAGTTGCCAATATACCTCTTGTCATTGGAACAAGATGTGGCGTAAACATCACTTTTATGTCTGATCCGGAAACTTGTGATAAGTATTGCTCTATTTCTGGCGTATGTTTATGTGTACCTATTTTATATGCAGAAAAATTCTCGTTCGCTTCTCCAAAATGAGCATTTTGACTCAAACTTCTTCCTGCACCAGAAACGCCAGTCTTAGCATCAATAATGATAGATTCTTTATTTATTAAGTTGTTTTCTAAAAGCGGATGTAACGATAGTAAAATTGCAGTTGGGAAACAACCCGGATTTGCGATAACGTTAGTCGAGTTTTTATTTATATTTGACCACTCAGCTAAACTATATTCCGCTTCATCAAGAACACTTTGTTCAGCAGGCTTTTCACCGTAATATTTTTCGTACACTGCGGGGTCTTTCAACCTAAAGTCCCCAGACAAATCAATGACTTTTATTCCTCGCTTTATTAATTTAGGAATAAAATGTTTACTTACATTTGATGGCGTAGCAAAAAATATTAAATCACAATCTACTTTATCAACATCTAAACTAGAAAATGGTACATTAATATTGTCTTGTAAATGGGGGTATGTTTCCTTAATGTCATCCCCAGACTTAGAATGTGAAAACACATATTTAATTTTCACTTCTTTATGTTGATTGAGTAATCTCATTAATTCTATTGCGCCATACCCACTTCCGCCGACTATACCTATTTCTAACACGAAAACACCTCTTTTATTTTTTAGTATTACAATACTTTAGATAAAAATTGTTTCGTTCTACTATTTTGTGGATTGTCAAAAATCTGTTCAGGTGTACCTTCTTCTTGAACAATTCCTTCATCCATAAAAATGACATGATCACTCACATTTTTAGCAAAGCCCATTTCATGGGTGACAACTACCATTGTCATACCTTCTTTTGCTAAATTTTTCATAACACTTAATACTTCTCCTACAACTTCTGGATCAAGTGCTGAAGTCGGTTCGTCGAATAAAATAACTTCAGGATTCATCGCTAACGCTCTAGCAATTGCCACACGTTGTTTTTGACCTCCAGAAAGTTTAGATGGATAAACATCTGACTTATCTTCTAAGCCAACTTTTTTAAGCAATTGATGAGCTTGTTCTTCTAATTCAGCTTTATTTCCTTTTTTTAATGTCAAAGGTGTTAACGTGACATTTTCTAAAACCTTTTTATGAGGAAACAAATTAAAACCTTGGAACACCATGCCCATTTTTTGTCTTAATTGATCTAACTTAGCACCTTTAGTGTTTGTTAAATCATTGTTATCAAAAATGATTTGTCCTGAAGTAGGTTCTTCTAATAAGTTCAAGCATCTTAATAGCGTACTTTTACCACTACCTGAGGGTCCAATTATTGCGACGACTTCGCCTTTTTCAATATTTAAATTTATACCTTTTAATACTTCATTTTTACCAAATGTTTTGTGTAAATCATTCACTTTAATCACTGACACTATACCTCCTTTCAGCAAAATACATCACTCTAGATAACGTAAACGTTAAAATAAAGTACAATACTGCCGCTACTAACAATGGTGTAAATGGATCGAATGATGCACCTTGAACAACTTGTGCATTAAACATTAATTCACTAACACCTATAACTGACACAATAGATGATTCTTTAATAACTGTTACAAATTCATTACCTAAAGCAGGCAGTATATTTTTAATCGCTTGAGGCATAATAACTTTTTTCATAGCTTGAGATTTATTTAATCCTAAAGATCTTGCTGCTTCCATTTGACCATTATCAACTGCATTGATTCCAGCTCTAATGATTTCTGCAATATATGCACTACAGTTAATAATGAGTGCAATAATACCGCAAATAAGCGCGGATAAATCTAAACCTAATACTGCTGTCGTACCAAAATACACTAAGAACACTTGAACTAATAATGGTGTACCTCTTATAAATTCTATATATACTGACGCAATTGTTTTTAAAATTTTACTGTTGCTTAACTTCATTAATGCAAAGAAACAACCAATAAGTGCACCAGCTACAACACCTAAGAATGATAATAAAATTGTAATGCCAACCCCATGTAAGAAATACGAACCATATTTACTGAAAAACGAACCGTCATCGAACATTGCTTCTGTTGCTTTATCTTTATAATCTTTGATTAAATTATGATCACGAACGTCTTTCACACTTTTATTAACTCTTTTCATTAACTCTGGTGAATCTTTAGGTAAAGCAATAGCAGTTGTTTTATCTGCATCAGAGAATTGAACATCTGAATAAGTTAAATTAGGATTCTTCTCTAAATATGCATCTGCTACAGGACCTTCAATAATCATCCCGTCAACTTTTCCTGAATTAAGTGACATAATAACTTCAGGTACTCTTGTTAATGAACTAATCTGAGAATCTGGCATTTCAGATTTAGCTAATTCTTCTTGAGTAGTCTGCTTTTGGACACCAATCATTTTTCCTTTGAAGTCTTCAACTGTCTTTAATTTATCTTTATTTTTTTTCTGTATAATCAATCGTTGATTAACTTCCATATAATCATCAGAAAAATCTACTTCTTTTTTCCTCTCAGGAGTTGGCGCCATACCAGAAATAATCATATCAATTTTTCCGGTTTTTAAAGCACCTAATAAACTATCAAATTGCATATTCACAATTTTGAGTTTGATGTCATTATCTTTCGCGATTTTTTTGGCAAGTTCTATATCTATACCAGCATATTCACGTTTTCCATCTTTAGTGTGCTCAAATTCATAAGGTGCATAATCTGCTGATAAACCAACCCTCAACTCGCCACGTTCTTTTGCCTTATCCCATTGATCTATTTCTGCGGCTTGTGACTGTATGGGGACTAAATATGGGATAGTAAGTAGTAAACAAATAGTTGCAATTACTACTTTTACAAATAAATTTCTTTTCAAAGTTGTTACCTCCTGGATTAATAATATTCATTATTATACGCATTTATGTAATTTTATGCAACCTGTTTTTATAAAAAAGTATGAATGGTTATTCATTCATACTTCATTAAGTATAACCTCGTTTTCACTATAACCTTGTGTAATTATATTTAATGCACTATCTAAAGCAATTTCAACCATATTTTTAACCGCTATATTAGTATAAAAAGCAATGTGTGGTGAAATTAATACATCTTCTCGATTTATCAATTCTCTCAAAACAGCATCTTCTATTTTTTTATCTGTATAATCATATGAAAAATATTCGAATTCATGCTCATATACATCTAATGCTGCACTATGTATTTTGCCGATATTCAATGCATGTAAGAGATCATTTGTATTTACAGTTGCACCTCTTGATGTATTAACTAAATATGCACCATTTTTCATAAAGCTAATAGTTTCTTCATTTATCAGATGTGTCGTTTCTTCATTAGCCGGTACATGAAGCGTTACGATATCTGCTTTTGATAAAGCCTCATGTAAACTTTGAACATACGTTATACTATCTAAAGATTGATCGTATGGATCATATCCTATAACTTTTGCACCAAACCCACTAAATAGCTGTGCAGAAACTTTTCCTATCCTTCCGACACCTATAATAAGTACTGTCATATTTCTTAGCTCTTTTGCTATAACAGATTCATTCCATGTAAAATCTTGATTGTTAACTTTTTTATTGATTTTATTAATATTTCGAATAAGCTCTAAAGCTCTGCACACTGCAAATTCAGCGATAGCATTAGGACTATAAGAAGGTATATTAGTAATCTTAATTCCATGTTTAGAAGCTTCAGACAGATTAAACATATCAAATCCAGCAGCACGGCCAGCAATCTGTTTAATTCCTACATTTTTAAGCGCTTCATATATTCCGTCATCAAACTTAAAAAGTTGTTGTGTACTTACAGCATCAAAAGTCTTTAAAGTCTCTATATTATCTAACGTCAAATCCTCGTCAGTACACACAATTTCATGTCCATTTGATTCGCCCCAATTATAAGCAAACGCCTTTTCATCTTCTCTTACATTAAATAATTTAAAGCGCATAGCATAACTTCCTTTCAATACCTAAATTAATAATAATGATTAATTTTACATCACTTTATGAAAACAAACAATCCATTTTTCATAATATTCTTACAATTTAATCAATAGAGCCCGTGATTTTATCAAGTCATGCTCCACATGATAAATAGCAAAAAATCTTTATAATATTTCCTCACGATTTTGCAAAGTGCTAACGCTTGAGGCAAGCATGCACGAGCAAAATCGTGAGATTTTAAAACATATGACGCTATTTACTGAGAAATAGCCATATCACTCACTAAACACCGTAATCCTAATTTTACATAGATAGTCCTCACGATTTTGTAAAGTGCTGACGCCCGGGGGAAAAGTATGAGTGAGAGACTACAGGCTCGAACCATACCCCTAGGCAAGCATGCACGAGCAAAATCGTGAGATTTTATAATAAAAAAAGATCTCTTCACTAGGCTATAACCTAATGAAGAGATCTATTATTTTATGCATTTTCTTTAAATAAGAATATTTCTTGATAATATTTTGGTAACAACTTCAAACAGATTCTATGCACAATGTATGCAAATACAAATGGTATAACAAAGTATGTAAATATTAAAATCACGATATTTAAGGCTAACGAGCCGTCCATATATTTTAAAGCATTCGCGGGGCCTACAAATCCTGTATATCCAAAACCAGTAGACATTGGTGTTCCTTTTATACCTACAAAGTATGTTAACAATCCACTCATTAATCCATTAATCATTAAAGGTACTATTATAATAGGATTTTTAAAGTACACTGGAATCATCATTTTTGCAGCACCGACTATCAGAACGATATTAATACCTTTATCATTCACTTTCCAAGATCCCATCAAGAACGTTACACATGCAGCAACAATACCCATATTACCGGCACCTGAGCTAAGTCCTTCTAACCCTACTGCTGTTGCAATAGCTACTACGGAAATAGGTGTTACCATCAATAAAGCATATGCTATTGCAATCAGTATGCACATGAGCAATGGATTCAAGGTTGAAAAATGCTCTATTAATTTCCCTATTCCTTTAGTTACATTACTGACATACGGTAATGTAAGCATACCTATAAATCCGCTTAATACGGAAATGATGATTGGCATAATCAACATATCTAAAGAACCAAATTTTCCTTTTAATTTAATCATTAAATAACAACTTATGATTAATACAACGATTAAATTGACGACATCCCCTATACTAACAAACATGAATTGTCCATTTTGAACTTTTACAGCACCAGAACCAATTAAACCGGCTGCTCCGATCATTACTGCATCTGTAGCTTGAAACTTAAATTGATTAGCAACAACTATCCCTATGATAAAACTCATAGCATACTGCATGAGTAACAATGCTTGATTAAACATTTCAAGTACTGGATGAAACTGTGCTAAATAACTAAATAAAACACCAAGTATCGCATTAGGTATAAGCGCTATCACAATTCCAACGCCAATACCATTTAATATGTTAAAGAAAAATTCCTTTACCGTGAACCGTTTATCCATAAAATTCCTCCATATTTAAATATGTATTCATCATATATGAGTTTAAAATTTTAGACAATCACATTTTAATTTTCAAACCTAAAAATGACTACTAAAATCAGTAGTCATTCCATTTTATTTATATAATAGTTCCTTGATGGAATCTCATTTTCCATTCTGAGTTTTTTCTAATCCACAAAGTACTTCTATTCGTTGTCACATTATCTGTTTCATTGAATAACTTATATGTAACTAATACAATACCCTTTTGAATCTTTTCAGTTACAAATTCACTGATTTTATATTCAAAAGTATGTAATGAGTTATTTTCAATATCACTCTTTTTAATAATTTTACCTGACTTACCTATTTCTTTAAAATTTTCATCAAGAAGATTTAATATAATATCTTTATCTTCACGATTATTCGCGTTTAAGTGAGAAATCTCTAGTTCATAAAATTGCTGTTTAATAAATGTCACCTACTCTATAAATTTAAAATAATAACTTAACCTAATATGCTAAACTATTAGTATCATACATAGTATAAATGAGGGGGTATCTATATGACAAATCTAAAAGAAGTTGCAAGAAAAGCTGGTGTCTCTCCGAGTACCGTCTCGAGAGTCATTAATAACCACCCTTATGTAAACGAAGAAAAAAGAAATAGAGTTCTTCAAATTATAGATGAAATGAATTATATCCCTAATATAAACGCTATACATTTAAAAAGGGGCAAAACAAACTTAATAGGTGTTGTCATACCTTTTTCAAATCATCCATACTTTTCACAACTTATACAAGGCATATCAGAAGAAGCAATTAAATTAGAAAAAAAAATAGTCCTTTTCCAAACATCTTATGATACTGATCAAGAAATTGATGCATTAGAAATGTTAAAGTTGAAGCAATTAGACGCATTAATCATATGTTCTAGAAATATATCTTTAACGATTATTGAGCAATATATTGAATATGGGCCTATTTCAATTTTTGAAAATATAACACATTCGAAACTACGTACATCCTATATCGATCACTATCAATCATTTCTTACAGCGTTAAATCACTTATACGAACATGGGCATCGAAACATTTCATGTGCTATTAATAGAAAAAAGAGCACTAGCTCTATAGAAAGAATTGCTGCTTATAAAGATTTTTGTATAGAAAAATCACTCACTTATAATGACAACAATATATATGAAAATTATGTATTATTAGAAGATGGTTACGATTTATCAAAGGAAATTCAAAAATCACTAAATCCCCCGTCCGCCATCGTAGTCTCAGGTGATAATACTGCAGCTGGTTTGTTATTAAGTTTAAATGATGATTTAAAAGAAAACTTATCAATCATAGGATTTGAAAACCATAAAATTTCAAAGTTACTTAACTTAACAACAATAGAAATACCTCTTATAAACATAGGAAAAAGTCTATTCAATCAACTTTATGACAAATCTGTAAGCAATCAATTATTTGAAACACGTTTAATAGCAAGACAATCAGTAAAAAATATTAATATTTGACATGAAATGCATTTCATAGATTATCCTTTACTCAATCACATATCTTAGGGGGTAATTTAAATGAATATACAAAAAGTTGGCATTGATGGATGTAACATTACTTCAGAAATATATGTAGAAATTCTTCAACACACAAGCAATATTGACATTGTAGCATGCGCAGATGAAAGCTTATCTAAAGCAATTAAGATGAAAGCTAAATACGATATACCACAAGTAATGACAAGAAATAAAATGTACAAAGATCAAAGAATTGATTATATTATAAAACTTTAAAATAAAAAAACCTTAAACAAAATTGTTTAAGGTTTTTTATATAAGTACCGGTGGTCGGGTTCGAACCGACACGTCCTCAACGGACACGGGATTTTGAGTCCCGCGTGTCTGCCAATTCCACCACACCGGCATAAAACGCTACTACTAGCGACTATGTAAGCATAAAAGTCTAAATAATCACATAGGATTACTCGAATTCCTGACCAAAACGCGTATCCTCATTATAATATGTAGCGTATTTAACGTCAATACTTTTCTGCTACAAACCGCATTAAATTCATGTTTATAGCAATTTTACACAAAAGATTTTATAAGAAAAAGGACAGAAATTCAATTTTAACAATGAATTTCTGTCCTTTTTAAGTTTCTAGGATATTTATGTCCCAAACTCTCGAATTAGATAATGTTTTTATAGCTAAATGTTTTCAATATTAGATGCCATTTCTTTATTATATATTGCCTTTTTTTCATTATTAGAGCGCATGTTACCTTTATAAATAAAATACAATGCTACACCCATAAATAAAAGTGCAAAAAATCCTTTTATATCAAAAGAAATAATTAAACTATCAAACCACCCAAAGTGATCTATTATAATACCTATCGTTAATTGTCCGATTATCGCAGAAATATTCGTTGCTACTACTCCAATTCTTGTAACTGCTATTACAGAAAGCAGCAGATACAACGTACCTAAAAATGCAGCACTTAATTGCCATTTAGGTGCATGTAGTATACCTAAAACATTCCCTTGTCCGAAGAAAATAATGATGATCGATAGAAATGCTAAACCTGTTAAAAACGTTAAAAATGTTGTCTCTAAAGTCCCTGCTTTACGACTTAAAGTGCCGTTAACTGATGATTGCGCACTTAATGTAATCCCTGCTACTAAAGTAAGTAAAACCATTATAACACTCATTATATTCCCTCCTAATATATTAATATAAGTGCAATCACCATAGCGATAACTGCAAATATTTTTTCTTTGTTCACTCTCGTTCTTTCAATTCCAAGCCAACCAAAATGTTCAACAACCATACTCATAATTAATTGACCAATTATAACAGCAGTCATTGTTATGCCAACGCCCACAAATGGAACACTGACAACGATTACTGTAAGATAAATAACACCTAGTATACCACCGAATAGAGACCATTTAGGCGCTTTAGGAACAAACGACATTTCTCCTTTACCGAAAAATAGTACTAGAATACCTAAAATTAAAGTACCCATAAGAAAATTGTAAAAACTCGTTTCTAGTTGACCTATATTCTCACCCAATTTTCCATATATAGCACTTTCAAAACTAAGCACTGAGCCAGCTAATATAGCTATAATATAAATAAAAACTTTCATGCAAATCCTCCTATTTAAATAATTGTATATTTGAATATCTAAATATCACGATATAATACAGAAAATAATAAACAGAAATTTAAAAGTTCAAATTTCTGTTTCAATAGCTCTAGCTAAAGCTTTAATCGTCTCTTCGTTTCTTCTATAGTATGTCCATTGTCCATAACGAACAGACTCTAATAGCCCAGCATTCTGTAGAATAGTTAAATATTGAGAAATAGTAGACTGAGAAGCATTTGTTTTTTCCTGTATATCACCTACACACACTCCGCCTTTAAGACTCACCCCTTTTGGTAAATGTGCTCCTTGTTTTGGAAAATTCACTTCAGGATCTTTTAACCATTTCAAAATATTCAACCGTGTTTCGTTTGATAATGCTTTAAACATATTTATATATTCCATAAGCCCTATTATATCGTCTTTTCTCGATATGTCAATGATATGCTTTTAAACACTGTTTATAATATCAAATTAAAAAAGGCGATACGACTCATTTTGTCGTATCGCCTTTTATCTATATTAAATTTATTTATTGTACATAACAGATTATATCATTAAAGATTGCTCAAAAATTACTCATATAAACAAAAAAATCTTCCCAATGGAAGAAATAATGGAGCGGAAGATAGGACTTACACCTATATCTCATTCCGGGAAGGAATGCATTCTGAAAGTTAAAATACTCCCGCATATTAATATTTAATTATGAAAATGGAGCGGAAGATAGGATTTACACCTATATCTCATTCCGGGAAGGAATGTATTCTAAGAGTTGAAATACTCCCGCAAATTATTAATGGAGGCGGCAACCGGATTTGAACCGGTGAATAGAGGTTTTGCAGACCTCTGCCTTACCACTTGGCTATGCCGCCTGACTACTGGGCTAGCTGGATTCGAACCAGCGGGTGACGGAGTCAAAGTCCGTTGCCTTACCGCTTGGCTATAGCCCATTAATAAAAAATTAAGGGCGGCTGATGGGAATCGAACCCACGAGTGTCGGAACCACAATCCGATGCGTTAACCACTTCGCCACAACCGCCATGGCAGGGGCAGTAGGAATCGAACCCACATCAAAGGTTTTGGAGACCTCTATTCTACCTTTGAACTATGCCCCTATTAAAATAATGATGGTGGAGGGGGGCAGATTCGAACTGCCGAACCCGAAGGAGCGGATTTACAGTCCGCCGCGTTTAGCCACTTCGCTACCCCTCCCGATAGATGGTGCCGGCCAGAGGACTTGAACCCCCAACCTACTGATTACAAGTCAGTTGCTCTACCAATTGAGCTAGGCCGGCATAATGTTAAAAGATGGCTCAGGACGGAATCGAACCGCCGACACAAGGATTTTCAGTCCTTTGCTCTACCGACTGAGCTACTGAGCCATACATTAATTTTTAAAAATGGCGGTCCCGACGGGAATCGAACCCGCGATCTCCTGCGTGACAGGCAGGCATGTTAACCGCTACACCACGGGACCTAAAAAAATAATAATTGCGGGAGGTGGATTTGAACCACCGACCTTCGGGTTATGAGCCCGACGAGCTACCGAACTGCTCCATCCCGCGATAATATAAAGTTATTTGACAAATATAATGGCGGAGGAAGAGGGATTCGAACCCCCGCGAGCCGTTAAGCCCCTGTCGGTTTTCAAGACCGATCCCTTCAGCCGAACTTGGGTATTCCTCCAATATATAAGTATGGACCTTGCAGGACTCGAACCTGCGACCCAACGGTTATGAGCCGTTTGCTCTGACCAACTGAGCTAAAGGTCCAAAATTTAAAATATGTATTATATTCAAAATTTTAAATGGCGGCAGAGGGGATCGAACCCCCGACCTCACGGGTATGAACCGTACGCTCTAGCCAGCTGAGCTACGCCGCCGTAATAATATTAATTTTAAATGGTGGAGACTAGCGGGATCGAACCGCTGACCTCCTGCGTGCAAAGCAGGCGCTCTCCCATCTGAGCTAAGCCCCCATTTAACATGAAACTTTTAAAGAGTCGGGAAGACAGGATTCGAACCTGCGACCCCTTGGTCCCAAACCAAGTGCTCTACCAAGCTGAGCTACTTCCCGTAACCAAAATGGTCATTACGCGCCCGAGAGGAGTCGAACCCCTAGCCTCTTGATCCGTAGTCAAACGCTCTATCCAATTGAGCTACGGGCGCATATTAATATGGTGCCGAGGACCGGAATCGAACCGGTACGGTAATCACTTACCGCAGGATTTTAAGTCCTGTGCGTCTGCCAGTTCCGCCACCCCGGCAAATAATGGAGCAGAAGACGGGATTCGAACCCGCGACCCCGACCTTGGCAAGGTCGTATTCTACCGCTGAACTACTTCTGCAAAATTAAATGCTGTAAATCATATTAATAATAATGCGGGTGAAGGGAGTCGAACCCCCACGCCTTGCGGCGCTAGATCCTAAGTCTAGTGCGTCTGCCAGTTCCGCCACACCCGCTAATGGTGAGCCATAGAGGATTCGAACCTCTGACCCTCTGATTAAAAGTCAGATGCTCTACCAACTGAGCTAATGGCTCTAAAAAACATGGTGCCGGCCAGAGGACTTGAACCCCCAACCTACTGATTACAAGTCAGTTGCTCTACCAGTTGAGCTAGGCCGGCTTTAAATGGTGGAGAATGACGGGTTCGAACCGCCGACCCTCTGCTTGTAAGGCAGATGCTCTCCCAGCTGAGCTAATTCTCCATTTAAAATATGTAATGTAATATTTATTATTTGCCCGGCAACGTCCTACTCTCGCGGAACGTAAGCCCAACTACCATCGGCGCTAAAGAGCTTAACTTCTGTGTTCGGCATGGGAACAGG